>CACFYR010000059.1 GCA_902570505.1 uncultured Pelagibacteraceae bacterium | reverse complement strand
TTACAATTATGAGAAGAAAATTTTTTAAAATAATTTTAGGTTCTATATTTGGTATTATTCTTACTCCTTATTCTATCGTTTACGCAGTGTCCAAAAAAATTATTAATAAAAATTTAACAGATGAACAAAAAGAGATTTTATTCAATGAAAAAACTGAAAAACCTTTCACCAGCTCCCTTTTACATGAAAAAAGAAAAGGTTTCTATCACTGCGCAAATTGTGGGAATAAGTTATTTAGCTCCGAAGCAAAGTTTGATAGTGGAACTGGCTGGCCTTCATTTTCAGAGGCACTACCTGGAGCCTTTAAAACTAAAGTTGATTTTTCTTTTGGAATGATGAGAACTGAATACCATTGCGCAAAATGTGGCGCACATCACGGTCATGTATTTAATGATGGTCCAACAAAAACAAAAAAAAGATTTTGTAACAACGGATTATGCTTAATATTTAAACCGTCTTCATAAAAATAAGGGGCGTTCTGTTTTCCTCCTATAATTTAAATACTAAAAGAAAATAAAGACTTTTGAAACTTCTTCTTAGAAACTTCGTAGTAAGTTTTCATTATTTGTCAGATTTCTTGTTAATGTTCGTCGTAGTCTTTGTCATACTTATAAAGTTCTTAGAATAATTATTTAGAATTAAGTGATTTTATGATTTGCTTTCCAATTATTTCTCCCAACAATGGCGGGACCGCATTACCTATTTGAAGGTTTTTACTAGTTTTACTTCCATAAAAAATAAATTTATCAGGGAAACCTTGTAATCTTGCTCCCTCCCTTGTTGATAGCGCACGGTTTTGAAACGGGTGGATACACCTTGTAGATGATGGAGTGCCAAAGTTTCTTGTTATTGTTGGAGAAGGTTGTGTTGGATCTATTCTAGCATATACATTATTAAAATATTTTTTTGGTCTTAAACTAAGAGGCAAATCACTAATATCTCCTTTTGGTGGTACTAAACTGATAATTTTTTGCATTCTCTCTCCATAATTTGAACAATTGTGTTCTGTTAGTATTTTGATATTTCCTCTCATTTTTTTTTGGTAATCATTTTTTGGTTCACAAGAATATTTATTTTTTTCTTCACCAACATTTAATTTAGGTAAATCAGAAATCGCCGACATAATTGTTAGATACTTATCTTCAAATAAATTTTTATTCTTGGATTTGATAATTTTGGGAAAACTAAACGAACATCCTTTTGAAACACCTACTACTATTGTTCTTTTTCTAAGTTGTGGCAACCCATAATCAGCAGCATTTAAAACATCTGTAAATACACTATATCCTATACTCTCAAGTTCTTTAATTAAGGTTTCATATGCTTGTCCATTATAAAGTGATTTAAAACCAGCAACATTTTCAAAAATAACTGCTTTAGGAGTAGTTTCATTAACCGCTCTTAAAAATTCCCAAAACAAAGAATTTCTTTTATCTTTTTTATTTTTACTTCCAACAGTACTAAAACCCTGACACGGTGGTCCACCACATAATATATCAATAGATTTGTGTCCAATTTTTTTTAATTCTTCCTTAAAATCTATATTGTGGATATCTTCATTTAACATTTTGGTTTTTGGATGATTAAGTTCAAAGGTTTTTGCGAAATCTTTCTCAATTTCGTTTGCTATAATTATATTTATATTATTTCTACTTAATCCAAGAGAAAAACCCCCAGCACCTGCAAACAGATCAATACACGATAAACTTTTCATTATTTATAAAATTTTTTATTTTTGCTATCAGGTATTCTGTAGCAAAGTTGACCTTCAAATAAATCATTAGGTTTAAAATCATTTTGATCTAGTGAATTTAAAGAGGTTAAACTATATATACCTTGAAAAATATTTACACTAAATTGATAAACATTAAAATCTTTATAAATTTCAACCGCTTTTAATTTATGTATTTTGATATCAAATGGATTATCTGTTTTACCACATACAACATCTACAGTAATCTTTTCATTTTTATTAATAAAATCGGGATTTGCTGTTTGAATAAAAGAATTTGCTTTTGTCCAATCATCATCTCCATTTAATTCTAAAATAACATTTAATTCTTTTTCTATTAATT
>CACFYR010000058.1 GCA_902570505.1 uncultured Pelagibacteraceae bacterium | reverse complement strand
AGTCTGCTAAATCTGTTGCTGTGATATGTCCTTTTTCAGATAATTCTAACATCTTTTTTTTATTTACCTTAAAATTGTTAAGTATTTCATTAGTAATCATGATTGACGATTTTAATCGGTCGTAGGTATCAAAAACTTTTTTTTTGTCATCTTGCAAGTCCTTGAAATAAGATAAAGGCAAACCTTTTAGTATAGTGAGCATAGACAACAAGTCACCGTAAGTATTTCCGGTTTGTCCTCTTAAATATTCTAAAGGATCAGGATTTTTTTTTTGGGGCATAATAGATGATCCCGTAACTATACTATCATTTAAACTGATTAGATTAAATGCATCTGAATTCCATATAATAAACTCTTCTGCCATTCTTGATATATGCATTGCACATACTGATGATGAATACAAAAAATCTAAAACATAATCTCTATCTGAGACAGTATCTATAGAATTTCTTGTTGATGTTTTAAATTTTAATTTTTTAGCAGTATAATTTCTGTCAATGTTAAACGATGTTCCGGTTAGCGCACCAACTCCTAAAGGATTTTCTAAAAGCTGATCTAAATTATTTTTAAATCTTTTCTTATCTCTATTAAACATTTCTACATATGCAAGAAGGTAATGTGCAAAGCTTACTGGTTGAGCATTTTTTAAATGTGTAAAACCTGGCATTATTGTATAAATATTTTTATTTGCATTTTTTATAATAATTTTAATTAAGTTATTAATTAAACCGATTATTTCCTCAGTCTTAATTCTAAGCCAAATTTTTAAATCTGTAATTACTTGATCATTTCTAGATCTAGCAGTATGAACATAACCAGCGTCTTCACCGATTATTTCAAATAGTTTATTTTCAATGAACATATGAATGTCTTCATCGTTGCCGTCAAATAGAAATTTTTTTTTTATAATTTGATTTTTAATTCGATTTAACCCAAACAATATTTTGTTCTTAACCTTAAAAGTTATAATTTTCTGTTTATGCAACATCTCAACATGTGCAATTGAACAAGCTATGTCCTCTTTAAAAAGTCTTTTATCAACTTCTAATGAGCTACCAACCTTCTCATAAATCGAGTATCTATTTTTTTTGATTCTAGTGCTCCAAACTGTCTGATTGTTTTTATTTTTTGCCATGATAAATACTTTTAAGATGAATTTAAAATTATTTAAATTATTTATTTTTATATTGTATCTATTATCACCTACTTTAACTTATTCAATAGAGCATCCAAATATTAAAAACCTTATAATTTATAAAGAGCCAAAAAAACTAGAAAACATAGTATTTAAAAACTACAAAGGCGAAATTATTAAATTATCTGAATTTAGAAATAAATTGGTAGTTCTTAACTTTTGGGCAACCTGGTGCTTACCATGTAGAGAAGAAATGCCCTCATTAGACCAGCTCGCTTCAAATGAAATTTTTAAAAACATTTCAGTAATTCCGATAAATATAGGCAGGGAAAGTCAGTCAAAATCTGAAAACTTTTTTAATGAGATAAATATAAAAAATTTAAATATATATTACGATTCGTCTACAGATATTCCCAATAAGCTATCATTAAGAGGAATACCAACAACGATACTCGTAAATAAAAATGGAGAAGAATTTGCCAGAATTTTGGGCGCAGTAGATTTTAAAAATAAAGAGCTAATAAGTTGGTTAAATAAATTCGATTAGAAAAATGCAAAAATTTAGTTTGAATTATATAAACATAGTTTGCGGTAAAGAGGATAGTGTAAAAAATTGTATTATACTTTTTCATGGATACGGAGGTGACGGAAAAGATATTAGCACATTAGCATATGGTTGGAAGAGGTACCTTGATAACACTATTATTATATGTCCTGATGGTCATGAAATGTGTTCAATAAATCCTTCAGGTCGTCAATGGTTTGACCTGTCTGTAGATGATCCAGATTATATTTTAGAAAAGGCTATATCAGCAGAAAAAAAAATATCATATTTTATAAATGAAATAAAAAATTTTTATAAGCTAGAAAATAAAAATATTTATTTGGCTGGCTTTAGCCAAGGATGCATGATCTCTTTGAATTTGGCTTTTGGATTTGATGAAGCATTTAATTCCATTATAGGTTTTTCGGGTAAAATAATTGACAAAAATTACTTATCAAAAA
>CACFYR010000057.1 GCA_902570505.1 uncultured Pelagibacteraceae bacterium | reverse complement strand
TAATTTGCTTTATGATCCGAATAGAAGTTTGCAAAAAAAAATTAAACTTGAGCAATTAAGAGGTGAAGTTAAATAATGGTGCCTCCGTACCACGGAATGTTTATAAACAATAATTATCAATAATTATTTTTAGATATTCAATATGTCGACACATCCCTGACATTATGGTATGAGTTATTTATTAATGAAAAACTTAATTAACAAAATATCAATTCTGTTCATGTTCGCAATCTTAAGTGGTTGCGCATCTATAACTGAGTCAAAAAATCAATCAATGTCAGTTACTACTGGAGAAGTTATAGGTGCAATGTGTACTTTATCAAATTCAAAAGGAAGTTACTATGTAACTACACCTGGAACAGTGATGGTTAGAAATTCTTGTGATCAATTAGCTATCTCGTGTACTAAAGAAGGTTATGTTCCTGCTAACCCTGCTGCTGGTACAGTCCAAGATAAAGCTAAAAAAATGGCGTGGGGTAATATTGTGTTTGGCGGAATAATTGGAATTGCTGTTGATAGATCTACTGGCGCAGGATGTCAGTATCCTCAGCAAAATATTTTTTATCCAATGAAGAAGGCGTCACAATAAATTTAATAATCTATATTTATACGACACACTTTGACTACAATTAATATTAAAAAAATAAAAATCTGATTTTGCAAAAATAATTAGTGTTGATTTTATTGAGTGATGGTGCCCCCGCACGGATTCGAACCGCGGACCTATTGATTATTAATAGAGAGTCAAAATTCAAAAAGATAAATACTATCAATGATAATTGAAAGTTATTTCAAATCTATACACACAAGAGGCACAATGATATGGTTTATAAATCATTAAATGGTTAGTTATATTAAAAAAATTAGTTCTCACATTAATGCTTCAATTAAATTTCTAACGAGCCCAACCGCTTGGATAAAAGGATATCGAGAGGGTAAAGAAAAATTTCCATTTTTAAAATCTTTAGTGATGGACGATATTGATGTTCAAAAAATTGCAGAATTTGTGACTAAGGACCGAAAAGCACAAGAAGTTTATAAAATTATAACAATCATAGCATTAATTAATGGAGCTATAGCATTAGTCCCAGGTCAGATGGGTGTTGGAGTTATACTTTGTAGATGTTTAGAGGCTTATATGGCTTATGAAATTTCAAAGACTGTGGGCTTAAAAGTAGAGTTAAAAAATTTCGTTAAATTAATTTTAGCAACTGGAATAGTCACAGTTTCTGTTTTTTGGTTTATGAAAACTTTATTAAGTTTTTTCTTTTCATTAACAGGTGGTTTATTTGTTCCAGCTGAAATTTTAGCAACTAATTTCTTGGGAATTTTTTTCTGGTTGGCCTTTGAGGAAATTCATAAATTTAAAAAAATCAAAAGTATTTCTACTGCGAAATCATTAAGTATTGGATGGAAGGCAATAAAACATAGTTATGGACTTATTAAAGCTCAAATTAAAGTAATTGGGAACGTTGGAACGCAATTAAAAAAATTGTGGGAAAGTATTAGGTATTTTTTAAATTTTGATAAAAATTCAAAACAATTGATTAAAGGAGATGTTTTTTTTGCTCTTTGTTTAGCAAGGTTATTAGAGGATAAGTGCGAGTCATTTAATGGTCCTTATGGAAAAGTTTATCTGGATGCTTGGAGACAGTCATATACTAAAAAACTTGGGGCAGATGCAAGTTGTGTGGATATAGCAAAATTTGCCCAATCACATAGTGCAGATCAAATGGAAGGATTGCAAAAACCAGTCAAAGGAAAAACATTTGAAATTTTGGAGAAAAATTATGAAAATGCAGATGGGGATACGTGGAGCATAGAATTAGAAGATAGTCCTAATTATCCAGTTGTGGATGCGCAAATGGTCAATCCATTAACAGGCGATAGAATAAACATTCAATATAAAGCTAGTGCTAATAAGAACTACATTGAAGGAACTCTTGCCGATCATCCCGATGTTCCAATAATTGTTCCAAAAGGAGTTGCAAATAAAGTTAATCATCCAATGGTTATGGATGGAAATCATTCACTAGGTGAACTTAATGAATTAAATGATAAAAATTTTGATAATTTAATGAATGTTAGATATGGAGAGTTTCTAGCACAAGGTGGATTAGAAGCAGGCGTATTAGTGCTTGCAGCAAATATGATGCCGTTCA
>CACFYR010000056.1 GCA_902570505.1 uncultured Pelagibacteraceae bacterium | reverse complement strand
CTTCTCCGTATAAAATCGGATTAACAGGAACACTGGTTCCTAAGGAAATTTTTTTATTGTAATTTTTCATAAAAAATATTTTTTCATATACAAATGGTACTAATTTATAATATTTCATTGAGCTGCTATTTAATATGCAGTTTTGATTTATTCTGTCAGATAATTTTATTTGAAAATAAGTTTTGTCGTTTTTTATAAAATTTTTAGGAAGATCATTGACTTTACCGACAAAATCAGGATAGAGAGAAATACCCTGTTCTGATACATAATCGTAAATAAGATCATATTTATTACATTCATTAAGTTTTTCAGTTAAATTGTAGGAAATATTTTTGCAAAAGTTATTACCTGCATTACATGGTATTAATATTGTTTCCCCCGGAATATTATCTATAAAATTAAACTTAGGAATAGGTTTAAAATTAAATGAAACTAAATAATTGTGAGCAAAAAGTGAAGCTACAAGTGCCAATGCAGGAGTAAAGAATAATAAGAAGGAGACTATTCTAAGCTTACGAATTTTTGGACTAATAAGCATTTTATAGAATTATTATTTCTTTTTGTTTTTTTTTCTGGCTCTTCGTTTTTTTGAGCCCATTTTTCTTCGGCCCCTATGTTTTTTTGGATACCCCATTATTACCTCAATTTTAAAATTTTATTGACTTATTTGTTGGATATAGCATTGTCCCTGGAACTTATCAAATTTATTTATGGACAAATCTTTTAAAACTTATCTCAAACACACAGCAAAAGACTTTCATAATCAATCTGTAAATCCTCCAGTAGTAAGAGCTTCAACGATTATTTTTAAATCAATGAGCGATATAAGAAGAACGCAGAAGAAATATAAAAAAGACCCAAGGGGAGGATTTTTTGATTATGGTAGACAAGGCACATCTACTACGCATATTTTGCAAAAAATTTTGACAAAATTAGAGGAGTCATATCATGTATTTCTTACACCAACTGGGTTTGGATCTATATTTTTAGCAATATTTAGTATCGTTAGACCTGGCGAAGAGATAATAGTCGCTGATCCAGTTTATAAACCAACAAGAGTTTTAACAGAAGATTACCTTAAAGAATTTAATATAAAAACTTTTTTTTATGATCCAAAAAATCTTGAAACATTAAAAAAGCTAATTACTAAGAAAACTAAATTAATATTTGTTGAAAATCCAGGAAGTAATACTTTCGAATTTCAGGATTTATCAAAAATTTTATCAATTGCAAAAAAAAATAATATTTTTACAGCTATTGATAACACATGGGCAACCCCATATTTTTTCAAACCTATAAAACTTGGGTTTGATATGTCTATAGTATCCGCTACAAAGTATTATTCAGGACATTCAGATGTCATGGGTGGAAGTTTAGCAGTTAATAAAAAAGTATTTAAACATGTTGAAAAAACTCAAAATGTAACAGGCTTAAGATTAGGCCCAGATGATGCCTATTTAATAACTAGAGGTTTAAGAACTCTAGATGTAAGGTTAGATAAACATCAAGAAAATGCAAAAAAGGTTGCAGGTTTTTTATCAAAAAACAAAAAAGTTAAACTTCTTTACCCTTATCTAAAAAATTCACAAAATTATAAAATGTGGAAAAAATATTATTCAGGAGCATCTGGATTAATGGGACTAAAAATTAAAACAAAAAATAAAAACTCTGTAATAAAGTTTGTAAATTCACTCAAACTTTTTGGATATGGATATAGTTGGGGAGGCTTTGAAAGTCTAGCTCTTCACCAAAGTGCTTCTGAAAGAGGAAATAGGGCATATCTTGATCTTGATAAAAATGAGAGAATGGTAAGACTTCACATTGGACTTGAAGATCCTAATGATTTAATTAAGGACTTAAAAAATTCTTTAAAATTCGTAAAATAATGAAAGATAAATTTATACAAAGCCGTTTAGCCTTAGTAACGCTTGTAGCAGCGTGTTTAGTAGTTTTAATTTCATTAAGTGTAAGACAAGTATTTGGAATGTTTTTTATGGATTTCAACATAGATCTTGGAATTTCAAATACTGAATTTGGACTTGCAATTGGAATTCAAATGCTTGGATGGGGATTATCTGGTCCAATTTTTGGAGCAATAGCAGATAAATACGGCGGACATAAAGCTATTATGTTGGCTTTTATATTTTATGTACTAGGAGTATTCTTTTTATATAATGGTCCGAACACCGGTCTTTATTTTCAGATTAGTTTAGGAGTGTTAATTGGTATTGGTTGTGGTGGAACTGCAATTAGTATTCCCATGTCAATTGTGGGAAAACATTTTCCTCTTTCTAATAGAACTA
>CACFYR010000055.1 GCA_902570505.1 uncultured Pelagibacteraceae bacterium | reverse complement strand
ATGAAATGTCTAACTCGTGTAAAATTCCTGTAACAGCTAAAACCAGAATTGGCTTCGATAACACAGAGGAATTTGATTATTTAAATATGTTTGTTAATAAAATTAAAGAAGCTGGTGCTTCAACAATTATATTACATGCTAGAAAGGCTATTTTAAAAGGCCTTACCCCAAAACAGAATTTAAATATTCCAAAATTAAATTATGAAATGGTATATAAAATTAAAAAAGAAAATCCTGATTTAGAAATTGTAATAAACGGTGGCATAACAAATACCGTTGGAATTAAAAAACATTTAAATATTTGTGATGGAGTTATGATTGGTAGAGCGATATATCAAAATCCATATTTTTTAAAGGATATAGAAAATGAGATTTTTAATAACCAAGATGTTCTATCAAGAGAAGAAATTGTTAAAAAGCTATTAGTGTATCTAGAGGAGGAAGTTAAAAAGGGAACCAAAGTTAACCACATTATGAGACATACTGTAGGCTTATACCATGGACAGCCTGGTTCTAAAGAGTGGAAGAGGTATTTGAGTGACAATATGATGGCAAGAGACTCTGATTTTCAGAAAGCAAAACATATTATGGATATTGCTCAGAATAATGAAAAGGCAAATCAATTGCCAGCGTAATGGAAAATATTGATATAAATATAATCATAAATTTACTTACAGTGTTAGCTATCGCTGCAGCAGTTGCAGGATTTATGGCTGGTCTTCTTGGTGTAGGTGGAGGAATTATAATGGTCCCAGCATTATACTATGCATTTAGTGTTCTTGAGTTTGATATTTTGACTAGAATGCATTTATCTGTTGGAACCTCGCTATCTATAATTATACCTACCTCAATCATATCTACAAGAACACATATGGAATATAAGGCTGTTGATTTTAAAATGGTAAAAACATTTGGTCTATTAATTATTATTGGAGTATTTGCTGGAACTTTTTTAGCTGTAAATTTAAAAACACCAGCATTAGTTTTATTTTTTGCATTTTTCTCCCTCGGTGTTGGATTATTTTTTATTTTTTTTAGAGACAAATTGTTAGAAAATCCAAAAAAGATTTCACAATTAATTAAAAATATTTCTGGATTGTTAATAGGATTTATATCAGTTCCATTAGGAATAGGCGGAGGCTCATTAATGGTTCCGTTTCTTAGAACTTTTGGTTATGATATACGAACATCAATTGGAACTGCTGCAGCTGTTGGTTTCCTTATAGCATTAACCGGTACAACAACTATGATAATTAGCGGAAGTATAATTGATAATGTAAATACTCCTTTTTCATTTGGTTATATTAATCTTCTGGGGTTTATAGTGTTTGTGCCAATTACAATGGTTATGGCTCGTGTAGGAGCCAAAGTTGTTTATAAAATTAACAAAAAATTATTAAGCAGAATATTTGGCTGTTTTTTGCTTTTAGTTTCTGTTAGATCCTTTTTTGAATATTACAATTTAACTTAAAGAAGCAGGTTTATCTGTCATTATCTTTCTTAATAAATGAGTATTGGCATTTTTTATTGCTAATTATATTTGCAGCAACAGCAGTTGGATTTTTTGCAGGTTTATTTGGTATAGGAGGAGGTTTAATTTCCGTGCCTTGCTTATTTTTTATCTTTGAAACATTAAATTTCGATAAAGATTATTTAATGCACCTGACAGTGGGTACAGCTTTTACAATAACTATTTTTACTTCTACCGTATCTGTAATAACACATAATAAAAATAAATTAGTAGATTTTAGTGTTGTTAAAACATTTGGTCTATTTGTAGTTTTAGGAGTATTAGCAGGAACAGTATTTGCATCATTTATGAAAACAAAAATGTTAGTCTTATTCTTCTCGGTAGTAGTTTACTTTTTTGGGGCATATTTAATGATAGCTCAAGAGCAAATAAAAAAAATAAAACCAAATTCTTCAATTACCCCAAGGGTATTTTTAGGTTTATTTTCAGGCTTTATTTCAGCTCCTATGGGTATTACAGGGGCTATGATGAATGTTCCAATATTAAGATATCTTGGTTACCCAATAAGCAAATGTATAGGAAGTGCTGCTGCAATAGGTTTTTTTATATCTTTTACTGGTTCAATAGGTTTTTTATTATCTGGCTTTTATTTTAATGTGAATTTACCTTTTAGTATTGGCTTTATTAATATTCCGGCTTTCATTTTGTTCGTTCCTATCACGAGCTTTATGGCCAGAGTAGGAGCCAATACAGTTTATAAGATGGATAAACTAAAGGCTCAAAGATTATTTGGAGTTTTTTTATATGTAGTAGGAACAATATTTATTTATAGATTTTTCAATATTTAGTCTATCTTTTGATCATACTTTCCAATCTTGCCGGTTTCTTTAAGCAACTTATCAATAAAATAAAAAATTTCTTTTTTAATTAAGTCTGAA
>CACFYR010000054.1 GCA_902570505.1 uncultured Pelagibacteraceae bacterium | reverse complement strand
AAAAAAAAATTAAAGATAAATTTAGATGGAGACAAAATTATTAAGTATGTTTAATGGAATTATATATAAAACTGGAATAATAAGTAGAATTAACAAAAGAAAGGATGGAGTAAATATTTTTTTTGACACATCTATTAAATTATCAGCAAATGACATTGGAAAATCTATAAGTTGTGATGGTGTATGTTTAACACTAATATCTGTTAAAAAAAAAAAAATCGAATTTTTTCTCTCTAAAGAAAGTATAAGTAGAAGTAATTTTAAATATGCTAAAGTTGGAAAAAAAGTAAATCTTGAATTGCCTTTAAAAAAAGGTCAAGACATATCAGGACATATTTGTCAAGGACACGTTGATGGTACGGCAAAATTAATTAATAAATTTAAAAAAGACAAAGCTATGATATTTGAGTTTAGTGTCAAAAAAAATATTATTAATCAGCTTGTAAATAAAGCATCAATTTTAATTAATGGAGTTTCATTAACTGTATCTAAAATTTTAAGGAATAAATTCCAAATTTGGCTAATTCCTCATACTTTAAAGCTTACTAATTTATCAAATCTGTCTAATGGAGATGTGGTCAATATAGAAATTGATATTTTATCGAAATATGTAAAAAAATATATCAATGAGAAAAAAAAAATTTAGTAAAATCACCGACATTATTAAAACTGCCAAAAAAGGCGGAATGTATATCTTGGTAGATGATGAAAACAGAGAAAATGAAGGTGATTTAGTTTTTTGCGCATCTGATGTAACGCCAAAAAAAATAAATTTCATGGCTAAATATGGAAGAGGTTTAATTTGTTTAGCTTTGGACACCCATCAGTCAAAAAAATTAAATCTTAATTATATGTCACCTGTAAATAAATCTAGAAATCAAACTGCATTTACTGTTTCTATAGAAGCAAAAAGAGGAGTTACAACAGGAATTTCCGCCCAAGATAGGTCTAGAACAATAAAAGTCGCTACTAAAAAAAATGTTAAAAGTAATGAGATAGTTTCTCCAGGTCATGTTTTTCCTATAATCTCTAAAGATGGTGGTGTACTAGTAAGAGCAGGCCACACAGAAGCGTCTGTAGATATCTCAAAGCTTGCTAAAAAAAACAGTGCTGCGGTAATTTGTGAAATTATGAATGAAGATGGAACAATGGCAAAAGGTGAAAAGCTTTTTAATTTTGCAAAAAACATAATCTCAAAATTGGTAAAATTAATGATCTTATTGCTTTTAGACTTAAACGTGAAAAGTTTGTAAAAAGTCGAAAAATTACAAATATAAAAATTAATAATATAAATTATAAAATTAATGTATTTGAAAATATTATAGATGGTTCAGAACATTTTGCATTAATTAAGGGAAATATAAAAAAAACTATAATACCTAGAGTAAGGGTTATATCTTCAAATATAGTTCAAAATATTTTACTAAATCAAAAACTTCCAAATGTTTTTAATAAAACTTTAAAATATTTTAAAAGATATCAGTCTTGCGTTCTTGTATTTATTAAAGACAACAATCCTAAATCTGTATCCCAAATGCTTAAATCATATAAAAACTCTAAAAAGAGCGCAATTAATTCTGATATTTATATAAGAAATTATGGAATTGGTGCTCAAATTATAAAATCATTGCAGATCAAAAATATGATTTTAGTTACTAGATCAAAAAAAAAAGTTATAAGTTTAGACGGATACGGATTAAAAATTACTAAGCAAGAAATATTGAAATAAATGAAGAAAAAAAAAATAATTATAGTAGTTTCTGACTATTATACTGATCTATCAATAAGAATAACAGAGAATATAATTAAAATAATAAAAACAAAATATATTTTTAAAATTATTAAAGTCCCTGGAGCTTTTGAAATACCAGTAACTATTAGTAGAAAAATTAAAAATTTTGATGCAGCTATAGCTGTTGGTTGTATTATTAAAGGCAAAACACCTCATTTTGATCATATCGCGAGAGCTTCTATAGATGGTATCATGAGAGTTTCATTAGATAATAAAAAACCAATAGGAAATTGTATTTTAACTTGCTTGTCAAAAAAGCAAGCTTTAGAAAGAATTAACAAAGGTGCAGAGGCTGCCAAAGCCGTAATATCAATTCTATCTAAATAAATAAATGTCTATAAAATTTAACCCACCAAATAATCCTAGAGTAATAATAATACAAAAGATTTATAGTCAGTTTTATAACAAAGATGCAAAATTAGTATTTGAAAAACATAGATTTAAAAAATTTATAAAATTTGTTGTCAATGGCACCATAGAAAGAGACGAACTAATTGATAGTGAAATAATTAAAAATTTAAAAGAAGATATAAATATAAAAAAAATTGATAAAATCTTCGAAGTCATTATAAAAAGTGCAATTTTCGAATTTTTATATAGACCCTCTACATCTGCAAAAATTATCATTAAAGAATACCTTAATGCCTCAAATTTTTTTATTAATAATTCACAGACTAAATATTTAAATGCGATATTAGATAAAATCTCAAAGAAAATAAGAAACAATGAATGAGTTTAGAATTATTACAGATTATTTAAAAAAACTTACTAAAAATCAATCTGTAAGAAAACGTTTCACTGTCTCC
>CACFYR010000053.1 GCA_902570505.1 uncultured Pelagibacteraceae bacterium | reverse complement strand
CAGATACAAAAAAACCTATGACGAGAAGAGATTTTATATTAATATTTAAACCACAGATAACTTAATGCTTGAAGCTCTGATAATTATAGAACTATCTTTTTTAATGTATAAACTTTTTATAGATAATTAAATGGAAACTTGGCAAATTATAATAGCAATTATTATCGTTGGCTTATCAATCATAATGCCAATTTATTATTCTTCAGAAAAGAAAAAAAAAGCACAGCAGGAAGAATATGGTGAAACAATTAATCAGTCCACTAGAGATAAGAATAAATGAAAAAACTTTTAGGGATCGTGGTTCTTGGTTTGTTGTGGATTAATACTGCATACGCAGTAAGTTTGCCCAAGGATGTAGCTTCAGGTAGTAAATTTAAAAAAAGCCTCACAGGGAATTATTATAAAGAATATGGAATGCAACTAGTTAATAAATCAGATGGTCATCCAGTACGTGCGGGTGAACAATCTATAAGGTTTGAATTGAGAGATGGTGATTGTGGTAAAGATACAGATGGTAAATGGAGTGATTGTAAAACAAATCGTGAAAGACATGAGCTGAGTGCAAGGCTTAGAGTTAGCAAAGGAGATAGATGGTATGCTTGGTCAATTTATATGCCTGAAGATTTTGTAAATGTTGATCCTGTATCAGTTATACTTGGTCAGTTTCATCAAGAAAAAAAACATGTAATTTGGATGTTTAAAAATAAACGTGGTGGATATTGGATCGAAAACTATGTTCCGGAATATACTGTGGGAAGCACTCAAATTTTTTCTAAAGAAGAGTTGTTAGGAAAATGGAATGATATATTAGTAAATGTTAATTGGACACATAAAGATGATGGTTATTTTAAATTATGGGCAAATAATAAATTAGTTCTTGATTTTAAAGGTGCAACAAAGTCTAAAGGTGTGAAAACATATTTTAAATTTGGAATTTATAGATCTAAAGTGAGTATTTATAAGCAGATACATAAGAAAGATATACCCATACAAGTAGTATATTTTGATGAGGTAAGAGCTGGTAAAAAAAAAGAAGATGTAATTAAGAATTTAAAATGAAAAAACTTTTAGGGATCGTAGTTCTTAGTTTGTTGTTAAGTGTCACAGCTTACGGAGCGGAGCAAACAAAAGCTAGATATGAAAAGATTGCTCAAGAATTCACAAAAAATCCTAATGCAAAAATAAAACCAATGATGATGAAAATACAAGGTATGTCGATGAAAAAATCTCTTGGATATCTTGGTAAAGGTGAGATGAGTTTAGTTACGGGCGCACCAGAGTCGGCTTATAAAGGAAAAGAATTTTATCAAACAGTTGTTGATTACTCTAATTGCACAATAAGAAAAGGAGAAGACGCTCATAATGATTGTGAACATTCTATGGGTGTAACAAGAACTGAAGTTAAGCACTCAGGGTCTTTTGGAAAGGGTGTGGAGAAATGGATTCATTATGCTGTAAGACCAATGCAAAATTATTTTGACCAATATAGAAAAAAACATATCAGTCAATGCTATGCATCAATGCCTGGAGATGATGAAGGCTTCCCAATGTTTTTTTTAGATTTTAGAGCTGACTTTTTGTGGATCAATCTTCAACAACCAATGTTTTATAACACAAACTTACAACAATATGTTTCTGATGATGTTTGGGCAAAATTAAAAAATTTTAAAGGGAAAATAAATAAAAACCTTGGTGCAACAGAATGGACTAGTATCTTAGTGCATTTTGTTAATAGAGCTGACGAAAATGGCTTGATAGAAGTTTTTATCGATGGATCAGAAAAACCAGCTTATAGATTTGAGGGGCCACTTTACTCAAATGTTGGAAAGAAAAAACCTAAAGTTAATTGTTATCTAAAGATAGGACCAGTTGTTGAACAAAACAAAATAGCTCTTAGAAAAGAAGTTAAAGAAGAGTTAGGAGAAATTACAGAAAATATGATTGTATGGTATGATGCTTTAGCAATTGGAAAAACTCGAGAAAAAGTTATGGAGCTTGTAGAGAAGGATAAATAAAAAATTTAAATGACTACTTGATTGGTCCACAAATCTGTCCACACTCTGACCACAATTAATATTAAAAAAAAATTAAAATGTGATTTTGCAAAAATAATTAGTGTTGATTTTATTGAGTTATGGTGCCCCCGCACGGACTCGAACCGCGGACCTATTGATTACAAATCAATTGCTCTACCAGCTGAGCTACAAGGGCACAACTGTTTTTTAATACTTATCTTAAGATTATCAAGTTATTTTTTTGAATTTGTTATATAGTGAAATGCAATCGCTGCACTATTAGATATATTTAAACTGTCTATATTATTATTAGTCTCAATTTTCACAAAAAAATCAACATACTTTTCAGTATGTTTTTTTAAACCATATCCCTCAGAACCAAAAAGTATAATATTATTTCCTTTCCAGTTTCTATAAAAGACTCAACGAGTTTTAATCTCTTTATTGCTCTCTCTTCAGCAACCTTCGATTTGGTCTCATTTATTGCTTTCATCAAATTTATTTTTTCTTGTTCAAGGTCTATTGATTTTAGTATTTCAAGTATTGCTTCTGCACCAATCCCAGCTGTAAAAGCTTCTTCTCCATATTGATCTTGATATTTTATTAATTCCTCTTCAGATAGAAGCTGATTTTTTTT
Organism: uncultured Pelagibacteraceae bacterium; assembly: GCA_902570505.1. GTDB lineage: Bacteria > Pseudomonadota > Alphaproteobacteria > Pelagibacterales > Pelagibacteraceae > Pelagibacter. The sequence continues at coordinate 58 of CACFYR010000053.1, read as the reverse complement.
TAAATTTGTTAAGCCTGGTTCAATCACAATGAAATTTTCAAAGTAAAGTACTCTTTCA
>CACFYR010000052.1 GCA_902570505.1 uncultured Pelagibacteraceae bacterium | reverse complement strand
TTCCTACCATTGCAGGTAATGCAAGCCTACGAACTAATATTGGAATTTTCTCTTTCAGCAAATCCAAATTAAATCTCCCTTTGATAAAAATATTTTTTACCAGATTTTTTTGCAATTTTTATTTGTTTTTGTCGCATTCTAAATCTTTGTAGCTGCTCGTTTGTCAATTTATTATAACAATTTGGACATGATACACCCTCTTCAAAATATTTAGACTTAGTATCCGTTCTCGTAATTGGCTCTCTACATCCTGCGCAAATACTTAGATTGCCTGGTTTTAGACCATGTTTAATTGAAACTCTATTATCAAAGACAAAGCAATCCCCTTTCCAGTAACTATCTGTTCTATTAGTTTTATCTAAATAATTTATTATACCACCCTTTAATTGATAAACATTTTTAAAACCTTTATTTCTCAAATAATAACTTGCTTTTTCACATCTAATTCCACCTGTACAAAACATGCCAATTTTTTGATTTTTTTTAAGTGTTTTAAAATATTTTGGAAACTCTCTGAAACTGTTTAATTTTGGATTGATTGAACCTTTAAAAGTACCAACTTTAAACTCAAAGTTTTTTCTAGTATCTATTAATATAGTATCTTTTATTTTAATAAATTTATTCCATTCATTTGGTGTTAATTCATTATCTGAAATCTTTTTCTTAATTTTTATACCTAAAGGAACTACTTCTTTTTTTATTTTAATTTTACCCTTATAAAATGCTTGAAATTTATATTTTGTTAGGTTTTCGTTATTAAATTTTTTAATATTAAAAACTTTTTTTAAGCTTCTAGTAATGTAATCAAATTTATTTGATTTAAAACTTATAGTTCCATTTAATCCTTCGTTTGAAATTATAATTGTTCCTCTAATATCATTTTTTATAAATAAACTATCCAAAGATTTTTTTTTCGATTTCAAAGAAGTTAATTTTTTGAATTTATAAAAACCAAATATGCTATACATTATATTTTTCTACAAACAGATAAACCATCTCCGATTGGCAATATTAAGCTTTCTACACGATTATCATCATTTATAAATTTATTGAATTCTCTTATTTTAAGTGTCAATCTATCGTTTTTATTTTGGTCAACAACATCACCATACCACAGAACATTATCAACAACTATAATCCCATTATTATTCAATATATTAAGGGAATTATTAAAATAATTTATATAATTTTCCTTATCTGCATCTATAAATATAAAATCAAACTTTTTTTTTTGATTATATAAATCCTTTAAAGATACAATAGCGTTATTTATCAAAAGATTAATTTTATTATCAATTTTTGCTTTTTTAAAAAAACTCATAGCTAGATCTGAAGTTTCTTTATTTTTATCTAAAGCTGTTAACTTGCTATTTTCATCCATAGCTAAACCCATTGTTAATGCACTTAAACCAGTAAATGTTCCAATTTCTAAAATATTTTTGGGTTTAATAATTTTAATAATAAAATGTAAAAAATGGCATTGACTTATAGAAATTTGCATTTTTTTTATTTCACCAAGGGTTTCATTATATTTAATTATTTCGTATTGGACTGGATGTAATTTGATTGAGTGATTATTAATATATTCTTCGATTTGATCATTTAGCTTTAGATTTGAACCCATATTAGCTCAGTTTTTTCTTTAAAATTTCGTTAACTAACTGGGGGTTTGCCTTTCCATTAGATTGTTTCATAACTTGACCTACAAAAAAACCAAATAATTTATCTTTTCCTGATTTATAAGATCCAACATTTTTAGGATTATCTAAAATAACTTTATCAATTATTTTCTCTAATTCTTTTGGATCACTTTGTTGTTTTAAGCCTTTTTCCTCAACTATTTTTTCTGGGTCTTTATTTCCATCAGCCATTATTTCAAAAACAGTCTTTGCAATTTTTCCAGAAATAGTTCCATCTTTTATTAAATTAATTAGTTTTGCTAAATTTTCTGAGGAGATAGGACTCTCTGTAATTTCAATACTTTTGTCATTTAATAAAGCAAATAGTTCTCCAGTAATCCAATTTGTTGCAAGTTTTATATCGGATTTTATTGAAACATCCTCGAAATATTTCGATGTCTCTATATCAGATACAAGGATATTGGCTTCATACGGAGATAATTTAAATTTTTCAATAAACCTTTTCTTTTTTTCATCAGGTAATTCTGGGATATCTTTTTTAATATTTTCGATAAATTCATCATTTAATTCCAATGGTAAAAGATCTGGATCAGGAAAATATCTATAATCATGTGCATCCTCTTTTGTACGCATTGATCTAGTTTCATTTTTTTTTATATCAAACAACCTTGTTTCTTGATCTACTGAACCGCCTTCTTCTAATACATCAACTTGTCTATTTGCTTCATAATCTATCGCCATCTGCATAAATTTAATAGAGTTTACATTTTTGATTTCACACCTTGTCCCAAGTTCTAAAACTCCTTTTTTTCTAACTGATACATTAACATCAGCTCTTAAAGATCCTTCCTGCATATTACCATCACATGTACCAAGATATCTCATAATTGATCTCAATTTTTTTATAAAGGCATTAACTTCATCTAAAGATCTTAGGTCTGGTTTGCTTACTATTTCCATCAAAGCTACTCCCGATCTATTTAAGTCAACTAACGTATTTTTAGGATCGATATCATGTATACTTTTACCTGCATCTTGCTCTAAATGTAGTCTTTCAATACCTATTTGTTTTTCACCT
>CACFYR010000051.1 GCA_902570505.1 uncultured Pelagibacteraceae bacterium | reverse complement strand
TATTCTACCATCAATTTCGTTTTGATCTGCGCAAATAAATACTGGAATTCTAAAAGGTGAGTTACGATTAGTAACAGCATCATTAAGCATTGCCCAATACTTATTTTGAATTTCCTCTAAGTTTTCATAGTATGCTGGTTGCATACAATTCTACTTTCTAAATCTTTTAATTAGACTGGATGTATCTAATCTGTTCCCACCCAAATCTTGAACCTCTGAATAAAATTTATCTACAAGTTCTGTTACAGGTAACAGCGACCCATTATTTTTAGCTTCATCCATTGCTATTTTTAAATCTTTTCTCATCCAATCAACCGCAAACCCAAAATCAAATTTATCATCAATCATTGTTTTATATCTATTTTCCATTTGCCATGATTGAGCGGCACCCTTTGAAATTACTTCAATTACATCCTTCATATTAAGTCCTGCTTTCATCCCAAAATTAATACCTTCAGATAAACCCTGAACTAAACCAGCAATACATATTTGATTAACCATTTTTGCAAGTTGTCCATTTCCTGGTCCACCTAGTAATTTCATTTTTTTGCTATAACAATCTATTTTATCTTTAGCTTTCTCAAATTCTGATTGATCTCCACCAATCATAACGGTCAAGGCCCCATTCTCAGCACCTGCTTGTCCACCTGAAACAGGTGCATCTAAAGAACCAAAATTATTTTTTTTTCCGTGTTCATAAATTTCTCTAGCGATAGTTGCTGAAGCTGTAGTGTTATCAATATAAACTGCTCCTTTTTTTATAGTTTTAAAAGCTCCTTGTTCACCAAAAGTAACCTCTCTTAAATCATTATCATTCCCCACACATGTAAAAATATACTCCGCATCTTTTGCGGCTTCTGCAGGTGAATTTGCCATTTTACCTTTATATTCTTTAATCCATTTCTCAGCTTTTGAGGAAGTTCTATTAAAAACAGTTACATTGTGACCACCTTTTGATATATATCCAGCCATCGGATATCCCATGACACCAAGACCAATGAAAGCTACATTACAAGACATAAAGTTATGTTTAAAAATTTAAGTTTAAAAGTAATTCTATTTGGATTTATATTTACATTTTTTTCTAGTTTTGGACAGAGTTTTTTTTTAGGTTTATTTAACAATAGTATTAGAAATGAACTATCAATAACCCATGGACAATTTGGCTCAATTTATGCTTCTGCAACGTTACTTAGTAGTTTTATATTAATTTGGGTTGGAAAAAAAATTGATGATATAAACATATCTAAATTTGCTTTTTTTGTAATACTACTGTTATCGTTTTCAAGTTTGTTATTTATTGCAATTTTTTTAATGAGATTTTCTGGACAAGGAATGATGTCTCATACTGCAACAACTACTGTTTCAAGATATTTTACTAAATCAAGAGGAAAGGCTCTAAGTACAATTTGGTTTGGATTATCAACAGCTGAATTTATACTTCCAGTGTTTATAATTTTTTTGCTTTCATTATATGACTGGAAAATAATTTGGATATCAATTTCTCTTTTGGTTTTATTGATTTTGCCAATTACATCTTTTATTTTAGTTAAACATTTAAATTTTAATTCAAGAGAAACTATACAAAAGAAAGGTTCTAAAAATATATACATTAAAAATTGGAAAAGGATTGAGGTTATAAAGGATTATAGATTTTATATAATTTGCGCAAATATGCTAGCTATGCCATGGATAGCAACTGGAACATTTGTTTATCAATCATTTATATTAAATTCAAAAAATTGGGGACCTTATGTAATTGCACAATCTTTTATGGCGTACTCAGTTTTGTCAGTAATAACCTTAATTATTTCAGGTATTTTGATCGATAAGTTCACTAGTAGAAAATTAATAATTTATATGAATATTCCATTACTCTTTTCTGTATTTGTAATTATGTATTTTAATCATCCTTTCACTGCTTTTATATTTTTAGGATTAATTGGGATTTCAAATGGATTTGCGAATGTTCTAGGATCATCTACTTGGGCTGAAATTTACGGCGTAAAATATATCGGATCAATAAAAGCACTCACAACTGCACTAATGGTATTTGCAACAGCATTCGGAACTGCATTATTTGGATTTTTGATTGATAATGGTTATAAAATTGAGGAAATTGCATTTATATCTGCAATATATATATCGTTATCTTTAATATTGTTATTTTTAATTAGAGGTAAATTAAATCCTATAAAGATTAATTAAAACTTGATTTATTTATTTTTGGGGTATAAATACCTCGCATGGCAAGAGTAACCGTAGAAGACTGTATAGATAAAGTTGAGAGTCCTTACGAATTAGTTTTAGTTGCGAAAGAGAGAGCAACACAATTAAATTCGGGTATTGAACCATCATTAGATAGAGATAACGATAAAAATACAGTTATTGCATTAAGAGAAATAGCTTCAGACAATATAAAAGTTTCTGATCTGACTGAAAGTGCAGTTTATAAATTAAGAAAGCATGTTGAACAGGTTGAAGAGGTTAACGAAGAAGATATTGAAGTTGGAGATGATTTTGAAAATTTATATAAAGGTGAAATCTCAAAAAGTGGTGTTCCAATATTGCCATCAAAGAGAGCAAGAAAAATTCCTGATAAAATACAAGTTTCTAAAGAAGATTTAAGTGAATTACAAAATTCTCCAGAGTCATTATCTAGTGAAGAAGTATCATCAGATATTGAAGTTGGTAGTGAAGAAAATGAAGTTTCAATAGATGAGCTTAAAGATCAAGAGGCATCCGAAATTTCTGAAAGT
>CACFYR010000050.1 GCA_902570505.1 uncultured Pelagibacteraceae bacterium | reverse complement strand
TGATTCCCTTTCTTTTAAAAAAAGTTAATTTCTTGTTTATTTTATTATAAAAAATATAGGTTTGATAACTTTTTGATGTTTTCAGCAACATAGAATTTTTTTTAATTTTTAGATTTTTATCTACTATTATTCTTATAGGTGAAAACTTTTCTAAACCATCTATTCTGCAATTTAAAATTGGATTATCTTTATTAACAGTTTTGCTTGAAACTAAAATACCATGATTTTTATATCTTAATAAATGTGAAATTTCTCTGCTTTTTTTATTGGTAATATATTTACTCTGTGAATTAATAATATTGTTTTTAGAAGATGCGATTTTTCCAGTAATATAAGGAATGTTGTTTTTCTTTAAAAAAAAGTAAGATTTATACAATTTTTTAACTCTTGTTTTTAAAATATCTTTTTGGACAAAAATTCCTTTATTTCTCAAAATCTTTGATGATTTATTTGCAGTTCTTAAATCGACATCATCAATTCCATAATAAACCTTTTTAATTTTAGACTTGATAATTTCTTTTGTGCACGGCGGTGTTTTTCCATAATGGCTACATGGTTCTAGTGTAATATAAATTGATGAATTTTTAAGACTTTCTTTTGCTTTATTGATTGCATCAACTTCCGCATGAGGTTTGCCGCCTAAACCTGTTTGACCAAACGAGATAATCTTATTATTTTTTACTATTACACAACCAACTGAAGGATTTTCGCCTGTCAAACCTATTCTTTGTTCAGCTAAGGAAATAGCTAAACTCATTATTCGATTATTAAATTTATTTGTTCTTAACGACATTAATCTTGTCCACAAATTGAACAAAATCTTTCTCTTCTCTAAAATTTCTATAAACAGACGCAAATCTTACATATGCCACCGGATCTAGTTCTTTTAGACCATCCATAACCATTGTTCCAATTATGTTAGAAGATATTTCGCTTTGTCCTAGTTCTTCAAGTGACCTTGAAATTTTTGTAATAAATTTTTCTACAGTGTCAGAGTCTATTGGTCTTTTTTTTAAAGCAATATAAATAGATTTTGATAATTTCTCTCTATCAAATGCAGATTTTCTTCCATTTTTTTTAACTACTGTTAATTCTCTGAATTGAACTCTTTCAAATGTAGTGAATCTTTCGTTACAACTACAAAGTCTTCTTCTTCTAATTGAAGTCCCATCCTCCGTAGGCCTGGAGTCTACAACAGAAGTCTCTCCTTTTTTGCAAAACGGACAAATCATTACTAAGATTTATATTTATCTTAGGTGTTTGTAAATCGGGAATTTAGAGCAAAGTTCAACAACTTCTTTTCTAACCTCCTCTTCTACTTTGCTATTATCTTCTGGATTCTTTGATAATCCGTTAATTGTTTTAGTTATAAGCTCACCAATTTTTTCAAATTCTTTTAAACCGAATCCTCTTGTCGTTGCGGCTTGAGATCCTAATCTAATACCCGATGTAATCATTGGACTTTCAGTATCAAAAGGTATCCCATTTTTGTTACAAGTAATATTAGCTCTTGATAGGCTGTCTGATGCAATATTTCCCTTTACTCCAAATGGTCTGAGATCAACTAACATTAGATGTGTATCTGTACCGCCTGAATATATTTTAAAGCCATTATTTTTTAATGTTTCGGCTAATATTTTTGCATTTGCCAAAACTGATTTAATGTATTCTCTAAACTCAGGTTTTAATGCTTCTAGAAAACCAACTGCTTTAGCAGCTATAATGTGCATTAAAGGTCCACCCTGATAACCTGGAAAAACAGCAGAATTGAATTTTTTTGCCAAATCTTCTCTGTTTGTTAAAATTATTCCACCTCTAGCACTTCTAAATACTTTATGAGTTGTAGAAGTGACTACATCCGCGTGATCTACTGGGTTTGGATAGCCTTTACCAGCAACAAGTCCTGAAAAATGAGCCATGTCTACCATGAAATATGCACCAACCTTATCAGAAATTTCTCTAAACTTTTTAAAGTCAATCACTCTAGAGTAAGCGCTTCCACCCGCTATTATAAGTTTAGGTTTGTGCTCTATCGCTAACTTTTCAATTGCGTTATAATCAAGTAACTCAGTTTCTTTATCTACTTCATAAGCAATAGCATTAAACCATTTACCAGACACAGCAGCCTTAGATCCATGTGTAAGATGTCCACCCGAATTAAGACTTAATCCCATAATTGTATCACCAGGCTTAAGAAGAGCTAAAAAAACAGCACCATTAGCTTGTGCACCTGAGTGAGGTTGCGCATTTGCAAATTGACAATTAAATAATTTTTTTAGTCTTTCTATTGCTAAGCTTTCAGCTACATCAACATGTTCGCATCCATTGTAATATCTCTTTCCAGGATAGCCTTCAGCATATTTATTTGTTAAAACTGAACCTTGTGCCTCCAATACTGCTTGTGATACAATGTTTTCAGATGCGATTAATTCTATATGATTTTGTTGTCTGATTAATTCGTCATCAATAGCCTTTGAAATTTCTGGATCTATTTCAGATAATTTTGTTTCAAAAAAATTTCTATAATCAGTACTTAAATATTTACCTTCACTTGACATTTCAAATTCTCCTTATTCTTTTTATATTTATATTTAATTTTCTTTATAGCTCTACATACTAAATTATTTTCATTAATAGCTTCTGATCCATAATTATCTTTTAATTTTTTTTCAATAAACGGAAACAAGGCAACCATAGGTATCTTTAGTTTGATCGCTCTATCTATAACTTTTGGTAGTTTGTCTAGTGAATACCTGTAAATATTTGGCATATTTTTAATTTTTTGTTTTTTATTATTTCCTTCGGTAATAAAAATT
>CACFYR010000049.1 GCA_902570505.1 uncultured Pelagibacteraceae bacterium | reverse complement strand
GTCAAATAAAAATGATATTTTAAACGCTTTAGGTCCACCCTCATCAAAAAGTACATTTAATGAAAATATTTGGATTTATATAGAAAGAAAGAAAGAAAGCACATCAATATTAACTTTGGGTAGAAAAAAATTGATAAAAAATAATGTTTTAGTTGTAAAATTAGATAATTTTGGAATTTTAAAAGAAAAAAATATTTATGATCTTAATAATTATACTAATTTAAAATTCTCACAAACATTAACCTCACAAGGATATGAAAAAAACTCATATGTTTATAATGTTCTTACCAGTTTGAGAAATAAAATTAATGCTCCAATTACAAAAAAACGTACAAAAAAATAAAAAATAATTTTAAGATGCAATCACAGCTAATAACAATAAAGCTACAATATTTGTTATTTTTATCATTGGGTTAACAGCTGGACCAGCGGTATCTTTATATGGGTCTCCTACTGTGTCACCTGTTACAGCAGCCTTATGTGCCTCCGAACCTTTTCCTCCAAAGTTGCCATCTTCTATAAATTTCTTTGCATTATCCCATGCTCCGCCTCCTGCTGTCATTGAAACTGCAACAAATAGTCCAGTTATAATCACACCTAAAAGCATTGCACCAACAGAAGCTAAAGCAGCGACTTGTCCTCCTATTGAATATATAATGAAGTATAAAACTATTGGAGATAAAACTGGTAATAATGATGGAATTATCATTTCTTTAATTGCTGCGACTGTTAGAAGATCTACTAATTTTGCATAATCAGGTTTTTGTGTTTTCTTCATTATTCCAGGAAATTTTTTAAACTGTCGTCTAACCTCTATCACTACTGCACCTCCTGCTCTCCCGACAGCTTGCATCCCCATTGAACCAAAAAGATATGGTAACATTCCTCCTATTAATAAGCCAACTACTACATAAGGATTTGATAAATCAAATGTAACAACTATTCCTTCTAAGCTTGAGCCAGCTTCTTTAGAAAAATGTTTTATATCTTCAGTATAAGCGGCAAATAAAACTAATGCTCCTAAACCTGCAGATCCAATCGCATATCCTTTAGTTACAGCTTTAGTAGTATTACCGACTGCATCTAAAGCATCTGTTGTCTTTCTAACATTATTAGGTAGTTTTGACATCTCTGCAATCCCTCCGGCATTATCTGTTACAGGTCCATAGGCATCTAGTGCAACAACCATACCTGCTAAAGCCAACATTGTAGTTACTGCAATAGCTATACCATATAATCCAGCAATTGAATTAGTAATCAATATTCCAGCTACAATAATTATAGCTGGAACTGCTGTAGCCTCCATAGAAATTGCTAAACCTTGAATTACATTTGTTCCATGTCCTGTTGTTGATGAACTAGCAACACTTTTTACGGGTCTATAACTAGTCCCTGTATAATATTCTGTGACCCAGATGATTAGTCCGGTTATAACTAAACCAATTACACCACAATAGTACAAGTCAATACCACTAAATTCTTTATCGCCAACATTATAAGTAGAAGTAAAACCTAATACATAATCGGTTAAAGGGTATAAAATAATTAATGAGGAAATTGCTGTTGCTACAAAGCCTTTATATAAAGCATTCATAACATTTTTACTATTTCCAAGTCTTACAAAATAGGTACCCAATATTGATGTTACAATACAAGCACCACCAATAGTTAATGGATATATCATCATATTTAGGTCGCCAACAAAAAATATCGAAGCTAATACCATTGTTGCAACTATTGTGACTGCATATGTTTCAAATAAATCTGCAGCCATACCAGCACAATCTCCAACGTTATCTCCGACGTTGTCAGCAATAACTGCTGGATTTCTTGGATCGTCTTCAGGTATTCCTGCTTCAACTTTACCAACTAAATCAGCACCAACATCAGCACCTTTTGTAAAAATACCTCCACCTAATCTAGCAAAAATAGATATTAATGATGCACCGAAGCCAAGAGCAACTAAAGCATTAACTATTTCCCTTTCATCGACGTTAAGTTTCAACAATATGAAATAATATACTGCGATTGATAACAACGCTAAACCAGCTACCAACATTCCTGTAACAGCACCAGATTTAAAAGCTACATCTAATCCGTGGTTCAAGCCTTTTCTTGAAGCTTCTGCTGTTCTTACATTAGCTTGAACTGACACTAACATTCCTACATAACCAGCAATTCCAGAGAGGGTCGCTCCAATTAAATATCCTAGTCCAACTAAAGGACTAAATGCAAAACTGATTATAACTAATACAAAGACACCAACAATCGCAATTGTTTTGTATTGTCTATTTAAATAAGCTTTTGCACCAACTTGAATAGCAGATGCAATCTCTTGCATTTTTGAATTTCCTGAGCTTTGACTCAGTATAACTTTACCTGTCAAAAAACCATAGATGATTGATAATAAACCTGCAAGTATTGTATAAATTAAAATAGTTTCGTTAGATGTGTCCATAGTTAATTCCCTTATTATAAAAGGCGCACATTACAAAAAAATCGATAAAAGGCAATATTTAACTTCTTAAAATTTATGAGAATAACCTTTAAAATTGCGAAGATTTATTGATTTTTTTCCTTTCATTAACTTATTATTACTAATATTGCCTACCCAGCCAATTAATGTGATTTTTTGATTCACTTTTTTTGATAGATTTATTATTTTTGATCTAAAATGTTTAGGTGCAGTAAAAAGAGTCTGATAATCATCACCTTTAGATATATAAGATAATTTGTTTAAACCATAATTTTGTATTACATATTCAAAGTTTTTTGATACAGGTATTTTATCTAAATTAATTATATAATTAAGTTTTTGTTTATTTAAAAGTTTATTCATATCATCAAATAGACCATCTGAGACATCTATCGAACTGTTAGCATATTTATTTAAATAGTTGCATAGTTTAATTGGCACATCTGGTAAATAATACTTTTTAGTAAAATATTTTTTTAAATTATTATTTATATTTTTAAATTTCTTTTTTAACAAACATAAACCAATATATGAGTCACCAATATTTCCAGTCACATAAATATCGTCATTTAATTTACAATTATTTC
>CACFYR010000048.1 GCA_902570505.1 uncultured Pelagibacteraceae bacterium | reverse complement strand
TTTACATCTATAGCTATAATCTTAAAGAATTTTTTCGTTTCGTGAAAAATTACTTCGTTATTAAAACGCCATTTTTTTAATTTATTTAACCCCTTAATTTTTATATTTATTTTATGTTTTTTTCTTTGTGAATTGAACCAATTCAAAAATTTTTTATTTAACATTTATCAACTCAATATTTCTACTTTAGGAACATGTGTTATAAACTTTCCACCTCTTTTTAAATATTTTTTCTCCTTATTCATTATTTCTTTCTTAAAATTCCATGCTCCAAGAAAAGCATAATCAACGCTATCATTAAATCCTTTTTCTGGAGGGACTATTGGTATATGCGTTCCAGGAGTAAATTTTCCTTGTTTATTTTTAGTTGTATCAGTCACATAGTGAAAATAGTCTAATCCTATTTTACAATAATTAAATACCGTCGTAGATTTATATGTAGCGCCATAACTAATAATTTTTTTATTATCTTTTTTTAATTTTTTTAATAAATTAATTAATTTAATTTTTGATTTTTTTACTCTATCTGCAAATTTTTTATAAGTTTTTATATGTGCTAAACCCATATGTTTTTCCTCGTTAATAATTTTTTTTAGTCTATTAGTTTTTTTATGATTAGAACTTTTTTTACAAATAAAATATCTTAGCGATCCTCCATGGGTATCAGTTTTTTCAACGTCAAAAAGCGTAAAATTATATTTTTCAGCTATATTTCTTATAGCTAAAGCTGAAAATACATAAACATGCTCATCATAAAATTGATCGTAAGAGTTAATATTAATGATAGAACTTAATGAGGGATCTTCTATTACCAAAACACCATTATCACTAATAATATGAAAAATTGCTTCAAATGTTTCTTTTATATTTGGTATATGTGATATTGTGTTAGCAGAAAATATTAAATCAATTTTTGAATTTCTTTTTAATATTAATTTTGAAAGTTTTTTATTCCAAAAATTAGGATAAGTTTTAAATTTATTTTTTGTAATTTTTGCTAAATTTTTACAAGGTTCAACTGCTATTACTTTATGTTTTGGAAAGTTCTTTAAAAAAACTCCATCATTACTACCTATCTCCATAATTTTTTTTGGATGAAACCTTTTTTGGAGTTTATAGGCTATATTTTTGAAAGCTTCTCTCATAGTTTTTGATTCTGATGCCCTATGAGCATATTTATCTGTGTATTGAATTTTTGGATTTACAGGATTTTTTACTGAGACTAAATAATTCTTAGTATCGAATGATACTATAAGATTATAAAAATACTCCGATTTAATAGATTTTTTTGATAATGTGCTTAAAAATGAATTTGCTATAGGTTGTTTTCCTAAGTAAAGAAAGCTTTTTTTCATATTTTATATTTATTTTTGTTTTGTAATTTATATATTGTTTATTAGTTATTAAATAATAATCGATTTGAAATCTATTAAAAAAAAAATTGTTATCACTGGAGGTCAAGGCAGATTTGCTCAAACCCTTAAACATTATACTAAATTAAATATTTATTATCCTAATAAAAAAGAATTAAACATTTTAAGCTATAAATCTATTGAAAATTATATAAAGAAAATTAAACCAAAATATATTCTGCACGCAGCAGCATTATCTAGGCCAATGAATATCCATGATAAAAATATAGCTTTGAGCATTAATTTAAATATTATTGGTACCGCTAATATTGTTAAGGCTTGTGAGAAATTTAAAATTAAATTGATATATTTCTCTACAAATTATGTTTACCCAGGAAAAAAAGGCAACTATAGAGAGACAGATCCATTATTGCCCATAAATAGTTATGCTTGGTCTAAACTTGGAGGTGAGTGCTCAGTAAAATTATATAAAAATTCTCTTATAGTGAGACTTTGTATGTGTGAAAAACCATTTATTCATAAGTACGCTTTCTCAGATATAAAAACAAATTTTATGTTTCATGAAGACTTTGTTAAAATTATTCCTAAAATTTTAAATAAAAAAGGTATTTTAAATGTAGGTGGAAAAATACAGACTATATATGATTTTGCAAAAAAAAGTAATCCAATGGTAAAAAAAAAATCTGGTAAAAAAGTATTTCCTCCAAATCCATCAATGAATATATCAAAGATAAAAAAATTTATTTAGTTTTATAGATATTTTTTTTATAAAGATTTAATTTTGCCAAAACATAAAAAAAAATTTCTGAGAAATTCGATAATAAGTATATAAGACCATTATAATAATTACAGGAATTTACATGTTCTCCATAATCTGCTGATATGCTTATTTCGTCATACTTCAATTTAAAAAATTTAGTCATTAGTATTATTTGAAAAGAAAATAAATAATTATTTGAACAATTCTCAAAAGGAACATTTTCATTAAAACTTTTTCCAAATATTTTAAATCCTGTATGAAACTCTGTTAAATTTATTGATAATAGTTTACCTGTCATAAAACTCATTAATTTGTTTGAAACAAATCTTATAAAAGGCATTCCTTCCTCTTTGTGAGGATTTTTATTAACAAATCTCGAACCAATAATGAGGGCGTAATCCTGATCAATAAATTTTTTTGCTTTAGATATTAAATTTGGATCGTATTGATTGTCTGCATGAATTTCCAAAACAAAGTCGGCACCATCTTCAAAGGCTGTTTTGACTGCTTTTTTTAAATTCCCACCATGTCCTAAGTTGTTTTCATTTTTTATGACTTGCCAATCAAATTTCTTTGCAATTTCATAAGAATTGTCAGTTGAGTTATCATCAAAAAAATAAATTTTATCAAACAGATCCATATCAATTCTCTCATAAAGATTTTTAATTGCATTTTCGCTATTATAACAAATTACAACACCATAAATTTTCTTTGAAGATATTTTATTCATATTTTTGGTAGCGGGAAGTGGGATCGAACCACTGACCTCGGGCTTATGAGTCCCGCGCTCTAACCAACTGAGCTACCCCGCCATTAATTTTGATACTATTAAATAATAATTCCAATTATTTCAACATATAATTAATAATTGCAAAAAATTTAGCAAAATTAATTAATGATTTTTTGACGTTTAAAATTAAAAGGTATGTTGATGTTCTAAATATATATTTTATTAGTTTCCAAATTTGAGTAAAACTAA
>CACFYR010000047.1 GCA_902570505.1 uncultured Pelagibacteraceae bacterium | reverse complement strand
TGGATTTGGAGCTATGATGAATAATGGTTTTAAAATTAAAAAATAGACTAGTCTATCAAGTTTATCTTTTTTGCATAAACAACTCTTATTAACCAATATAAAAATAATCCAATTGGACCAATAAAGTAAGTAATAAATAAAGGTATAAAATTTACATATTTTGATATATTAAATTTTTGACTATCCTTTATTATCCAACATCCACAGAATAAATTTACTCCTAAAAAATGAATCCAGAATAACAATAGAAATGCATTTTCAGAAAATAAATTTCGTAAATTATCTAAGCCTAAATATAAAGAAAAGTTTTGATTATAGTTGTAACCTGTCATATAGAATAAATACAAAAGATAAGAGTAAACTAAAGATAAAAGAAAAAATGGAAAAATAGAAATAACAATATAATTGCATAATTTTGATTGTGGAAAAAATATTAAAATTATCCAAAATGGTATTACCCCTAAATTTAACCACAAATATATCATTTCTGAACTAAAAAAGGCTGAAATTTGTTCGATCATAAATTAATATAATATATTACATCTTTCTATGATTCCTAATAAAAATAAAAAAAAATCTTTAGAAGTTACGGTTGAAGAAATGCGTAATTTCTCTAATTCTTACATTGAAAAATATGCTCCATCAAAACAACAATTAAAAACGTATTTATTGAAAAAGTATTTAAAACTTAGTGCTGGCGTTAACAAAAATAGTGTTAAAGATCTTATAGATGTTGTTCTTGAAGACCTAGAAAAAAATAAATTCTTAAATGATAAGTTTTATTCCGATTCAAAAGCAAAAAATTTGATTCAGAGAGGAAGCTCTATAAATAAAATAAGGAATTATCTTCTAAATAAGGGTATAAATGATAAATTTATAAATGAAACAATAGATACAATTAAGGAAAATAATGAAGATCAAGATTTTTTCTCAGCAATAAAAGTTTGTAAAAAAAAAAGAATAGGACCTGCAAGAGACGAGAACAATAGACCTTTGTTTTATAAAAAGGATCTTGGTATATTAGCAAGATCTGGATTTGATTTCGAGACTTCTAAAAGAGTAATAGATATTGAAAAAGAGGATTATAAAAAAATAATTAATCTTCTTTAAAATTTTTTTTATTTTTTTGCTCAAGAAAAAATTCAATCTTTCTTTTCATATAGTTTTTAACCCACACAAATAACAATAATCCGAATATACTAACTGAGACTATTATTATTAGTATTATTCTAAGTGTTTCATCCATAATTACAAAATATTACTTCTTTTTAAAATTAAACTTGGATTTTTAAAGTCTTTTTTACCATAAAATATTTCTCTTCCATCGAAATCAGTTATTACACCACCAGCATTAACTAAAATAGCGTGACCAGCAGCAATATCCCATTCCGAGGCTCTTGGCTCTGAAATATAAATATCAAATTCACTTGAAGCGATAACGCAAAATTTTAATGAGCTTTTCATTCTTTTATATTCAGTAACTCCATATTTTTCATGAAGCTTTTTAATTTCGGGTTTTAATTTATCTGAATAATGAACTGCTTTAATTTGATTAGGCTCTGTTTTTTTTAAACAATCTAATTTAATTTTTTTACCTTTACTTAATTCATAACTTTCACCCATGTCATAGGAGTAAAACATTCTTTCCTTCGAAGGTGCGTAAATAAGTCCAACACGTGGAATTTTATTTAATATTAAAGCTGCATTGATCGTAAATTCTTCTCCATTATTTACGTAATCATAAGTACCATCTATTGGATCTATAAGCCAAAAATTTTCTAAGTTTTGATTTTTTTTATTTGATAAGCTTTCCTCAGAGATTATTGGTAAGTTTGGAGTAATTTTAATTATTTTATCGTTTAATATACTATTTACCTCAAGGTCACCGTTGGTGACTGGTGTATTGTCTTCTTTATATTCTGTTTTAAGACCTTCATTTCTTAATTTCAAACTTTTCTTTCCTGCAAATATAAAGGTATCTATAAGATCATAGCATATCTGTTTTAAATTTAAGTTATCCATCACCTATTTTTTCTAGTTCTACATTATTTGAGTTAATTACAATTTTTCCAACATTTTCAAAATTTACTGTTACTTTATCTTTAATAATTGATTGAACCTGTCCAATTCCCCAGTCCTTTCTTGAAGGATTTACAACTCTGTCACCTGGTTCAAAATCAAAAATCATTTAATTTAACTTATATTAGAAATAAGTATAAATACCATAATTATGAAAAAAGAATTAAACTCTTTAGGATTGAACAAAAGCCCAAGCGATACAAAAGTTGTAGTTGCAATGTCAGGTGGAGTTGATTCATCGACTGTAGCTGGAATTATGAAAAAAGAGGGATATCAAGTTTTAGGAGTGACTTTAAAATTATATGACGATGGAAAAGAGGTTGCTAAATCAAAACAATGTTGCTCTGGTCAAGATATTATGGACGCAAAAAGAGTAGCTAATAAATTAGATATAAATCACAAAATCTTATATTATCAAAATAAATTTAGAGAGGGTGTTATTGATAATTTTATTGATAGCTATCTTAAAGGAGAAACCCCAATACCATGTGTACAATGCAATAGAACAGTAAAATTTAATGATTTATTTAGCGAAGCTAAAAACCTTAATGCCGATGTTCTTGTAACAGGTCATTATGTTAAAAGTATTACAAATAATAATATAACTGAAATGTATAGAGCTGTTGATGAAAATAGAGACCAAAGTTATTTTCTTTTTAATACAACTCGAGAACAACTCAATTTCTTGAGATTTCCATTAGGAAAATATTATAAACATGAGACAAGAAAAATTGCTCGAGAATTAGAATTGAATGTTGCAGAAAAACCAGACAGTCAAGATATATGCTTTGTTCCAAATGGAGACTATGTGTCCGTAATAGAAAAATTTAGACCAAATTCGTTTAAAAAAGGGAATATAAGAAATATGAGCGATAAAGTTATAGGTGTGCACGAAGGTATAGTAAACTTTACAATTGGACAAAGAAGAGGAATAAAAGTATCTGATAAAATCCCATTGTATGTCATAGATATTATTCCCGATAAAAACGAAATTATTGTTGGTCCAAAGGATGAACTGCTAAAAAAAGAAATTAAACTAAAAGATATTAATTTTCTTGTAGATAAAGAAAATTTTAATAATGAAATTTATGTTAAAATTAGATCTACTGGTCGTTTAATAAGATCAAAACTTAATTTATCAAAAAATTCTGGTAAATTAAAATTATTTGAAAATGAACAAGGTATTTCACCTGGACAAGCATGTGTTTTTTACTCAAAAGATAATCTTGGATTTAAGGTTCTCGGCGGAGGTTGGATTACTAAAAATTAAGCATTTTTTTTCCACATTAAAAAAGACAGCAAATAAAAAAATAACAATATTAAAAAATAGTTCCACTCTAAAATATAGTCGATTTTAGAGTCTAGATCATAAAAGATTAAAATAACCAAAATCAAAATTGTTGAAAAGCATATAAAAAAAACAAAACCTAATTTTAAATAAATTATTAA
>CACFYR010000046.1 GCA_902570505.1 uncultured Pelagibacteraceae bacterium | reverse complement strand
GTCCAGATAAAATTATTGGTTCTATTCCATTAGATTTTTTTGCTTTTAATGTTGCAAAAAGATTTACCCTTTTTTTTGTTTCATCAAATACCTTAAAAGATGAGGCGCCGTTATTTTTGAGAATATTCTCACAATAATTTATTAGAGATGAATTATTTTCCCCTGAAATTGTTTTGAAACCTATAAGATCCTTAAGAATCTTTATTGATTTTTCGAATAATTTGTTATCTATATTCTCCACAATCTATTTATATATTATTATTATGAAAGAACAAATAACCTACAATGACTTTGATAAAGTCGATATTCGTTTAGGCACTGTAATTTCAGTAGAAAAAAACGAAAAAGCAAGAAAACCCTCACTGGTATTAAAAGTAAATTTTGGTCCAGAAATTGGAATTAAGCAATCATCAGCCCAAATAACCCATTTCTATAATAAGGAAAATTTAGTCGGGAAACAAGTTATAGGCGTCTGTAATTTTCCAGAGAAAAATATTGCTGGAGTTGTGTCTCAAGTGCTTATATTAGGATCAATAGACAAAGAAGGAAAAGTAACATTGGTTCATCCTTCTCAAAAAGCTGAAGATGGTCTTCCAATAGCATAAAATTATGCATCCTGAACTGTTATCACTTTTTATGTTTATGCTTAGCACGGGATGTTCCCCCGGACCTAATAACATAGTTGCGTCTTACTCAGGTTTTAATTTTGGAATCGTAAAAACTGTTCCACATATACTCGGTGTAATTTTTGGTTTTACTCTAATGGTGAGTATTTTAAATTTTGGCTTAATAAATATTTTTAAAATATATCCTCTGTTACAAGATATTCTAAAAGTATCAGGGTCGGTATTTTTAGTTTATTTAGCTTACAAAATCGCCTTTTCGAAAAATGATGATAAGGAACATAAACAAAATCCTGTTAAGTTTATTGAAACTTTTTTATTTCAGTTTTTAAACCCCAAAGGTGTGATAGTGGGTATAATTTGTGTTTCAACATATGTTGAAAGTGGAGAAAATTTTATTAATCAATCTATGTGGGTAATAAGCGTATCTTTCATTTGTGCAGTAATAAGTATCAACTTTTGGACATTAATTGGTAAATTTTTGAGGAAATTTGCGACAAATGAAAAATTTATAAAGTGGTTTAATTATGCTATGTCAATTCTTCTATTAGGTTGTATAGCAACATTTTATTATTAATTATGAAACCAGGAAATAAAAATTCATATAATTCTTTAACAAATATAAATATTAAAGGTATAGAATATAAGTATTATTCTCTACCTGAAGCAGAGAAAAATGGACTAGAAGGAATTTCTAAATTACCGAAATCTTTAAAAGTATTATTAGAAAACTTGTTAAGATATGAAGATGATCTCTCTGTAACTAAATCTCAAATCCAAGCCGTTCATCAATGGTTAAAAAACAAAAGATCAAAAACTGAAATTGCTTATAGACCTGCAAGAGTCCTACTACAGGATTATACTGGTATTCCAGCGGTTGCAGATTTAGCAGCTATGAGAGAAGCCGTAAAGGAAAAGAAAAAAGATCCAAATAGTATTAATCCATTATCTGCGGTTGATTTAGTGATAGATCACTCAGTTCAAGTGGATAAATTTGCAAACAAAGATTCATTTGAAAAGAATGTTGATATAGAATTTAAAAGAAACGGAGAAAGATATTCCTTTTTAAAATGGGGACAACAAGCATTTAATAACTTTAGAATAGTCCCACCAGGTACAGGAATATGTCATCAAGTAAATCTCGAGTATTTATCAAAAGTAGTTTGGACCGAAGAACACAATGGCTTAAAATATTTGTTTCCAGACACATTAGTTGGCACGGATAGCCATACAACTATGGTAAATGGTTTGTCAGTTTTAGGATGGGGAGTAGGTGGTATTGAGGCCGAAGCAGGCATGCTTGGACAGCCAATATCTATGTTAATTCCTGAAGTTATCGGTTTTAATTTATCAAATAAAATGCCCGAGGGTACTACAGCTACCGATTTGGTATTAACAGTCGTTAAAATGTTGAGAGACAAAGGAGTAGTTGGAAAGTTTGTTGAATTTTATGGAGATGGTTTAAAAAATTTAACCTTGGCGGATAGAGCGACAATAGCAAATATGGCTCCAGAATATGGTGCAACTTGCGGGTTTTTTCCAATTGATGATGAGACATTAAAATATTTAAGCTTTTCAGGAAGGGACGAGAATACTGTTAAAATTGTAGAGGAATATGCTAAACATCAAGGTCTTTGGTCTTCTAAAGATGTAGAATTTACAGATACAATTTCATTAGACATGTCCTCAATTGTTCCAACTATATCAGGACCTAAAAGACCACAAGATAAAGTATTATTAAGCGAGGCAACTGTAAATTTTAAAAAAGTTTTTGAAAACACAACAAAAAGAAACAGTTTTAAATCATCTAAAGTTGAGGGAAAAGATTTTGAAATC
Source organism: uncultured Pelagibacteraceae bacterium (assembly GCA_902570505.1). GTDB lineage: Bacteria > Pseudomonadota > Alphaproteobacteria > Pelagibacterales > Pelagibacteraceae > Pelagibacter. The sequence continues at coordinate 1,100 of CACFYR010000046.1, read as the reverse complement.
TCAGATGGTTCAATTTTAATTGCAGCAATTACGTCATGCACAAACACCTCTAATCCAAATGTATTGATTGGAGCTGGTTTGTTAGCAAAAAAGGCCGTTGAGCTTGGAATAGAGACAAAACCTTGGGTGAAAACTTCTTTAGCACCTGGCTCTCAAGTGGTTACTGATTACCTAGAGAAAGCTGGTTTAAATATTTATTTAGATAAGTTAGGATTTAATTTAGTAGGTTACGGTTGCACAACATGCATAGGTAATTCTGGACCGTTAGCTGACGAAATTGTTAATTCAATTGAGAAAAATAATTTATATACTGTATCAGTTCTATCAGGTAATAGAAATTTTGAAGGAAGAATATCACCACATATCAAAGCAAATTTTTTAGCCTCACCACCACTAGTTGTTGCATATGCTTTGGCTGGCCACATGAAAATAGATATTTTCAAAGACGCAATCGGAGAAGGTAAAAATAACAAAAAAATTTATCTAAAGGATATTTGGCCTACAAACAAAGAGATCGAAAATACTTTGAAGGAAGCTTTAAGTGCTGAGATGTTTGTTAAGAGATATTCAAATGTTTCAGAGGGACCTATTCAATGGCAGAAAATTAAAACTGAATCCTCAAGTATTTACAGATGGGACGAGGGTTCTACTTATGTAAAAAAACCACCTTTTTTTGAAAACTTACCTGAAAAGCCTGAGGGTTTTAAAAAAATAAAAGATGCAAGACCGTTGTTAATACTAGGTGATATGGTTACTACAGACCATATTTCACCTGCAGGATCTATTCAAAAAGAAAGCCCAACAGGAGAATATTTTATGAAACATCAAATTTTACCGAAGGATTATAACTCTTATGGCTCAAGAAGAGGTAATCATGAAGTAATGATGAGAGGAACATTTGCAAATATAAGAATTAGAAATGAAATGGCTCCAGGCACTGAGGGAGGCTTCACAAAACTCTATCCAGAAAATAAGATTATGCCTGTATATGATGCAGTAGTTGAATATAAAAAAAGAGGCATAGATCTTGTAGTAATAGGTGGGAAAGAATATGGAACAGGATCATCAAGAGACTGGGCAGCAAAAGGAACAAAATTACT
>CACFYR010000045.1 GCA_902570505.1 uncultured Pelagibacteraceae bacterium | reverse complement strand
GTTATAGAGGTGTAAAAGAAAGTAAAAAATATAATTCCCGACGCATATAAAAGCATGTAAAGGGGTTGTCCTTGTGAAAAAAATGAAGTTATATTTAAGAATGTTTCATTTTCTGAAATATTAAAATTTGAAAAAGTAACTGGTAACAATAATAGAGCAGATGCAAAAATTGCTGGTATAACACCAGCTGAATTAATTTTTAATGGTAAATGAGAAGACTCTCCTCCATACATTTTGTTTCCCATTTGTCTTTTTGGGTAATTTATAAGAATTTTTCTTAATGCTCGTTCCATAAAAACTATAAACATTATCGTTAATACTAATAATATAAATATTCCTATAATCATTGTTGTTGATATAGCTCCAGTCCTTCCAAGTTCGAATGTGGTTACAAGTGCTCTTGGAATTTCGGCTACTATTCCTGAAAATATAATTAATGAAATACCATTACCTATTCCTCTTTGAGTAATCTGTTCACCTAGCCACATTAAAAAAATTGTACCGGCAACAATTGTTGTAACAGTAGAAATTTTAAAAAATAAACCAGGATTAATTACTAGATTGTCTGAAGACTCTAAACCTACAGCTAATCCAAAACCTTGAACTGTAGCTAGCAATACTGTGCCATATCTTGTAATTTGTGTAATTTTTTGTCTTCCTTGCTCACCTTGTGCTTTCAAATTTTTAAAATAATCAGATACACCTGTCAACAGTTGAACGATAATTGATGATGATATGTAAGGCATAATTCCTAATGCGAAAATCGCCATTCTGCTTACTGCGCCACCTGCAAAAACATTAAACATACCAAGAAGACCTTTTTGATTACCTTCCATCAATATTTTAAGTTGCTCAGGATCAATACCTGGTAATGGCACGAATGTTCCTAATCTATAGACCGCAAGTACAAAAATTGTAAATAAAACTCTATTTTTAAGATCACCTGATGAAGAGGTACTCATAAATTAATTTTCTTGCTTGACTATTATTCCACATCCGATCTTTTCCATTTTTATTTTAGCATTTTTGGAAATATAATCAGTTTCGAAATCTATTTTTTCTTTTAATTCTCCAGACCCTAGAATTTTTAATTTTTTAGAATTCTTAGATACTATTTTGTTTTTTTGTAGAAGTGTTAAATTTATTTTTTCCATTGGATTTATTTTTTTATTATTTATCATTAACTGTATTTGATCTAAATTTATTTTGGCTATTTTATTATCTTTAAATGATTTAAAACCTCTTTTTGGTAAGCGTCTGAAAAGAGGCATTTGACCTCCTTCAAAACTTTTTATAGCAACGCCTGATCTTGATTTTTGTCCCTTTACGCCTCTACCAGAAGTTTTTCCTTTTCCAGAACCTATACCCCTTCCTACCCTAATTTTATTCGTTTTAATTTTTTTTATAGATTGTAAGGTTGTCATCTATCCTCTTTTCTCAATTACTTCAGATATCTTTTTGTTTCTAATATTGGATATATTTTTTGGCGAGTTTTGTTTTGATAAAGCTTTTAAACATGCGCGTATCACATTATGAGGATTAGATGTTCCTATAGACTTCGCAACTATATCTTTAATGCCTAAAACTTCACAAACAGCTCTTATTGGTCCACCTGCAATTATGCCTGTTCCTTTAGGTGCTGATCTTAGTTTAATTTTTCCAGCTCCATCTTTGCCGTAAATATCATGGTGTATAGTTCTGCCATCTCTCAATGGTATTTTTATTAAATTTCTTCTCGCTAATTCATTAGCTTTTTTTATTGCGTCTGGTACCTGTTTAGCTTTAGCATGAGCTACTCCAATTTTTCCGTTCTGATTTCCAACAACTACTAGAGCAGAAAATCCAAATCTTCTTCCACCTTTAACAACCTTGGTTATACGATTAATATGTACTAATTTTTCGGTAAAATCTAAATTTTTATCCATTTAAAATTCCATTCCATTTTTTCTAAGTGTTTCTGCAAAGATTTTTATTCTTCCATGATATTTATATATACCTCTATCAAAATAAATTTTATTTATACTCATTTTTTTTGCATCATTAGCAATTTTTTCTGCGATTAACTCTGATAATTCAGTTTTTTTCTTTTTTTGATCTTTTATAGATTTCATATTTGATGTAGCTGAAACTAATGTTTTATGTGAATTGTCATCTATTATTTGTGCACTTATATTATTCAATGATCTAAAAATTGTTAATCTATATCTATTGGTGCTAGAAACTTTTTTTAATTTATTTCTAATTCTGAATTTTTTTCGGTTTTTTGTTGAAAGTTTCATTATTTCTTCTTTCCTTCTTTCCTTAGAATATATTGTCCCTTTTCCTTGATCCCTTTTCCTTTGTAAGGTTCTGGTGGTCTTAGAGATTTTATTTTTGAAACAACCATCCCAACAAGTTGTTTGTCTGAACCTTTGATAACTATAGATGTTTGTTTGTTTACTGTTATATTAATTCCTTCTGGTATTGGAAAATTGACATCATGGCTAAACCCTAATTGCAAATTAAGTGTCTTATCTTTAAGAGCAGCTCTGTAACCAACGCCTGAAAGTTCTAAAATTTTTTCATATCCATTGCTAGTACCTATAATAGCGTTGTTAAGCAAACTTCTATGCATACCCCATAATCTTTTTGTATCATCGTTTAATTGTTTCGGTTTAATTGAAATTTCTTTTCCATCTGAAATATTTAGATCAAATATATTAAGATCAATGTTTAGCATTTTTTTTCCTAATGGACCTTCAATATTTATATTATTACCATTTAAAGCCACTTTTACTTTATCAGGTATACTTATACTAATTTTTCCAATTTTAGACATTAAAATACCTTACAAATAATTTCACCACCAAGTTTATTTTTTCTTGCGTTGACATCTGTCATAACACCCTTTGGAGTTGATACAATAGCAATACCAAGACCATTATTAATCTTAGGTAGGCTTTCTGCACTAGAAAAAATTCTTCTTCCAGGCTTTGAAACTCTTTCAATTGAGTTTATAACAGGATTTCCATAACTATATTTTAAAATTATATCTAAATAAATCTTATTATTCTCATCTGCAGTTTTAAAGTCTATGATAAATCCCTCATCTTTCAAAACCTCTGCAATTTTAATTTTAAATTTAGATGACGGAAGTTTTACACTCTTATGTTTTCTAGCTTGAGAATTTTTTATTCTAGCTATCATATCTCCGATTGGATCACTTAAACTCATATTTTCCTTTCTACCAACTTGATTTTACCATACCAGGAATTTTACCTTCAAGACCTAATCTTCTTAATGCTATTCTCGAAATTTTTAATTTTCTATATACGCCATGAGGTCTTCCTGTAATTTGACATCTATTCATGACTCTAATCTTAGCTGAATTTCTTGGTAATTTTGATAATTTCTGTTGAGCTTTAAATCTTTCCTCAAAAGATAATTTCTTATTCATCACTATTTGTTTAAGTTTTTTTCTCTTTTGATAAAATTTATTTGATAACTTTATTCTTCTATTATTTTTATTAATTGCACTAAGCTTTGCCATTATTGCTCCTTTTTTAATTTAAATGGAAAATTAAAACTTTTTAATAATTCCAAGCTTTGTTCTGAATTTTTTGATGATATTACAATAGTAACATCTAAACCCCTTATTTTATCTACTTTTTCAAAGTTTACTTCCGGAAAAATTATGTGCTCCTTAATTCCAAGCGTATAATTTCCAAAATTATCAAATCCTTTTATTGATAAACC
>CACFYR010000044.1 GCA_902570505.1 uncultured Pelagibacteraceae bacterium | reverse complement strand
CATGGAAAGAGCTATTGCAAGAACTAAAGCAGTTGTTCAAGACAACCCTTTAAAAATGGAAACTATGATTGGAGCTCAAGCGTCAGTCGAGCAAATGGAAAAGATTAAATCTTATCTAGAGCTTGGTAAAAAAGAGGGCGCTAAAGTTCTTACAGGTGGAAGTGAAGCTAAGTTAAATAGTGGGTTAGAAAAAGGTAACTACATACAACCGACTGTATTTGAAGCTAAAAATGATATGAGAATCTCTCAAGAGGAGATTTTTGGACCTGTAGTATCTGTAATTAAATTTAAAGATGAAGCAGAGGCATTGAAGATTGCTAATGATACTCTTTATGGTTTAGGAGCAGCTGTATGGACTAGAAACGGAAATATAGCTCACAGAATGGGTAGAGCAATACAAGCAGGAATAGTATGGACTAATTGTTATCATGCTTATCCGGCTCACTCTCCATTTGGTGGATACAAACAATCAGGAGTTGGAAGAGAAACTCACAAAATGATGCTTAATCATTACAGACAGAATAAGAACTTACATGTTTCTTATGCTGAGAAAAAATTAGGCTTCTTTTAATCAATAATATATACTGGCCCATGATTCTAAATCATGGGCCGTACTTTAAAAATGAAAGTATCAGCAACAAATTCAGCATTGAGCTTATTATCTGAGCTTCAAGAAAAATACGGTGAAAAATTAATGTTTCACCAATCAGGTGGATGTTGTGATGGTAGTGCTCCTATGTGTTTTCAAGAAGGTGAGTTTCCCCTAGGAGATAATGACGTAAAATTAGGCGAAATTGGTGGTGTTCCTTTTTATATGAATGGTGACCAATATGAAAAATGGAAACATACAGACCTTACAATTGATGCTGTTAAAGGAATTGGTGGAATGTTCTCCTTAGATAATGGAACAGGTCGCAGATTCCTGACAAAATCAGAAATCTGCTTAGTCGTTGACAACGACAAAAAAAAATAAATTTTTACTGTCCTGGTGCTTTGTAACCAATTTTACTTGCTTTAGTAGTAGCTTTTGTAAAATCTATAGACTCTAGCATTGTCATATTTTTCACAGCGCCAGATGCTTCCACAACTAATTTAATTGCAGCAAGATCATCGAATGAATCTACCTCAGTTACAACTATAAAATCATATGGACCTCTTACAATATCCATACTATGTATTTTACCACCTACAGCCTTTACTAATTGTTCTACTACTGCTTTTCTATCACTTGTTGGATCTTTCATAAATCCTTGAAAAGCTTTATCGGTGTAATTGCCCATTACGTATGCTTTCATTTTAACTCCTTTAATTTAATTAAAAATTAACATTTTTTTTCACTTTTTTACTAATTAAATTGTCTCATATCTCATATGCAATATTCAGTGAACCTTTTGTTTTCTTGTAGAAATAAATACTCCAATTGATGTTATTATGAAACCAATTACATCGACTAAACTTAAATTCTCACCTAAAAATATCCAAGCCATAGTTGCTGTCACCACAGGAATTAAAAAAAATAATGACACAGTTTTGCTAGCTGAGTTATTTTTAATTAAATACATTAAAATTGAAAAAGCTCCTAGTGATACAAGAAAAACTTGATGACTCATTGCAAATAAAAATTCTAGATTAATTTTAATAAATGGATCTTCGAAAATAAATATTATTATGATTACATGAAATAATACTGCTCCGACCGCTTGGTACATATTATTAATTATAATTGGAATATCGTTACTTACTTTTTTTTGCCAGATAGTAGATATTGTGATCGCTATTAAAGCAATTATCGCAGCTATCAATCCATCCATTGGTAATACAGAGCCAGCATCATAACCTATTACCATTACGGCCCCTGTAAACCCTAATGCTACTCCAATCCATTGTTTAAAAGATATATTTTCATTTAAAATATACCCAGCTAGGATATTTGTTAAAATAGGTTGTAAGGTTACAATTAGAGCTACTATCCCCGTAGGAAGACCAATAAATATTGCATAAAAAACACCACCTAAATAAAAACCGTGGAAAAGTATTCCGGTGGAAAAAGAATTAGTTAAGTTTTTAAAATTTACTGAAACTTTAATTTTTTTAAAAATAGCAATTAAATAAAAACATACAGCAACAAAAAAAAATCTAAACGCTAAAGCAGAAAAAGGGTCACTATTTAATACAATCGGCAAAGTAGTTATAAAAGCTGATGACCAAAGTAGAATAAATATTAATGGAAAAAACTTTGTCACTTTATTTTTTTTAAATTATAGATATATTATCTCAATAATCTTATAAAGTAGATCACTAATTAAATTTTATGTATAACAAATTTGGACAATTCATTGATGGTAAGTGGCAGCAGTCAGTTAACAATGAGACATACGAAGTATTAAATCCTGCAACTGAGGAAGTAATAGGAAAGGCTTCAAAAGCATCTAGTGTAGATATTCAAAAAGCTTTAGTATCAGCAAAAAAAGGTTTAGAAATTTGGAGAAATATAGATCCGTGGAAAAGATCTTTAAAAATTAGAAAAATTGCAGATCTAATTAGAAAAAAAAAGGATGATCTTGCTAAATGGATGACACTTGAGGTGGGAAAACCCTTGGCTGAGGGTATAGCAGAGTCAAATGCTGCTGCAGATATTTTTGAATGGAACTCAGAGGAGACAAAACGTATTTATGGACAAACTGTTGAAAGTAGAAATAAAGATACAAGAATACATGTTTATTATCAGCCTGTAGGTGTTGTAGCAGCTCTTGTACCTTGGAATTTTCCATTAATTTTAGCCTCTAGAAAAATTTCTACAGCACTTGCCGCAGGATGTTCAGTAATATGTAAACCAGACATAATTACACCTGGAACTGTGATGGAACTAGTTGACATATGTAGAGAAGCCGAATTACCCCCAGGTGTTGTAAATCTGCTTTCTGGAGATCCTCCTTCAATTACAAACGAATTACTAGAGTCTGATACAATTAAAAAAGTTTCTATAACTGGATCTACTAGAGTAGGAAAATTAATTTTAAAAAAAGCTGCTGATAAAGTTCAAAGAGTTACAATGGAGTTGAGTGGACATTCTCCTTTTATTGTATTTGACGATGTAGATATAAACAAAGTTGCAGACATGGCAATTAGTGCAAAATTTAGAAATAACGGCCAAGTGTGTATTTCTCCAAATCGGTTTTATATACAAGAGAATAGAAAAGATGAATTTATTAATGCGTTTATAGATAGAGCAAAAAAATTAAAAATAGGCAATGGTATGGATAAAGGTGTTCAACTAGGCCCTCTTACTACAGCAAAAAGACTTGCTGAAGTTGAAGAGTTGGTTGAAAAAACAAAAAATGAGGGAGCTAAAGTTTTACTTGGAGGTAAAAGACCAAAAGGTTTTAACAAAGGATATTTTTACGAACCTACAGTTTTTGATAATGTAAAAGATAATTTTACAATAATGAGACAGGAGCCATTTGGTCCTCTTGTACCTATGTTATCTTTTAAAACATTTGATGAGGTAATAGAAAGAGCAAATAATAACGATCTTGGTCTATGTAGTTATATTTATACTAATTCTCTAGATAAAGCCAACAGAGCATCAGAACTAATGGAGACAGGAACTGTTGCAGTAAATACTCCTCTTGTTGCTATAGCAGAAGCACCTTTTGGAGGAATAAAACAAACTGGTTATGGGAGAGAAGGTGGTTCAATGGCTATAAAAGATTATCTAAATGTAAAATACACTCATTTAGGTTTAAAAATTTAAAATATATTTATGAAATTATGTCGAATTGGAAATTTAGGTAAAGAAAAACCAGCCGTTATAGATGACAAAGGGGATTACAGAGATGTTTCTGAAATAATACAAGATTTCGATTCTTCAACTTTAACTTTTGAGACAATTAAAAAAATTTCAAACACAAATATAAATAATTTTCCAATTTTATCTAAACACGAAAGAATTGGTGCTTGTGTTAATAATCCGAAAAAATTTTTAGGAATTGGACTTAATTTTAAAGATCATGCGTTAGAACAAAATCTTCCAATACCCAAAGAGCCTATTATTTTTT
>CACFYR010000043.1 GCA_902570505.1 uncultured Pelagibacteraceae bacterium | reverse complement strand
ATTCTCTTTAAATTCTAAGAAAAGAACTAAGGGAAAACTTATCTGGTTTCATGGTGCAAGTGTTGGAGAAATTAAAAGCGTTTTACCTTTAATTGAAAAAATTGAGAAGAATAAGAAGGTAACTCAGATATTAATAACTTCGAATACAATAAGCTCGTCAAAAATTTTACAAAATATAAAATCAAAAAAAATTGTACATCAATTTTTTCCAATCGATACAATTTTCTTGTGTAGAAAATTCTTAGCTTATTGGAAGCCCTCATTAGTTTTTTTTATAGATTCAGAGATTTGGCCAAATATGATTAATTGTACAAGTAAAAAAAAAATTCCTATAACTTTATTAAATGCAAGAATTTCAAGGAAAACATTTAATCGGTGGAGTAATTTTCCTTTATTTTCTAGAGAAATTTTTTCTAAATTAAAACTTTGCTTTTCATCAGATAGTAAATCCAAATTATATCTAAATAAACTAGGGGTAAAAAATATAAAAACTTTTGGAAATCTTAAATTTACACAATCAGAATATGAGAATATAAAAGTTAGTAGTAAACTTAAAAATTTTCTAAAAAAAAAGAAAGTTTGGTGTGCATCTAGCACGCATTATCCTGAAGAATTACTCTGTGCAAGAGTACATAAAAAACTTAATAAAAAATATAAAAACTTATTAACAATTATAATTCCAAGGCATATAGAAAGAATTACTAAAATTAAGAATGATATTGAAAACCTAGGTTTAAATGTTCATTTTGATAGTTCCTTGAGTAAGATAGATAAAAATACTGATATATATATTGTAAATTCTTACGGTAAGACAAAATCATTTTATAATTTTTGTAAACATGTATATTTAGGTGGATCCATAATTGATCATGGGGGACAAAATCCTTTAGAAGCTGCAAGATTTGGCTGTAAAATTCTACACGGGCCTAATGTTTTTAATTTTACAGAAATTTATAAATTTTTAAAAATAAATAATATTTCACTAAAAATTTATGATCAAAAAACTTTATCAAATGCACTTTTAAAATTATTTTCAAGAAATAATAGTTCTACAAATATAAAAAAAAGAATTAACAATATTGGACAAAAGGTTTTAACAAAAACCTATAATGAAATATTCTCAACTTTTAGAAATGAAATTTAAAAAACCAGAATTTTGGTCTTACAAGTACTCAATTTTATCAATAATCTTGATGCCATTATCTTGGATAGTAATAATGATAAATTTTTTATTTAAAATTAAAAAAAGCACAAAATTTAGAATACCTATTATTTGTGTTGGCAACATTTACCTAGGAGGGACTGGTAAAACTCCTGTTTCACAAGAAATTTATAAAATTCTAAAAAAAAACGGAAAGAAACCTGCTTTCGTTAAAAAATACTATAACTTCCTTGAGGACGAAATTAACATACTCAAAAAAGTGGGAAAAGTTTATACAGAAAAAAAAAGAGAAAATTCAATTAAAAAGTTGATAAATGATAATTTTAGTCACGCTATATTGGATGACGGTTTTCAAGACAATTCTATTAAAAAAGATTTATCAATAATCTGTTTTCATAACAAACAGTGGATTGGAAATGGAAGAATTATCCCATCCGGTCCTCTTCGTGAAAGCCTTAATAGTATCAAAAAAGCTGATTGTGTACTTATTAATGGAAATAAGAACATTCAAAGAGAAAATTTGTTAAGAAAATATAATCCTAAAATAAAAATCTTTAATTATCAGTATTTGTTATCTTATGAAAAAAATTTGAAATATAAAAAAATTGTTGCATTTGCTGGAATTGGAAATCCTGAAAACTATTTTGAACTACTAAAAAGAAATAAATTAAAAATAGTGAAAACATTTAGTTTCCCTGATCACTATCTTTATAAAAAAGATGATATTGATAATTTATTAAATATTACAAAAAAGTTAAACGCAACTTTGATTACAACTGAAAAAGATTATTTAAGAATTAAAAATAAAAAACGAGATAAAATAAAAAGAACCTCTATTAAATTAAGTTTTATTAATCCTGTTTCGTTTAATAATTTTATTAAAAATAAAATATGAAATTTATAAAATACTTTTTTGAATATATAATAATAAAATCTTTATTTTTATTTTTTAAGTTGATAGGTTATGAAAGATCATCAAATTTAGGAGAAAAGATTGGAAAAATTTTTGGCCCCCTATTTAGAAGCAAGAAATTGATTTTAGAAAATCTAAGATTCTCTAAAATAGGTAATGATGATAAAGATCGATTGAAAATCCTCGAAGAGATGTGGGGAAATTATGGAAGAATTTTGTCAGAGTATCCTTTTATCGAAAAATTTAAATACGGTAATTTGCATAATTTTATTAACATCAATGGTCAGGATATACTTATTGAAATTCTGAAGAACAAAACACAAGTCATATTTATTTCTGGTCATTTTAGTAATTTTGAACTTATGGCCCAACATATTGAAAAAAGTAATATCAAACTTGCTGCCATATATAGACCTCTTAATAATTTTTTTTTAAATAATACTATGGAGGAAATTAGAAAGAAATTTATTTGCAAAAAACAAATCAAAAAAGGTTTATCTGGAACAAGAGAAGTTTTAAAACATATAAATGATGGGTATTCAATTGCTTTAATGATAGATCAGAGAGTAAGTGAAGGAATAAAAGTTGATTTTTTTAACAGAAAAGCTTTAACTACGACTATACCTGCACAACTAATCAAGAAATATAAATTAAATGTAGTACCTGTTCATATAGAAAGGCAAAATAAACATTATTTTAACTTATATTTTAATAAACCAATTATTTTTGATCCTTCTGATGACGTCGAAAAAATAACTTTGAAATTAAATAAAAACTTAGAAAAAATGATTTTAAAAAACCCAAGCCAATGGATATGGTCACATAACAGATGGAAATAAAAAGCTATTTTTTTTCAACAGCTTTTGAGGCTTCTTTATAGGAAAAATAAGCCTCCTGAAGATCTACATTCCAATATGATAGATTTTCTAATCCTATTTTTTTACCCGAAATTGAACAAATTACATGGTCACCTTCATTAATTATCTCAAACTTATTAGGTAAATATTTTAATTTTGCTAATTTTTTAAACATTTTTAGTTTATAAACTATATCATGAATTTGGGTATAATTGGAAATGGTGGAAGAGAGCATTCTCTATGCTTTAAACTCCTTAAATCTAGTAAAGTTAATAAAATATTTTGTATTCCTGGTAATGCGGGCACAAACGAAATAGCTGAAAATGTAGATATAGATGTTCTCGATTTTAAGAATATCTATGATTTTGTAAAAAAAAATAACATTCAAATATTAATAGTTGGTCCAGAAGCTCCTTTGGTTCATGGCATTGTGGATTTTTTTGAGGATAAAAATATTAAAATTTTTGGTCCAAATTTAAAAGCTTCTCAATTGGAAGGTTCGAAATTATTCATGAAAAATATTTGTAAAAAATTTAATATTCCTACTGCAAATTTTGAAGAAGTGAAAACGTTGGTAGATGCAGAAAATTTTTTGAATTCTTCTAAATTTCCTGTGGTTGTAAAGTCTGATGGACTAGCAGCAGGTAAGGGTGTCACAATTTGCGAAAATAAAGATCAAGCGCTAAAGGATATTAAAGAAATAATTAATGGTAAATTTAAAAGTTCTAAAAAAGTGTTTTTAGAAGAATTTTTAGAAGGTGAAGAAGCAAGTTTTTTTGTAATAACAGATGGAGTGAATTTTAAATCAATTGGTACAGCACAGGATCATAAAAGAATTGGTGAAGGAGATAAGGGTTTGAATACTGGTGGGATGGGAGCTTATTCACCGTCATATTTAATCAACCCTGATATCGAAAAAAAAATAATTGATAAAATTATAAAACCTACAATTTCTGGTATGAATAAAATTGGTTGTCCATATAAAGGAATATTATACGCAGGTATAATTCTTAAAAATAATGAGCCTAAATTAATTGAATATAATATTAGATTTGGTGATCCTGAGTGCCAGGTTTTAATGATGAGATTAAAGAATGATTTATTTGATTTAATAGAATCTACATTCGATGGATCACTTAAAAATAAAGATATAAAATGGACTGAGGAGCCTTGCATAACAGTTGTAGCTGCAAGCAAAGGATATCCGAAAAAATTTGAAAAAAATATGGAAATAAAAAATGTTAAAGATTTAAAGCTAAATGATAAAGTTCAACTTTTTCATGCTGCAACCTTTTTAGATGAAAAAGGATTAATGAGAAATAACGGTGGAAGAGTTTTTAGTTCTACTGTAATGGACAGTAGTCTAAAAATTGCTAGAAAAAAAGCATTAG
>CACFYR010000042.1 GCA_902570505.1 uncultured Pelagibacteraceae bacterium | reverse complement strand
CATTCTATTGACTTTAAATCTGTAGAGGAATAATTATTTGGTATGGATTTCTATCTTCCAATAGCAGAAGTATATGTCAGCCTCCCTTTTATTTTTTTTCTAAGTTTTGTTGTTGGGATTTTATCTGGTTTATTTGGTGTTGGTGGTGGATTTTTAATGACTCCTTTTTTAATATTTCTGGGCATTCCACCTGCATATGCAGTCCCTAATGAAGCAAATAATATTTTAGGTACCTCTATATCTGGGTCTACAACACATTATTTAAAGGGCACACTAGATTATAAAATGGGTTTTATGATTGTAATTGGTGGAGCAGTGGGAACTGTTATAGGCATAATCACATTTACATATTTTAAAGATATTGGAAAAATAAATATAGTTATTTCACTTGCATATATGTACATTTTGGCAATCATTGGAACTTTAATGCTTGTTCAAGGTGTTACAGAAATAGATAGGGCTAGAAGAAAAGTTGTTGTAAGAAAAAAATTACATTCACATTATTGGATACACGGTTTGCCTTTTAGAATGAGATTTAAAAAATCCAAGTTATATGAAAGTATTTTTACACCAATTTTAATTGGTTTGATTGTAGGTTTTATTGCTGCAATTATGGGAATAGGAGGAGCATTTATATTGGTTCCAGCAATGATTTATATAATTGGAATGCCAACAAAATTAATCCCAGGAACTTCTTTATTTGTTACAATTTTTATTAGCGCGATAGTTACAGTATTGCACGCATTTAACTATGGATCTATTGATCTTATTTTAGTTACTGTTTTAATTTTAGGCTCAATTATGGGTGTTCAATTTGGCCAAAAGATTAGTGAAAAGGTTGATAGTTCAGAATTTAAAGCAATTTTAGCAATTCTTTTATTGCTAGTAGGTATTGCAATTGCATACGATACTTTTTTTGCAGAGGATGCAATAAATCAAGCAGCTAAATCTGCACCAGAAAATTTAAATTGGCTATCTCAATTTGTTAAAAATTTTCAAATGGAACAACCTATCAGTTATGGATTAGCTTCAATAATTTTAGCTCTAGGATTAGGAGTAGGTGCGGCTATGGTAAGACACTTATTTTCAAGAATTAAAAAGAAAGCTCAACAAGCTTAAGCACTTCGATAAAGTTTTGTCATTACAAACTCTTTATGACCTAAAGCCTCAGCACAAGTTAATCTACCATTGGCAACTCTAATTGTTGCCTTGATTAGTTCATCACCTGCTTGATCTAAATTCATTTGTCTAGATAAAATTTTAGATACATCAACATCAATATGCTCACTCATTTTTTTAGCAGTTAATGGATTTGCTGTTAATTTTATTACAGGCTCTATTGGATTACCAATTATGTTACCTTGTCCAGTAGGAAATAAATGAATATTAAATCCACCTGCAGCTTGTAATGTTACACACTCTGCAGCAGCAGAAGAAGTATCCATAAAATATAAACCTTTGCCTTTGTTTGGTTCCTCAGCAGGTTCCAAAACATCAATAAATTTTAAATTCCCGATTTTTTGAAAATTTCCGAAAGCTTTTTCCTCAATTGTAGTAAGACCACCTGCAATATTACCAGCTGTCGGTTGGCTCTCAGATAAATCATTTGTTGCTTCCTTTAGAATGAAGTCATTATATTCATTCCAAGTTTTCATAAACTTTTCCTGTGCTTCAGGTGTTTTACCTCTTTTTGCACAAACCGTTTCAGCGCCTGTTAATTCTGAAGTTTCACCAAAACATAAATGAACACCAAAAGGTTCTAATTTTTCCATTAAATTACCAACAGTTGGATTTGAGGCAAGACCAGAAGTAGTGTCAGACTCTCCACATTTGACTGATATCCATAAGTCACTCATTGGACATTCTACTCTTTGTTTTTCGGAAGCCCACATTGAAAATTCTTGTGCCTTTTTAGAAACTTTAGCAATTGTATCTATGTCTCCAACACCTTCAATGCTAAATCCTTCGACAGGTTTTCCTGTTTTTGATATTGCATCAACAATTCTTTTTGTCCACTTAGGTTCTATACCAATTACAATAACCGCAGCAACGTTTGGGTTCTTTCCAGTTCCAATCATTGTCCTAAAATGTAACTCAAGATCTGCACCAAACTGTAATCTTCCATATGAATGAGGTAATGCAATTGTTCCTTTTATATTATTTGCTACTGCTTCAGCACATGCATTTGAGATATCATCTACAGGTAAAATAATTACATGATTTCTTGTTCCAGCTCTTCCATTTTCTCTTTTATAACCTAAAAAACTTTTTGGAATTTCCATTTTACCACTTCTTTGTTTTTACATTGTGAACATGTACGTGTTCGCCTTTTTTAATATTTTTAACAACTTTTCCAATATCATGACCATATTTAATTATTGTGTCTCCCACTTTTAAGTCTGCCATAGCAATTTTGTGACCAAGTGGTATTTCATTAATTGATTGGATTTTTGTAGAGTCGTCATTTTCCATTATCCAGCAATTACAGTCCTGATTTGGCGTTATCTTCTCTATAACCACAACCCCTACATTGTCTTTTTTATCGTGAATTATAATATCTGTACCTGCCATTGTGACGATTTCTTTGTTTGAATTTCTTGTAATCTTATATATTAATCCCGTTGTATTAAAAATAAATTTTACGAAAGATATTAGATAATGACTAAAATGACAACAGAAGAAGCGTTCATAAAAGTTCTTCAAATGCATGGTATTGAACACGCTTTCGGTATAATTGGATCCGCGTTTATGCCAATTTCTGATTTATTTCCAAAAGCTGGTATTACTTTTTGGGATGTTGCTCATGAGACAAACGGTGGATTAATTGCGGATGGTTATACCAGATCTACTGGAAAAATTTCTATGGTCATTGCTCAAAATGGTCCAGGAATTACCGGACTTGTCACACCGATAAAAACAGCTTACTGGAATCATACACCTTTATTATTAGTAACACCGCAAGCTGCAAACAAAACTATGGGTCAAGGCGGATTTCAGGAAGTTGAACAAATGAATTTATTTAAAGATATGGTTTGCTATCAAGAAGAAGTTAGAGACCCATCAAGAATGGCTGAAGTTTTAAATAGAGTAATTGAAAAAGCTATTAGAGGATCTGCGCCTGCACAGATAAATGTTCCAAGAGATTATTGGACGCAAGTTGTCGATATTGAACTTCCACCAATTGTAAGATTTGAAAGACAAGGAGGTGGTAAAGATGCAATTGATAGAGCCGCAAAAATGTTAACTAACGCAAAATTTCCAGTTATTTTATCAGGAGCTGGAGTTGTAATTGGTAATGCAATTGAGGAATGCAAGAACCTAGCTGAAAAATTAGATGCACCAGTTTGTAACGGTTATCAGCATAATGATAGCTTTCCAGGAAGCCATCCATTAGCAGTTGGACCTTTGGGATACAATGGATCAAAAGCAGCAATGCAATTAATATCTAAAGCGGATGTAGTTTTAGCTCTAGGAACAAGACTTAATCCTTTTTCAACATTACCAGGCTATGGAATAGATTATTGGCCGAAGAATGCAAATATTATCCAAGTCGACATGAATCCAGACAGGATTGGACTTACAAAAAAAGTAACAGTAGGTATAGCAGGAGACGCTAAACAAGTTGCTAAACAAATTTTAGAAAAACTATCTTCAAGCGCAGGGAATAGTGGTAGAGAGGAAAGAAAAAATTTAATTCATCAAACAAAATCTGCGTGGCTACAAACACTAACAAGTCTAGATCACGAAGAGGATGATCCAGGAACTGTTTGGAATAAAGAAGCAAGAGAAAGAGACAGCGATAGGATGTCACCAAGACAAGCGTGGAGAGCAATTCAATCAGCAATGCCTGAGGATGTAATTATGTCTAGTGATATTGGAAATAATTGTGCAATTGGAAATGCTTACCCTACATTTGAAAAACCTAGAAAATATTTAGCACCAGGATTATTTGGACCTTGTGGATATGGTTTTCCATCAATACTAGGAGCTAAAATTGGTTGTCCTGATACACCCGTTATTGGATTTGCAGGCGATGGAGCATTTGGAATAAGCATGAATGAAATGAGTTCTTGTGCTAGAGAAGAATGGCCCGCAATAACAATGGTTATATTTAGAAATTATCAGTGGGGAGCAGAAAAAAGAAATTCAATTTTATGGTTTGATGACAATTTTGTAGGTACAGAACTTGATCCAGAATTAAGTTACGCAAAAGTAGCCAATGCTTGTGGTTTAAAAGGTGTTACAGTAAAAACAATGGAAGAAACAACCAAAGCTATAAAACAATCCTGTGAAGACCAAAAAAAAGGCATTACAACTTTTATCGAAGTTATATTA
>CACFYR010000041.1 GCA_902570505.1 uncultured Pelagibacteraceae bacterium | reverse complement strand
AATATGTTAAGTTTTTCCATAAACAAAAATTAGTAATGTAAAGAAATATATTATCTTTTTGAAAATTGAAAACTTCTTCTTGCTTTTCTATGCCCGTATTTCTTTCTTTCAACAGATCTAGAGTCTCTAGTTGTTAATTTTTCTTTTTTTAGAGATGCTTTTAAATTTTCATCAAATTTTAATATAGCTCTAGAAATACCATGAACCATTGCGCCTGCTTGGCCTGTTAATCCACCTCCGGTGACTCTACATTTAACGTCATAATCAGTTTGTTGATTAATAATCTCAAATGGTCTTTGGATTTGCATTTGATGATTTGATCTTTTAAAGTAATCTTTAAAATCTTTACCATTAACCATTATTTTTCCAGAACCTTTAGACAACCATACTTTTGCTATAGATGTTTTTCTTTTACCTGTAGCGTATTTTATATTATCCATAATCTATTTTCTTAAAATATTTTTTTTATTTAATTTGTTCAGTTCAATTAATTGAGGATTTTGAGCACTGTGTGGATGTTCATTTCCAGAGTATATTTTTAATTTTGTAAGTTGTTTTTTTGCAAGTGGGCCACCTGGAAGCATTCTTTTTACAGCAAGTCTTAAAGTCTCCCCAGGTTTTTTTTCATTTAATCTCTCTGGTGTAGTAAATTTAATACCACCTGGATGTCCAGTATGTCTGTAATATTTTTTATTTTCAAATTTGCTCCCTGTAAATTTCACATTCTCTATATTTTTTACAATTACAAAATCACCATTGTCAATGTGTGGTGTATAATTTGTTTTATTTTTACCTCTCAAAATTTTGGATATAATAGTTGCCAACCTACCAACAACAACATTTGTAGCATCAACTTCATACCATTCACTTGATAATTCACTTTTTTTTAGAAATTTGGTCATTGTTGAAGCTTAATACTTCATATGAAAATAAAGTCAATTACTGGTTTATTCTTACAAAATAAGGCTATATTTAACAGTTTTTAGATCTTGAACCTAATATAAAAACTATAATAGAATTAGTTTTTAATAACTAAGCTTAGGAGATATACATGTCAAAATCAACAAACCCAGAAACAATAGCTCTTCATGGAGGAGACTATAGAAGCGACCCAGCTACCACAGCTGTAGCTGTTCCAATATACAGAACAACATCCTATCAATTCAATAATACAGATCATGCAGCAAATTTATTTGGTTTAAAAGAATTTGGTAATATTTATACAAGGATAATGAACCCGACTAATGATGTATTAGAAAAAAGGGTAGCAGCTTTAGAGAATGGTTTAGCATGTGTAACTGTTGGATCAGGACAAGCTGCATCAACATTTGCAATAATGAACCTGTGTCAATCTGGAGATAACTTCATAAGTTCTACTGATTTATATGGTGGTACTGTAAATCTATTTACTCATACACTTAAAAAATTGGGTATTGAGTGTAGATATGCAGATCCATCTGATCCAAAAAATTTTGAAAAATTAGTTGACGATAAAACAAGAGCTTTTTATGCAGAAACTCTACCTAATCCTTACTTAAGAGTATTTCCAATCAAAGAAGTTTCTGACATCGGAAGAAAACATAATATACCATTAATAATGGATAACACTGCAGCGCCAATTATTTGTAAACCACTTGATCATGGTGCGGCTATAGTTGTCCATTCGTTAACAAAATTTATTGGTGGACACGGCACAGTAATAGGAGGATGTCTAGTTGATGGTGGTAATTTTGATTGGACAGCTGATCCTAAAAGACAACCCTTATATAATGAACCAGATCACAGTTATGGTGGAGCTGTTTGGGGAGAAGTTGTTCCACAACTAACAGGAGCCAATGTAGCTTTTGCAGTTAGAGCTAGAGTATGTCTATTAAGAGATTTAGGAGCGCCATTAGCACCAGACAATGCCTGGGGTATAATTCAAGGATTAGAAACTGCTCCTTTAAGGATGAAACAACATTGTTCGAATGCCGAAAAGGTTGTTGATTTTTTAACAAAACACAAAAATGTAGATAGAGTAATTTACCCTACTCTACACAAAGGTGAGGTAGGCAATAGAGCAAAAAAATATTTTAAAGGTGGAAACGGTGCACTTTGTGGTATTGAGGTTAAAGGCGGAGTTGAAGCAGGTAAAAAATTTATTGAGGCTTTAAAAATGTTTTACCATGTCGCAAACATTGGAGACGCTAGAAGTTTAGCAATTCATCCAGCTACAACAACCCATAGTCAATTAACAGAGAAAGAGTTATTAGCAGCTGGAGTTACACCAGGTTATGTTAGACTTTCTATAGGCATAGAACATCCAGACGATATTATAGCTGATTTAAAACAAGCTTTGGACGCATCTGGAAAACCTAGTCTGAAAGCTGTTGGTTAGAAGTTGTATTTAAAAAAAGAAAATAAATACTTGAACTAACAAGAAAAATTGAGCTTACTTGGTGCATAGATGCAAATTTAATCTGTGCACCATAAATTAAAGTTAATATTCCCAATATTATTTGTAACAAAATTAAAACACCTACTAAGTATACACTTGGCAATAATTTATTAAGTTTTTTTTTATAAATTTTGTAAAGCATATATGCATAAAAGAATAAAATTACATAAGCTAAGTTTCTGTGCATGAATTGAACTAAAGAAGGATCGTCAAAAGCTGATAAATAGAATAAATTATCTATTTTATTATCATCAGGAAAGTACTGATCTCCCATTAAAGGCCAAGTATTATATATAGTTCCAGCATCCATGCCTGAAACAAAAGCTCCAATTGTGATTTGACAAAATATTAAAATTAAAAAAATACTTGGGAATAATAAGCCAATATTATTATCTGAAATTTTAATGTCTTTAAGTTTAAAATAATTCCATAAAATTAATGATAAAATTATAAAAGCTATTATTAAATGAACAGATAATCTGTAGTGACTAACATCAACTCTATCTACTAAACCACTTGAAACCATATACCACCCTATAAAACCCTGAAAGCATATTAAAAAAAATATAAAATACAAATTAGCAAGTTTTATTATAGAAAGTTTAAATGAAAAATAAATTAAAGGTATGAGAAAAGCTAAACCAATGATTCTACCTAAAAATCTATGAATCCACTCCCACCAAAAAATTATTTTGAATTCACTCATAGTCATTGAGAAATTTTGAAGTTTATATTCAGGTATTTGCTTATATAAATTAAAATAATTAATCCAATCATCATTTGATAATGGGGGTAAAAAACCAGAGAAAAGTTGCCATTCGGTTATTGATAAACCCGAGTCAGTAAGCCGAGTTAAGCCACCCACAACAATCATTAACGATATTAATAGAAACATAAATCCTAACCATATAGAAATCTGTTTTTTAATAAATAAATTATCTGTATACATACTCGGATAAATATAATAATTTTAATTAAATCCAATTGATTAAATGTCGCCTAAAGATAAAAAAAAACTGAACAAATTAAGAGTAAAACTTGATAAATTAGATAATTCATTAATCTCATTAATTAAAAAAAGAACAGAATTAGTTAAAGAAGTATTAAGTCTAAAAAAATATAAACATCAAATTGTTGATAAAAAAAGGATCGCTATTATCTTAAAGAATATAAGAAATAAATCTAAAAAATTAAAAATTGATCCAAAAATTACAAATCATATTTGGAAGAATATGATTAAAGCATACATAGATTTTGAAAGAAGAAATTTTAAAAAAAAATAATTATTTACTATGTGGTGGAAGTTTTTTTTCTACAAAATTTTCGTGTTTGCGTGTATTAGGATTATATTTTTTTAATTTAAGTTTTTCTT
The DNA here is from genome assembly GCA_902570505.1 of uncultured Pelagibacteraceae bacterium. Lineage (GTDB taxonomy): Bacteria > Pseudomonadota > Alphaproteobacteria > Pelagibacterales > Pelagibacteraceae > Pelagibacter. Next base: position 541 of record CACFYR010000041.1, on the reverse strand, counting down.
TAGCTTTTTCACCACCTGCAGGTTTTTTAACATAATAAAAAAATGGACTATCAGGTTTGCTTTCTGGAACCAATCTTACTTTGATATGTGTTTTTTTGGCCATAATTAATTTTTTAATTTCTTAATTAAATCCGAAATTTTTTTTACTTTAGATTTTAATTCAATTGGGTTTATATTGGATTTTTCTATGACGTCAATATTGTTATCTGAAGAAGATAATGCTTTTTTTACGCCTTTTATAGTCATACCTTTGTCTTTTAATAAATATTTTATTTTTTTAAGTGTATTTATCGTTGCATCATCATAATATCTACGTTTACCTGCAAATAGTTTTGGTTTCACTTGCTTAAATTCCTTTTCCCAAAATCTTAAAGTATGAGTTAATAATTTACCTGTTTTTTGGTTTACTAAATTTAAGATTTCTGCAACCTCGCTAATAGTCTTATATTGAGATTTTTTTTCACTCATCTTTATTGTTTATGTAATTTTTTAATTCTTTCGAAGCTTTAAATGATACAGTTCTTCTCGCAGAAATTAATGC
>CACFYR010000040.1 GCA_902570505.1 uncultured Pelagibacteraceae bacterium | reverse complement strand
TATTATTGATTTTAGTTCTTTTAAAAAAGGAATTAAGATCTTAAAAAAGTATAAGATTAAAATTTAAAATGAAAAAATTCATTTTATTTAAAAGATATGAAGCAAAAAAAAACTGTCTTTATAACTGGCTGTAATGGAACTTTAGGTAAAAAATTAGTCTCTTACTTTCTTAAAAAAAATTTTAAAGTTATTGGTACTATAAGAAAATTTAATAGTTATCATCAAAAATCTAAAAATTTAAAAGTATTCAAACTTGATATGTTAAAAGATAATGATTTCAAAAAATTAGTAAATAATTTAAATAAAACTAACACTACAATTGATGTACTTATAAATAACTCGGCAATTCCTTCTGGCTCAATAACTGAGATGACATCAATTAAAAATTTAAAAAATGTTTTTGAGGTGAATTTTTTTTCACAAATAAGATTAATTCAAAATCTTTTGAGATTTATCAAAAAATCAAAAAATGGATCAATTATTAATATTGGATCTATTTCTGGATTAATAGCTGAGAAAGGCTTTTTATCGTATGGTACAAGCAAATGCGCTTTAATGTTTGCTTCGAAAATAATGGCAAAAGAATTTAGAAAATATAATATTAGAGTGAATGCAATCGCTCCAAGTGTTTTTAAATCAAGAATGGAAAAAAAAATGGATAAAAAAATTAAACAAAAATTTTTGGAAAAATCCTCAACAAAGAAAGAGATTAAATTAAAAAGTGTAATCAAATTAATTGACTCCCTGTCATCTAAAAATTCAGGGGAAACTAATGGTCAAATTATAAGATTAGTTAATGATTTTAAAATATGAAAATAAAAAAAGATAATCTTAAAAAGTATTCATTATTATCTTCTCAAATTAGGGAAACAATTTTAAAAGCTAGTTTTGAGTGCAATGAAAGAACACATATAGGAGGAGCTTTATCTATGGTCGAGATTCTTGCAGTCTTATACGAAAATTATATAAAAAAAAATGGATTAAATAAGTTTATTTTAAGCAAAGGTCACGGCTTTTTAGGTTTATTAAGTGCTTTATATTGTAAAAAATTTATAAGTAAAAAAAAGTTATCTTCTTTTCAAAAAAACGGAAGCGAGTTAATTGCTCATCCGATAGTTGATATCAAAAATGGAATCGAGTCATCTAATGGAAGTTTGGGCCAAGGTTTGTCTTTTGCTTCTGGTATTGCATTATCATATAAGAAAAGAAAAAAAAAAGGTAAAATATTTGTTCTTGTTGGAGATGGTGAATGCTACGAGGGATCTAACTGGGAAGCAGCAATAACAGCAACAGAGTTAAATTTAAATAATCTTTTTCTAATTGTAGATTGTAATAATTTTCAAAATGATGGAAAAATAAACAAACAGATGAATTGGAGCAATTTAGTTAAAAAATGGAAAGGATTCGGTTGGAATACAATTAAGGGTGACGGCCATAATTTGCAGACTATATCTAATGCTTTAAAAAAGATACATAAAAACAAACCAACAGTGTTTTTAGCAAAAACAACTAAAGGAAAAGGTGTAAAATTTATGGAAAGAAATAATGACTGGCACCATAACAGATTAACTAAAAATTTATATTTACAAGCTTTAAAACAAATTTGAAAAATGAATAACAAAATTCTATCTCAATGGTCAAGAATGGGTCCGCGTGCAATGTTTGGGCAGTTTATGATTGATATTGGAAAAAAAAATAAAGATTTAATGGTTATTTCAGCAGATTTAGGAAGATCGTCTGGATTAGATAGATTTAAAGCAGCATTTCCGAATAAATATTTGTCTGTTGGTATATGTGAGCAAAATCTTATTGGTATTGCATCAGGTTTAGCAAGAGAAGGCTACAAAGTATTCATTACATCCTTTGCTCCTTTTTTGTCCATGAGAGCAAGTGAGCATATCAGAATGAACCTTGGTTATATGAAACATCCAGTTAATATTGTTGCACTAGGCAGCGGGTTATCAATGGGATTTTTAGGTAATAGTCATTTTGGCTTAGAGGATGTAAGTATAATGAGAACTATTCCAGGTTTAAAAATTTTTTCCCCAGCAGATAGTTTGGAATTAAAGAAAATTTTATTTGATTTATCTAATAATAAAAGAGGTCCAAGTTATGTTAGATTAACTGGTATACCAGGCAGTCCAATCGTTTATGAAAAAGATTATAAATACAAATTTAAAAAACCAAATATACTTAGTAATGGAAAAGATTGTTTGATATTAAGTACTGGTTCGGTGCTAGGACAAGTAAAAGTTGCTAGCAAACTTCTTAAAAAATCAAAGATTGATCCCTGTATCATTAATGTTCACACTCTAAAACCCCTTAATATACCTTTTCTAAAAAAATATATTAATAATTTTAAATATATAATTACCATAGAAGAACATACTATTATTGGTGGATTAAATTCAGTTTTATCACAAAATTTCATTAGTGAATTTAATAATAAAAAAATTTTTAATATTTCTTTACCAGATGAGTTTGGACCAACAGGAGATTATGAATATTTATTAGATTATCATGGTTTAAGTGGTAAAAAAATTTTTAGAAAAATTAAAAATTTTCTTAAAAACTAATGTTTAAGCATCTTTTAAGATTTAAGGACAATCTGGCTTTATTTGATAAAGAAAATAAAATTTTTTACAAAGATTTTTTTCAAAAAGAAAAAAAATTTAAGAAAGAATTTAATTCAAAAAAACTTGTTCTGATAATATGTGAAAATAAGATTGCAGTTTTTTATTATTATATAATTATGCATCTTCTTAAATCCTCAATAATGTTAATTGATTTTAAAATGCAAAATTCTCAAATAAAAGAAATATTAAAAAAGTACGAACCAGATTTTTTAGTTTGCAATCTTAAAAGAAAAAAAAATTTAAAGATTAATTTTAAACTTTTTGATAAATTAAGAAATTATTGTATTTTTAAAAATCCTATAAAAAAAAAAACGAATATAAATAATAAAGTTTCTATTTTAATGCCCACCTCTGGTTCAATGGGTTCCCCTAAGTTTGTAATATTGAGTTATGAGAATCTTCAAGATAATACAAAAAAAATTTGTAACTATCTCAATATTGTAGAAAAAGATATTACAGTAACTAATATGTCATTATCTTATAGTTATATGTTGTCAGTTATTAATTCCCACATAAGTTCAGGCTCATCAATCTTTGTGACTGATAAATCAATACTAACCAGAGAATTTTGGAAAGATTTTAAAAAATATAAGATTACATCGTTTAATGGAGTTCCATATGCTTACAAAATCATTGAAAGACTGGGTATAAATGATTTATTTAATATTAATGTAAGATACTTAACACAGGCAGGTGGTGAGTTAGATTTAAAGCTAAAAAAAAAATTTACAATTAAATGTAACAAGAAAAAGATTAAATTTTATTGTATGTATGGTCAAACAGAAGCTTCACCAAGAATTTCATATTTAGATCCAAAATTAGCAATTAAAAAACTTGGAAGTATAGGAAAACCACTTAGAAATTATAAGATTAAGCTATTAGGTAAAAAAAATCAGTTTATTGTAAAATCAAATAAGATTGGCAAATTAATCTTGTTTGGAAAAAATGTTTTTTTGGGGTATGCAACATGCAGGAAAGATTTAGCAAAAATATTTAAACCAAAATTGAAATTAAATACTGAAGACTATGGATATAAAGATAAAGATGGTTTTTTCTATTTGACATCTAGAGCTGAAAAAATAGCTAAAATATTTGGTTTTAGAATAGACATTTCACAGCTTGAATACAAAATGAAAAAGGCGGGTTTCATCATTTATTGTAAAGAAAAAAATGGTTATCTTAAAATTAGTTACGAAAAAAGATATAAAAAAGATCTTTTAATAAAAAAATTATCAAATTTTACAAACCTTGATCAAAGTGGTTTTATTACTAATTATGTTAACAAACTACCTCTAAATAATAATCAAAAAATTGACAGAAATAGATTATAAGGGTCAATTAAATTTTATGATTAATTTTAACAATTTACTTAAAAAAAAACCTTTCGAGTTAAAAAAAAATAAAAAAAAAATATTTTTTTTCGATAATCAAAGAAAACTTACATTGCATCATTACAAAAATTCCAAAGAATTTAAAAAAGTTGCAGATTTAGGATTTCCGCATTTTGATAAAGTGAGAAATTCAGAGTCTTTACCATATTTGCATTCAAAACTTTTTAAATTATTTAATTTAAAATCAACAAAATTTAAGAAGATCAAAACTTTGAAATCTTCCGGTACTAGTGGTTCAGATTTGTCTAAAATTAACATTGATTTTAAGACATCTCTGATTCAAGCTAGTGTATTAAAAAAAATTATATTTAATTTTATACCCAAAGATACAAATACAATTT
>CACFYR010000039.1 GCA_902570505.1 uncultured Pelagibacteraceae bacterium | reverse complement strand
CTCCTCATTAGTGGGTTCCAAGAGTAATGCAGTATCTAAGTTTTTTTCAACTTCTCTTTCATTTTCCTCTATCTGATAAATCTTAGCTAAATATAGATATGAGTTTGCGTCTTTAGGATTAAAAACTAAGTTTTTTTGAAAATAAAATTTAGATTTTTCATATTTTTTGTTATCGAAAAACTTTTTGCCTTCGTTGAACAAATTGATTGCACCTATAGCATTATTAGTAAATAGTATTAAAACTATAGATAGGAATAATTTATTTCTTAATTTCATCAATGTTATGCACCATACTTTCATAGAATCCAGCTTTTGTAATTTTAACAAATTTAGGATTTGTTCTTAGTAAATTTAATTTTTTAGCTCCAAGATAACCCATTGAGGATTTCAGACCACCAATTAATTTATAAAAGATTTTATCTACTTTTCCCTTATATTTTACAAATCCTTCCACACCTTCAGGTACATACTTGGATTTATCTTTTTGTTTAATTTGATAATATCTGTCTGCTGATCCCTTGTTCATTGCTCCTATAGACCCCATTCCTCTAAAACTTTTGTAAAGTTTTCCATTTTTTTTTATAATTTTTCCAGGAGCCTCATCTGTACCTGCGAATAATGAACCTATCATTACTGCGTCTGCTCCAGCAGCTAAGGCTTTAGCTATATCTCCAGAAAATTTGATACCTCCATCAGCAATAATACTTACTTTTTTTTTCTTTAAACCTTTTTTCACATTTAGTATTGCGCTTAGTTGAGGCACACCTATACCAGCCACTAGTCTTGTAGTACAAATTGATCCTGGGCCAATACCTACTTTAATAATATCAACACCCAACTTTACTAAAAAACTTGCAGCTTCAGAAGTAGCTACATTTCCAGCACATAAAGTAACTTTTTTTGGCTTAATTTTTTTTATTTTAGTTATTATCTCTCCAACTTTCTTTGTATGACCATGTGCAGTATCTACAACAAGTAAATCAATATTTTCCTTAAGAATTTTTGTTGCTCTAATAAACTCGTTGTCACCAGCTCCTACTGCGGCACCAACTAATAATTTTTGTGATTTTACTTTTTTAATTTCCAGGATTTGTTTTTTTACGTCCAGGTTTCTATGTATCACTCCTATGCCACCTGCTTTTGCAATAGCTATTGCCATTTTTGATTCTGTTACTGTGTCCATTGCAGAAGTTATTAATGGTATTTTGAGATGTAAATTTTTGGAAAGTGATGTTTTGGTAATTACATCTGAAGGTAAAACAGATGAATATTTTGGCACCAAAGTAACATCATCGAATGTTAGAGCTTCTTTAATAGGGTCCATGTCCTTATATATACGATTCTAGAAAAATTAAAAGGTAAACTAACGTAAATTTCTTGATATTATGAAAGTTTCTTTTGAGTCTTTTCTGCTAGATGGAGGTTTGAAAACATTAGTTTCTCTAAAATATTTTTTAGAATTTGAAACAATTTCGTTAAATGACGTGCCCATAAAAATTTTAGTGACAAATTGTCCATTTGTTTTAAGGACTTCTAAAGAAAAATTCATGGCATTCAAAGCTAATTCTCCAGTTACCATCGCATCAAGATTTTTATTTCCAGATGTGTTAACTGCCATATCTGAAATTACTAAGTCAATTTTATTATTAAAAAAATTTTTGATTTCATTTTTGTATTTTTCTTCAGTAAAATCACCATGTATTATTTTTACATCTTTAATCTCTTCAATTTCAAGCAAATCTATCGTTAACAATTTAGCATTTTTAAGATTTTTAGATAGATACTGAGACCAGCTTCCTGGAGCTCCCCCGAGATCCAAAATAGATTGGCCATTTTTTAAGATTTTAAATTTTTGATTAATCTCCTTTAACTTATAAACAGCTCTTGACCTAAATCCTTCAATTTTTGATTGTCTAACATAAATATCTCTTCTTTGCTTATTAATCCAATTTTTTGAAATTCTATTTTTTTTCAATTGGATAGAAACCTTAAACTTTTTGACAATATATTATTTGAAATAGTTTGAATATTAATTTTAACGCTTTTATCTGTTCTCATATCTTTATTATTTTCCCAAATACCAGCCGCTAGATGCATTATACCAATTTTATTATTCGGCAGATAAGGTTCTACGAAGTAATTATTATTTTCATCAAACTTAGGTAGTAAATTACTTGCAATCCAATTGCAGTTTAATGGCAAAAACTCGGTATTAACACCATCAACGTAAACGCTTAAATTTATAGCAAGACCCTCAGATCCAAAAATTTTACCCGCACTAAGAGTTTTTTTCAGGTTCTTTTGCCATATGTCCCAGCAGGGTGAATTTTTTTCTAATGAAAATGTTCCAATATTTATATGAGGGGCAAATGCAAGCTTTCTTGCATCATTCAAATTTATATTAGAACTTAATGCGTGTTTAAAATTTTGGGATTTTATTTGAGCAAATTTTCCAAATATCCACTTTACTTTAGAAGTTATTTTATAACCAGGCCCTATTGTTTGTGTAATGCCAAGTTTTCCGCTATTACAAGCTTTAAAATATAATTCCACACAATTCCAATCTTGAACCCATGCATCACAATCTATCCATAAATATTTTTTATAATCCGGAAAGTATTTTGGCAAAAAAGCTCTTGAAACTTGACTTTTTAACCATTCTTTTCCTCTTACTTTATAATCTGGTACTTTAATATCCCATTCTGCCTTTTTAATACTTTTTACTCTTCCAGATAGCTTGCTTAATTGATTATCTGAAAGACCAGCATCTAGAACACAAATATCAACATTTGAACTTTCTTTAAATCTAGCAATAGAATCTACAAGTTCTATTAACATTTCGAAGTAGGTAGAGTCTGCTAAAGTTACTACTGCTTTATTATTCATCACAATATATCTTCGTGATCATCAATATCACCTGATTGAGTTGTAAATTTATTTCTCACATTCATATAATGTACAGAACTAATTGGTATCATTAAAAGATATATAAGACCTGAAATAACTATAGTGTTAAATGTATACAGAAGTAATAATACAAAATAAATCACCACACCAAATATTAAAAATATACTCATTCTTCTTGGTACGATTATTTTTTTAAAAGAGTAAGTTGGTAATTTACTGATTAATAGTATTGATATCGTTACAAAAAATATTGGTACAACTAAATCATAATTAATATTTATTAATGTAAGTTCACTGAAACTAAAAAATAAAGGCATAAGAACTAGTACTCCACCTGCGGGTGATGGAATGCCTTCAAAAAAGTTACCTTTCCATGTTGGTTCTTCAGATGAATTAACATTAAATCTTGCCAATCTTAGTGCAACAGCAACAACATATATTAAACATATGAACCAACCTATCCTACCAAGTTCATTTAATTTCCAGAAATACATAATAAAAGCCGGTGCAACACCAAAACTAATTACATCCGTTAAAGAGTCTAATTCTTTACCTACTTTAGAAGTGCCTTTTATTAATCTTGCAATTCTTCCATCCAAACCATCGATTATTCCAGCTACTATTATGGCCACTACTGAAAATTGAAAGTTTCCATCAAATGCAAATTTAATCGATGAAAGTCCTATGCAAACTCCTACTAAAGTAAATATATTAGGTAAAATAACTCTTGAATTCTTTGCTGTAACAATCTTAAACTTTCTTTTTGGTTCCATTACTTTTTAGCAATTAAAGTTTCACCAGCGATAGTTTTTTGGTCAACTTTGACTAGTGGTTTGTAATTTTCAAAATAAATATCAGCTCTACTTCCAAATCTAATCATTCCAATTCTATCCCCTTGTTGTAATTCAGAATTTTCAGTAGTTTCACAAACTATTCTTCTAGCGATAAGTCCAGCAATCTGAACTACGATTATGTCTTCATCATTTTTATTGGTAATCTTATAATAATTTCTTTCGTTATCTTCACTAGCTTTATCAAGAGAAGCGTTAAAAAATTTTCCAGGTTTATATAATATTTGCGAAACTTTTCCTGAGCATGGTGTTCTGTTTACATGACAATCAAATACATTCATAAAAACGCTTACTTTTGTAAAAGTTTTGTTTTCTAAATTTAATTCTTTTGGTCCATTAGTTTCTTTAACTTGTAAAACAACTCCATCTGCTGGACTTACTAAATAGTCTTCATCATTGATTGGATACCTTTCTGGATCTCTAAAAAAATAATAACACCAAATAGTTAAAACTAAACCTATCAGTCCTAGGAAACTATTTATGAAGTAAAATATTAGTGTAATTACACCAAATATAACTAAAAATTTATATCCTTCGCTATGGACCTTTGGAAAAACTTTATCTATCATAATCCTAAATTTGCTAATTTCTGGTTAATATGTATATAAAACTCTATATTTCAATTATTAAGATATATAAATAAATATGGCTAAAATTAAGGTAAAAAACCCAATTGTTGAGCTTGATGGTGATGAAATGACGAGGGTTATATGGGAATTTATCAAAAAAAAACTCATAAAACCCTATTTGGAGTTAGACATCAAATATTACGACTTAGGAATTAAAAGTAGAGACAAGACATTGGATCAA
>CACFYR010000038.1 GCA_902570505.1 uncultured Pelagibacteraceae bacterium | reverse complement strand
GGAGGTTAAATAATCGTGTTCTAACTTTAGCATCTCTCGCTCATTTTTTAATATGCTTATATCCTCTTCTAATGTAAATATTTCTTTATCAATTTCTTTTGATGAATTTTTAATTAAAGTTGTAAAAATTATTAAACCAAAAATAATAAAGATGAAAATTGTATTTTTCATATTTTTTCGCTAATATTTTCAATATCAAGTAAATATTGAAACTTTTTTATAAAATCGCCAAAATCGGATTTTTGACTTAATTTTATCCCGTATCTTAATTTTGCGCTTCTAGATGGAGCGTTCATTTGCACTTCTTTTTCACTTGGATAAATAGGTTTTTTGCTATTTAATTTAAATAAAATTTGTTCATCTTTAACTTTAGGTAAATATCTAGATTTATTTTGAATTTCAGAATAATTTTTAAAAAAAAATTTCACAATTTTGTCCTCTAGAGAATGAAAGGTTACTACAGCAATAATACCTCCGATCGGTAATATTTCATAACTTTTAATTAGACCATAAATCAGTTCGCTTATTTCTTTGTTTACAAATATTCTTAAAGCCTGGAATGTTTTGGTTGCATTGTTAATTTTTTTTGGATTTTTTCTTTTTACGCTATCTATGATTTTAACTAATTGCTCTGTATTTATATTATTTGTTTTTCTTAAATTAACAATTTTTCTGGATATTAGTTTACTTTTAGTTTCCTCACCAAAATATTTTATTATTTTATTAATTTCATCGAAACCTAGATTGTGTATGACTTCGTGTGCAGAAAAATCATTAATCCCCATTTTCATATTAAGTTTTGATTTATTTTTAAAAGATAAACCTTTCTTTGGATCATTAATTTGAATAGTTGAATATCCTAAATCGAAAATTATTCCCTTAAGATATTTCGTATCAAGATCAAGTTTTTTAATTTGACTAAATTTTATATTATGAAATTGAAATCTATCTTTAAATTTTTTTATTAGAAGTTTAGATTGTGGATGAACGTCTTTATCTCTATCTAATGCAATAATTTTGTTCCCTTTAAATTCTAAAATTTTTTTTGAGTAATGGCCTTGTCCAAATGTACAATCTATAAATGTGCCACCATAAAGAGGGGAAAGAATGCTTACTAATTCATCAAGCAATACTGGAAAATGTTTTTTTTCCAGATTTATGGTGGCACTCATCTATTTTTTTGAAGATCATTAATTTTTTTGTCTTCGCAAAAATGCTGGAATCTCTAAATCGTCCTCATCCTCATTTTTTTTTTCTTCATCAAATGAAGTAAAGCTATCTTCGCTTATCTCAGATAATTCACTATTAAATAGCTCTGGAGTGGACTCCTCAATTTCCTGAATACCAAAATTTTCAAGACCGTTTGAGTTTATCTCTTCGTTATTATTTGAATTATCCTCGTGAGTTTCAGTATTCTGAATTTCTTCATTCAGGCTAATAGTCTCTGACGAATTTACCTCCTTAATATTTAGATTGTCTGCATTATTATCAACAATATTTTGCTGCTCATTATTTGCAGACAAATCTTGTGAGATTTCATTCTCTAGCTTTAGAGCAGTAGCTCCATCGGTCAAATGATTTTGATTATTTTGTAAATTCATCTGATTATTAGTCGCTAAATTTGAAAAGTCGGAGTAACCGGGATTTCTATTATGTATTCTATGTACCATGTTGATTACAGATTTAGACTCCGGTTGTTGACCGTCTAGTGCAGTTGCAACAATTGAAACTCTCATTTTGTTATCTAAAGCTGTATCAGTAATTGCTCCAATAATTAATTCTGCTTCAGGATCTACCTCAGCCCTAACTTTATTTACTGCCTCATCTACTTCAAACAATTTTAGATCTTTGCCACCAGTTATATTAACAAGTAAGCCCTTTGCACCTTTTAGAGTGTAATCATCAATTAGAGGATTACTAATTGCCATCTCTGCTGCTTTAGTTGCTCTGCCTTCTCCCTCAGCCTCGCCAGTACCCATCATAGCTTTGCCCATAGAACTCATAACAGTCTCTACATCAGCAAAATCTAGGTTTATTAGTCCTGGTCTAACCATAAGATCGGTAATACTTTGGACGCCATGTAAAAGTACATCATTGGACAATTGAAATGACTCTTCAAATGTAGTTTGTTCACTTGCGATTTTAAATAAGTTTTGATTTGGTACTACAATAATTGTATCAACATGCTTTCTCAGTTCCTCTAATCCTGACTGGGCTCTTCTCATTCTTGATGGACCCTCATATAAAAAAGGTAAAGTAACCACACCTACAGTTAAAATATTTAATTCTTTCGCTGCTCTAGCAATTACATGAGCGGATCCAGTACCAGTTCCACCTCCCATACCAGCAGTAATAAATACCATATTAGCACCCTGTAAGATATTTATGATTTCATTTAAAGATTCATCCGCAGCTGCTTGCCCTATATCTAATTTAGCTCCTGCACCAAGTCCTTTTGTTAAGTTTAAACCTATTTGTATTTTTGCGTCTGCTCTGCTAAGTTTTAGATCTTGTGCATCTGTGTTTACCGCAATAAATTCTACTCCTTGTAATCCATTATCAATCATTCCATTTATTGCATTGCCGCCTGCTCCCCCTACACCAAGAACCAATATTCTTGGCTTAAGCTCTTTTATATCTGGTGCTTTAAAGTTAATAGTCATTTATCCCCCTAGTTGTTAAGTTTATGCTCCCATTTAAGGCTAGCACGATTAATATTTGATTTTTTCTTTGCATTTACCTTAAATTTCTCAAACGAAGTTGGTTCCCATATTTGAAATGTTTTTCCTTGACCAACAAACAGCATGCTATTTTTTATTTTTGCATGTTTTAATAATTTTGATGTTAATAAAATTCTTCCCTCACTATCGAATTGTAAATTTATGCTTTCAGCTAATATAGATGTAGCAAAATAGTCTTTTTTTTCCTCGAACGGGTTTAAATCATCAATTGAATTTGTAATTTTTTCTATTCTGTCTTGAGGCCAGGACTCTATACATTGATGATTGAAGGAAGGAAAGCAAATTACTCCGTTATATCCTAGGTTAGATAGATATGACCTAAAGGGTGCTGGCACAGATACCCTTCCTTTTTTGTCGAGCTTGTTTTCGTATGTCGATAAAAACATTTTTCATATATCCCATATTTGGGTTTTTATGGGATATTATGGGTTTTTATAAATAGCGTCAACAGTTATATTTTACGCTAATACACTCGAAATATGTCTTAATTGATTGGTTTTTGATTGATGTGCCAGATAGACTGTAAGCCGGGTTCTGTCTTTTAAACTTATCATTTATCTAGGCTTTAAATCACTTTAAAGCTCAAGCAACTAACCCTGATGACTAGCCAAAGATCGCTTTTTGTTATTTCTAACATTGCCATCTCTATTCAGTCTTGCTCTCGGTGGGGTTTTCCATGCGCCGATTGTTACCAATCTGCCGGTGTGCTCTTACCACACCTTTTCACCCTTGCCTTGATAAGGCGGTTTGTTTTCTGTGGCACTATCCCTAGGGTTTCCCCTGCCAGTCGTTAACTGGCACCGTATCTTTGTAGAGCCCGGACTTTCCTCTTTACTTTGTAAAGCGATAAGTCATCTATCTGGCATAATTAAAATATAATTTTTTTTTAAACTTTCAAGAGAAAAAAACTATGTATTATTTAAATTTTTTGAGATTACAAGGCATTCCATATCAATTTTACCGTTTATTTGCTCTTTTCTAAATTTTGTTTGAAAAGCAATTATTAGCAATTTTTTTAGTTTTTTATTACTAGCGGTTTTATATCCAATCTTTTTTAAGTTTTTAAAAAATTCAATGTTTTCTTTTTTTTGAATTTTTATATTTCTAAGCTTGTTTAATTTTTTTGCGTTACCTTTATACCAAATTGATAGATTTTTTTTTGCAAGTAATTGCCAAGGAAATTTGGCTCCAGGATCTTGTTTTCTCTCATATGCAATATCTGAATGACCTAAAATATTTTGTGGCAATATATTGTATTTTTTTTTTAAAAATTTGCATAATTTTATTAAGCTATTTATTTGAATTTTTTTATAATTTGGTAAACCACTAGTATGACCTGAATTTTGAATTTCAATTCCTATTGAATAATTATTTAATCTTTTTATTTTATTCCAAGAGGATATACCTGCATGCCAAGCCGTATAATTTTCAGGCACCATACAAATAATTTGACCATTTTTTTTAATAAAATAATGACAGCTAACTTTTGATTTGTCATCAGTTAGTCTATTAATTGCCTTAATTTCGCTTTTCATTCCAGTATAGTGAATTATTATAAATTTAATGTTTTTAATATTTCTCTTATTAGTAGAAAAATTTGGGGAGTAATTATTAGTAAAAATCGGTATCATTTATGAGATTTTATCATAGTAAAAATTCATTTACATTGATAAAAGATACCATATACAATCTTAGAATGAAAAAATTATTTATATATATAATTATTTCTACTTTTATTTGCTTGAGCAGTTTTGCAGGTTCTGATGGAAAAAATGATTTAAGTAAAAAAAACAACGGTGAAGTGAAAGATTGTTTTGAGACATTTAACAGAGGTGTTTTTGCCATAAATCAAACTATAGATACGCTTATTATAGAACCAATTGCGAAAGGCTATAGATACTTACCCTCACCAATAAGAACTGGCACAAGTAATGCTTTAAATAATATTTCTCTAGTCGTAACAGTTCCTAATAATTTACTTCAGGGAGATATTGGTCTTGCTGGAAAAAATAGTGCAAGGTTTGTAGTAAATTCTACAGTAGGTATTTTGGGTTTTTTTGATCCAGCCTCTAAAATTGGCTTGAATGATTACGAAAAAGAAGATTGGGGTCAAACTTTAGGAAAATGGGGAGTTGGTGAAGGATGCTATATTGTTTTACCTATATTAGGACCAAGCACTTTAAGAGATGCTTCTGCATCATTAATAAATTATTCTGGAGGTAACGCTTGGTACAACATTACAGTAAGAGAAGATACACATTATGTCTCTGATTTTGATTATTATGCATCCAGAGGTATGACTGGAGTAGATTTTAGAGCTAAAAATATTGAGTCATTTGACAATCTTGAGAAGAATTCTATTGATTTTTATGCTTCGGTAAAAAGCCTGTATCTCCAAGATAGAAAAAGAAAAATTTTAAATTCTGATGAGATCACTGACACACTTAACGACAGTGATTGGGAAGAGATTGAAACTAACTAATCTAAATCAAACAAATGTTAAAGCTTTTAAAATTTAGAATTTTATTAGTTTTTCTAATTTTAATTCCATTTAACGTGTTTGCCCAAACTTCCGAGGATTTCATAAAATCTGTTACTCAACAAGCTTCATCAATATTAATGCAAAATATTAGTAAAGAGCAAAAATCTCAAGAATTAATAGAATTAGCTAAAATGAATGTAGATATAAGAGCTATAGGACTTTATACTTTGGGAAAACATAAAAAAAATATTTCAGAAGATCAATTAAAGGAGTTTGAGGAACTTTTCTATGAATATTTTCTCAAAACTTTCTCGAGTAGATTGTCAGAATACTCAGATCCTAAAATTAATGTAATTTCACAAAAGATTATTAATGAAAAATAT
>CACFYR010000037.1 GCA_902570505.1 uncultured Pelagibacteraceae bacterium | reverse complement strand
ATAGAGGTTATACCTGGCGTATTTAATGAAGCTAGCATAACAGCACTCTTGACTTGAGCACTTCCTTTTGTTTCTTTGAAAAAAATTGGTTTTAAGTGTTTTGTACCAGTAATATTTAAAGGCAATTTACCTTTTTTACTTTTTAGAAATACTCCAAATTGTCTTAGTGGATCAATTATTCTTGAGAAGTCACGTTTTGATAAACTTTTATCACCTAAAATTTTAATTTTTTTTTCATTTTTGACAACTAATCCGCAGAATAATCTTGCAAAGGTACCTGAGTTACCAGCATAAATTTTCTGTTTATCCTTAATCTTAAATCCATTCAAACCAACCCCTTCAATTTCATAAAAATTTTTTTTTTTTTTTATTTTAACTCCTAAACTTCTCATCGATTTGATAGTATTTTTAACATCATCTGACTCTAATAAATTGAATGCTTTTGATTGACCTATTGCTTGAGATGCTAGTAAAATACATCTTATAGATATTGATTTATCACCAGGAATTTCTATTACAGAGTTAAAATTGTTTAACTTTGAGTCAATCCTTACAAAATTTTTCATTAAATTTAATTTATATTAAAGGTATTTCCAAAATATAAATTCTTAGCATCCTCATTTTGGATTAATTCTTTCGGTTGTCCATGAGCAATAATTTTTTTATTTGCCAATATAATTGCTCTATCTGAAATATTAAGAAGATCTCTAGCTGCATGATCTGAGATTACACAACATCTGCTATTGTCTTCAGTTTGTAAATTTACAATTGTTTCTTGCAACGACCTAGTAGAAATTAAATCTAGACCTTGAAAGGGTTCATCCATAAGAATAATTTTTGGATTCGATAACAATGCCATCGAAATGCTTAATCTTTTTCTTTGACCACCTGATAAATATTTAGCTTTAATAAATTTAACAGCATCTAATTCAAATTTAGAAATCATATTTTCTATTTTAAAAAGTCTTTCCTTTTTTTCTACAATTACTAAATCAGCAATAGCATTTAAGTTTTGGTAAGTCGTTAAGTCGGAAAATACACCCCCATTTTGAGGGACAATGCTTACTTTGAATTGAGACGATCTTTTATATATTGGAATATTGTTTACTTTTTTTTTATCTATAAACACTGATCCATAATCTGGTTTTAATAATCCTATTATTAAGTTAAAAATAGTTGATTTACCAACTCCATTTGGTCCGAGAAGTCCACAAATTTCTCCCTCTCTAATCGTACAAGTTATGTTATCTAAAATTTGTCTTTTGTTGAATGATAAAGATAAATTTTTTAATTCTATTTTAGGTCTTTCTTTTTTTAAATTTAGTTATATAAAATTTTTTTATAATTCCCATTTTATTTATATAATATTTTTATTTTTTTGTTGTCACTATACATATTTATACTGATATCCTTGGTCAATATATCAAAAGTTATTTTATCTGCCACAAGTTCGCTTTGCTTATAATTGGCTGATTGAATATTGTACAAATCAACACGATTTTCTCTATACAATAAATCCAAATTATCAGACATTACTTCTATCGTATCATGTAAAATTTCAACATTTTCATAAAATTTAGTATTAAATGTCAATTTGTTATGTAATGCGAAATCTGACTTTATCATAATTGGCTTCTTTTTTGGTGAGTATATTATTGCAGTAACTTGGATTAGTTTTAAATTATTGATGTCATTTTTTAGACTTTCTGCTTTTGAGGATTTAATAATATATTCGTTACCATAAGCATCAATTGATTTGTACTCAAGTTTTTCAATAATACTATCTGTATCTCTAATTTTGCTTTCTTTTATATCAGATTTTTGTATTTTTTTTTCTTTTTCATTTTCTATAATTTTAATCGAATTATTATCTCTAAAAAAATTTTGGTATACGAAAAAAGATGAAAAAATGACTACCAAAAGTAATGCTAATTGTATTAGAGATTTAGATTTCATCTACTGTATGTTTGCATTAAGTATATGATGAATATGTAAAATTCCAATTGTTTTCTTTTTATTCCGATTTTTGTGAACACATAAACTTGTTATTTTATTATCTGACATTATAGCCAAAGATTTTGCAGCCAAAACATCTTTATCAACTGAAATAGGGCTTTTTGTCATAACATTTCTAACTTTTAATTCTTTTAAATTTCCTTTTTTCAAATTTGATCTTCTGATTTGGCCATCAGTTATTATGCCGGTTGTATTTTTTTTGTTATCTCTCGCGATTAAAACTCCTAATTTCTTTTTTGTTATTATACCTAATGCTTTTTTCATATTAGAATTTTCATTAATGAATGGAATACCATTTTGAGAAATCATTAAGTCTTCAACAGTTCTAAGCTGATTACCGAGACTTCCATGAGGATGAAATAACTTAAATTTTTTTTTATTAAATTTTTTTAAGTTTAGTGCTGCTACAGCTAAACAGTCACCAATAGCTATTTGTTCAGTTGTACTACTAGTTGGCACGATATTTAAAGCAGCTTCTTTTACCTCAGGAATTAAAAGTTTTATGTCTGATGCTTTGTATAGAATTGATTTTTTATTAGAGGTGATACCAATTAGTTTTATTTTGTATCTGTTTGCATATTGTATTACTGGTTTTAACTCTTCAGTATTTCCTGAGTTGCTTATTATTATTAAAAGATCTTTTTTAGAAATACTACCTAAATCACCATGAGAACATTCATTAGCATTTATTGCGAATGAAGGACATCCCACTGACGACATAGTGCTACTTATTTTTAATGCAATTAAATAGCTTTTACCAACACCACATATTATTACTTTTGATTTACATTTCGCAATTAAACTTACTGCATCTACAAACGTGTAGTTTATAGAGTTTCGTAATCTTTTAAGTGCTGTGATTTCTAGATCTAAAACTTTTTTCGCTATTCGGTTTAAATTTTTATTTTTTTTCATCTAATGCTCAAATATTGTTGTTTTAAATCCTGAAATTTCCATATCAACTAGTGTTGGAACTACAGTCATACACTTCTCAAATATCTCAAACCTTTTTTCTCTTTCAAGCATTTCTATCAATTTATTTTTAATTTCAAAAAGGTATTGTGTATCTTGTGCAGCATAATTGATTTGTTTTTCTGTTAAGTTTGGATTTCCCCAGTCACTTTGTTGTTCTTTTTTTGAAATATCTTTGCCACAGATCTCTTTTACTAACTCTTTATATCCATGATACTGTGAAGCTGTTCTAGCTATCTTAGATGCAATTTTAGTGCAAAAAACTTTTTTAGGTTTTACGTTTAAATGATATTGCAACCATAATAAATCTTGTCTTGCATAATGCATAATAAATTCAGTATTTGGATTAGAAAGAAATTTTTTTAAATTTGGTGCATTATAATTATTCCTATTTAACTTTATTAAAAAAAAGTTATTTGATTTAAGCCCAATTTGTACAAGGGTTAAAGGGTCTCTTCCTAAAACCAATCCTAATGCCTCATTATCTAATGCGACTTCTTTCTCATTAGATAAATCAAGATCTGCTGGTAAATCATAATTAAAAATTTTGATATTCATTTTAGATTTATATATATAAGACAAAATAAAATTGTCTATTTTAAGATAAATGATAAAAAAAAATGTACTAATTTTTGGTTCAACTGGTCAAATTGGCCGTCATTTAATAAGAAAACTTACTAAAAATAATTATAAAGTCATTTGTCAAACAAGAAATTCACACAAGGCAATATTTCTAAAAACTAGTGGTTCAATAGGTTATATAGAAATTAAAGAGGCAAATATTTTTGATATTAGTAAATTAGAGGAGTTAATTGATAGTTCAGATATCTGTGTAAATTTAATCGGCATTTTATACCAAGACAAAAAAAATACTTTCAAAAGGATACACTCTGACTTTCCTGAATTATTAGCTAAAATTTGTGAAAAAAAAAATAAAAATTTAATTCATATTTCTGCACTTGGATTAGAAAATATTAAAGACTCTGATTACGCAAAGTCAAAAATTTTAGGTGAGAATAGAATAAGAGAATTATTAAAGACAGCAACAATAATCAAACCATCTGTTGTTTTCTCAGTAGATGATTCATTTACAACAAAATTTATGGGTATGCTTAGCTTATTCCCAGTATTTCCTCTTTATTATAAAGGATCAACATTATTTACACCCATACATGCAACCGATATTGCAGAATTAATATATTTTGTTATCAAAAATAATTTATACGCAAAAGACATCGAAGCAATTGGTACAAAAGAAATTAGTTTTAAAGAAATTCTAAAAATTTTAGCAAAAAGTATTAACAAACATAGATTATTTATTTCATTACCATACCCTCTTGCAAGACTTTCGGCATCTTTATTACAATTATTTCCAAAACCATTGCTAACAATTGACCAACTCAAATTACTTAAGTATAATAATATTAAGTCAAAAGATGGTATGACAAATTTTGATATTGGTTGTCCGAGTAAAATAGATTTTGAGGAAGGAGTCAAAAAGTATTCATATAATTGGACTGAAGGAGGTCAGTATTCAAGAAATTCTGTGAAATAAATATGTTAACTAATTTAATTTTTATTTTAATTGCTTTTATATTATTGTTTGTTCTTTATTTAGCAGTAAAAGCTATTACCAGAGGAGTTGAGGCCAAAAATGACCTTAAATCTGAAAATGAAATATCAGAAGACAATTCATCTAATTTATCAAGTGAAATAATCAAAATTAAAAAACTTTATGATGAAGGGATACTTAGTGATGAAGAGTATAAAAAGGCTAAAGATAAAATTCTAAAAAAATAATTAAGCAGATTTAATTTTTTTTTCTATAAATTGAGGCACCTCATCCTTTTCAATAATATCTTCTTTTTTGCCTTTTGGTTGAAAAACCATCATCAAATGTAAAGGACAGTAAGAAAATTTTCCAACAGTCTTCCTTCCGCAAAAAGAGAAATCCGGTTTATCTGGGTCTGACTCCGCATATTTACAATTTTCATCGGTTAGCTCTTCTAAGGAAAGATTTTTCGCTGGTTCAAAGTTCTTGTCCAATAAAAGAGATTGAAATTTCTGTTTTCGTGTTCTCTTACCTTTTGTTAAATCATTTAATCTATCTTTTTCAGTATTATTTTTAAATGATATTGAAGATCTTTTTTTTATTTTCGCTGATAGATTTAAACGATGGGCCTTTCCTATTACTGCATTACGTGTCACTCCTCCAATTTTTTCAGCAAGTGCTGATGCAGTCATTTTTCCCCAGTTCTCTCGAAGAATTTCTATTTTATTATCATCCCAACTAGACATGTTTTCTCATATTTTTAATTATTAACTACTATATTTAGTTGAATTTTTTTTTTCATAACTATATCTAGTTGTCCATAATATTTACATCAACACAAGTACTTTTTTTGATTTATTAACAACAGATCTGTTTTAAAAGATATTTATGTCTGAATTAGAAAACAAATACCAAATTGGTGTAAGAAGATTTAACATAAATTGGATAGGTATTGGATCATTAATTTTGAAAGAAAATCTAAGATATCTAAGTGTAGCTGGACAAACGATTATAGGGCCAATAATAACATCAATTCTATTTTTGGTAGTAATAAGTATGGCAGTCGGAAATGAAAGATCAAATGTATTAGGAGTTGAATTTATATTATTTTTAGCACCAGGATTGATTGCAATGCAAATTATATCCCAAGCATTTGCGCATTCTTCTTCATCTATACTTATGGGTAAAATAATGGGTAATATTTTTGATTTAATAGGAGCACCTTTGTCTCCAGCAGAGGTGACATTATCAATTATATCAGCATCTATCTCGAGGGGAATAATAATTTGCTTTCTGTCAATTATAACTTTTTCTTTTTTTTTAGAAATAGAAGTTAAAAATTTTTACGTATTGGTAGTATATTTATTTCTCTCAACTTTTATTTTGGGTGCAGTAGGTTTTATAGCTGGGTTATGGGCTGAAAAGTTCGACAATATGGCCACCGTAACAAATTTTATTATAATGCCTTTGTCTTTTTTATCAGGAACTTTCTATTCCGTTGAGAGACTTCCAGAATTTTTAAAAATTCTTAGTTTTTATAATCCCTTTTTTCATATGATAGATGGATTTAGATATGCATTTATATCAAACTTAGACGGATCAATTAAATTTGGACTTATTTATTTATCTTTTATTGCAATTATAGTTTGGTTCATATCTTATTATTTATATAAAAAGGGCTATAAAATAAAATCATAATTTATGAGTTTTTT
>CACFYR010000036.1 GCA_902570505.1 uncultured Pelagibacteraceae bacterium | reverse complement strand
AATAAAAGAAGATCTTGTTACCGAATTTAGAGAATAATGTTTTAGAGGAAATTTGCATACTATTTATTGTGATAACACCACTTGAAGTTGATTCAATTTTTTTCATTACTATTCCATTTGGATTTATAATTGCTGAAATACCGTTGTTAGATGAACGGAATATATTTTTTCCCTCTTCGATAGCTCTAAAAATAGATTTTGAAAAATGTTGATGTGGTCCAATAGATTCTCCAAACCATCCGTCTTCAGAAATATTAACTATAGCATCATAATTATTATTATTTTTTACTATTTTTCCCGAATATATTATTTCGTAACAAATTAAAGGTAATAGAGAAATATCTTGCAAATAAATAATTTGTCTCTCATTTGAGGTTGAAAAAGAACTATAACCTTGTGTTATTTTTTTAAGTCCTAATTTTTTTAAAAAATTCTCAAAGGGTAAAAACTCTCCAAATGGTACAAGTTTATTTTTGTTATACTTATGTAAAACATTTAATTTATTGTCTAGTACAACCAAAGAATTATATATATTTCCATTTTCTCTACTATTAATACCCATTATAATAAAATCTCCCTCTGAAATTGAATGATTTGAATCTTTAATTATATAATTTAATTCATCTAAAAAAATTCCAGTTAATATTCCTTCCGGTAAGATATATAAAGTTTTTCGATTGTCTTCCGATTTCATTAAATTGAATAAATCATTCATCTTATTGTTGATGCTCTCATCTTGAAAATATCTTTCAAGTTTAATTGCAGGTGATAAAATTTTTATAGTTATATCTAGTTTCTTTATCTCTCCTTTTTTAGAATTGCTAATATTGTAAACACCTAGAAAATAATTAAGACTCAAAATGAAAATTATTATAAATGAGGACAAAATTTTATTTGCTCTTGAACTTTGAAAAACAACAAACAAAGGAGACAGGAATATTATTATTGCTAGTAAATTAAATAAGTAAGTACCAATAAATGAAATGATTTGAATTTGCTCTGTTAGATTTACTAAACTATAAGATATTAAATTCCAAGGGAAACCTGTTAATATAGTTCCTCTTAAGTAATCCACTAAAGATAATACAAGTGCAAAGATTAGAACTGAAGAAAAGTTTTCTTTAAGTTTAAAATAATACATTGTAAAAGTTGCTAATGCTGTGAAGATCCCAAGAATAAGCGGTGGTAATATAATTGAAAAAGGTATTAATGGTTTAAAAATATCATCAAATGTAAGAGAATATGAAATCCAATATAAACTAGAGATAAAATAACCAAAACCAAACCACCATCCAAGAAAAAAAATTTTTATTTTATTATTGTTATATTTTTTAATTATTAAATAGAGTAATGGAAATGTTATAAAGTTTAAAAAAAAAAAATTATATGGTGGTAAACTAAAAGAACTTAAAATTCCTAAAAAAAATATTATTGCAAAATTAAAAATTAACAAATTTTTATATTTATTTTTAAAATGTATGGTCAAAACAATCTAATATTTTTTTTTCAATTTTACTCATCTTATCAAAATCTTTAACTTTTTTGTGGTCAAAACCCAAAAGGTGCAAATAACCATGCACCCACATTCTATCAAACTCATAATTAAAATTTGTTTTTTTTGACCTTTTATCTACAATTTCAAAATTAATAGCAACGTCTCCAAGATAATCCTTGTTTATAAATTTATCATTATTAGGAAATGATAAAACATCAGTAGTTTTATTCTTATTTTTAAATTTAAGGTTTAAATTTTTCATTTTTTTAGAACTTGTAAGTAATAATGAAAATTCTTTATTATTAACTTTTAAAAAATTATTTCTTTTTATTTTTCTTACCTTTTTTTTTACATAATTTTTGGGTTCAGAAATTTTTTTATTCCACTTATAAAAGTCAATAATAACATTTACTTTAGTCATTCATTTCTTTTAAAATCATCTGAATAAGCTTTGACAATTTTAGAAACGAGAGGGTGTCTTACAACATCTAAATGATCAAAATCGATTGTTGAAATTTCTTTTAAATGTCCTAAGATTTTTTTTGATCTTACAAGACCTGAGGAAGATTTATTAGGTAAATCTATTTGAGAAGGGTCTCCATTAATCACAATCTTTGAATTTTCTCCTATACGTGTTAAGAACATTTTTATCTGAGTATCTGTTGCATTTTGTGCTTCATCTAAAATTGCAAATGAATTTTTTAATGTTCGTCCTCTCATAAAAGCTAATGGTGCTATTTCAATATCACCTATCTCAATTTTTTTTTGTATTTTTTCAAAATCTAATAGGTCATAAAGAGAATCATATAAAGGTCTCAAATAGGGATCTACTTTTTCCTTCATATCACCAGGTAGAAAACCTAATCTTTCTCCAGCTTCAACTGCTGGACGAGATAATATGATGCGTTCAATTTTTTTCTCTAGAAGCATAGATAGTGCTACAGCTACAGCTAAAAAAGTTTTTCCTGTACCTGCGGGCCCAGCAGAAATTACTATATCTTTTTCTTTCAAAGCCCTTACATAATTTTTTTGTTTTTCAGAGCGCGGTATAACTGATTTTTTTGGAGTTTTAATTATATACTCTACATTGTTTTTATTTTCAGACTTTTCTTCAATCATAAATTCGTTAATAGAAGATAATACATCTTTTTTCTCAAGCGATCCATTATTTAAAAATCTATCTGACAAAAAAATTATTGCATTTTTAATAATTTCATTTTCTTTATTGCTGCCTTTAACGGATATAGAATTTCCTCTAGTATAAATATTTGTTTTAGTGATATTTTCTAGTTCTTTAATATTACTATTGAATTCTCCAACTATATTCGAAAGTAGATCATTACTCTGAAAGATTATACTTAAATTATTATTTTCAGAATATACAAATTTTAAGTATTGATTAAGTTTTTTTTCTAAAATATTTTTCAATTAAGCTGCTTTTGTATTTAAGTTTATTATTTTTCCAAATAACGAATTCTGGTTATATCTATCAACTTTTACATTTACCAGTTTACCAATTCTATTTTCAGGACCATCGCAAATTACAGAGTTCAAATACTTATTTCTACCAAACAATTTATTATTATTCATTTTGTTCTCAATTAATACGCTTACAGTTTTATCTTTATAGCTTTTGTTAGTTTGCGTTTGATATTTAAATAATAAATTTTGCATTTCGATTAGTTTATCTTTTGAAATTCTTTTGTCCACAGTCTCAAACTCGCCAGCTTTTGTGCCAGGTCTTGGACTAAATATAAAAGAAAAAGAGTTTATAAATTTAATTCTTTTAATTAAATTTAAAGTATCTTCAAAATCACTTTGCTCTTCACCTGGATAAGAAACTATAAAATCACTTGAAAATTTAACTTCTGGGTTATTCTTTAAAATTTTATCACATATGTCTAAATATTGTTCTACAGTATGCTTTCTATTCATAAGTTTGAGAATTTTATTTGATCCACTTTGAATAGGTAAATGAATAAAAGGCATTAATTTCTTACTATTTTTATAGCATTCAATTAAATCATCTGTCATATCTATTGGATGTGATGTTGTGTACCTAATTCTCTCAAGTTCAGGAAATTTTTCTAATTCATTAATTAAATTTGAAATCCTATATTCTTTATTATGTTCTATAAATGAGTACGCATTTACATTTTGTCCTAGTAGAGTTATCTCTTTAACTCCATTTGTTATTAAGATTTCTGCCTCTTGTATAATTTTTTTAAATGGTCTTGAATATTCTGGTCCTCTAGTAAAAGGAACAACACAAAAATGACAAAATTTATCACATCCTTCCTGAATAGTTAAGAATGAAGAAATTTTATTACTTGTATTTTTGATTTTGTCAAAATGTTCAAATTTTTCTATTGTATCAATTTCTGTTTCCTCAATTTTTTTTACATCTAAAAAATTTTTAATTGTGTTATTAATTTTATGATAAGATTGTGGTCCGATTACTACGTCTATAAACGGCTCCCTTTTAAACATTTCATCGTTCTCTGCTTGTGCAACGCATCCAGCAATTACCATTATTGGCTTTATCTCTAATATGACAAGTATTTAATATATAACAATCAGTTTCGTTTTGGTTATCTGTTTTTTCAAAACCAATAGTTTTTAAAGAGTCGTAAATCCTGTTACTATCGTAGACATTCATTTGACAGCCAAAAGTCTTAATAAAAACTTTCTTATTCATTAAAGATTATTTTTTTTTTACTCCGTAAAGCTCTAATTTGTGATCAACTAAATCATACCCATATTTTTCCGCAATTTTTTTTTGGAGATTATTTATCTCATCATCTTCAAACTCAATTATATGGCCAGTTTTTACATCAATTAAATGATCATGATGGCTTTCTCTTATCTCCTCATATCTTGCTTTACCACCTTTAAAGTCATGTTTTGTTAATATGCCAGCTTCTTCGAAAATTTTTACAGTTCTATAGACCGTTGCAATACTTATTTTAGGATCTATTTTTGAAACTCTATTGTATAGTTCGTCGACATCGGGATGATCAGATTCTCCATAAGTTGATTTGGACTCGGACATTACTTTAGCTATTACTTTTCTCTGGTCTGTAAGTTTAATTCCTTTAGATATGCATTTATTTTCAATAGTATCACTCATATCCTACACTTTTATTTATATATTGGTTTTATTATATCTTTTATTAAAACCCCTTTTTCGAATAAGTCCAGCACTTTATTATAATTATTTCCATCTATTTGATTTGAATTAAAACCGTACAAATTTATACTATTATTTAAACTTAGTGCTTTGCAAATCGTAATAGACGACCGTATACCCGAAAATTTTCCAGGGCCCAGGTTTACAAATATATTTGTGATTTCAGAAAGATTTAATTTATATTTTTTTAAAAAATTTACAATTGTAACAGCCAGCTTATCAAAATTTGTCCTACTGTTTGGAGCCACGTTAGTGTAAGATTTAGAACCAATTATGATTTTTAAAAAAACTTTTTCTTTAGTAGCATCAATAATTAAATTATTCATTTTTACGTTGTTAATATCCAATTCAATAGCAGATGAGAATAATAAAAAATTTTCTAATGATAAAGGAATATTATCTATAATGTACCATAGATTTGAAGAAAATAAATACCCGTCTACTAACATCAAAATGGATATTTTCAAAAAACATATGAGTTTGATTAAAAAAAAAGGTTATAATTTTTTTCATCCAAATAAATTTGAAGAAAAATTTTTTGTCGCTAAAAAGAAAAAAGAGATATTATTAACTATAGACGATGCATTTAGCTCATTTTACAATAACGCTTGGCCCTATTTAAAAAAAAATAAAATACCTTTTATTTTATTTGTTTCAACAGAGCATATCGGTAAACAAGGCTATATGACCTGGTCTCAAATTAAAGAAATAGAAAATGAAGAATTTGGTTTTTTAGGAAATCACTCCCATAGTCACGATTATCTTATAAATTTTACTTTTGATGAATTTAAGTCTGATATCGATAAGGCAATAAAAATATTTACTGATAATATAGGATATAATCCAAGATTTTTTTCATATCCCTTTGGAGAGTACAGTCTTAAACAAAAAAAATACATTAAAAATAAATTCGATATTGCTTTTGGACAACATTCTGGAGTTATTGATATCAACAAAGACTCTTATGAATTACCAAGATTCCCAATCAACGAAAAATATGGTGATTTAGAAAGGTTTGAATTTTTACTAAATCTTTATCCCTTGGAGTATAAAAGTTTATCAATAAAAGATATGTTAATTCTTGAAAATAATAATCCTCCAAAATTTCATATTAATTTTTTTAAAGAACAAAATAATTTAAAAAATATAAATTGTTTTTCGAATGAAGGTGGTAATTGGAAAGACACTGAAATTAAGTTAGAGGAAGAAAAACTTTACATTATTCTTAAAGAAAAATTTAAACCACGTAGAGGTAGAATTAATTGTTCTTTAAAAGAAAATAACAGTTGGAAATGGTTAGGATTACAATTTGTGATTAAATAAAGTCAAATATTATTTTGTAAATTTTTGCTCGTAGGTAATATTTTAGCCCTGTCAAAATCTTTTAAATTATTTTGATTAATGATTTGTTTCAATATTTTAACATATTCATCACCTGTTTCTGCATACGACCCTAAATAATTTGCTAATAAAGTACTATCTAAATTTTGTTCATTATCCCTTTGTATTGCTCTCTCTTTTCTAAATGCTCTATAGCTTTTATGAGTATTTAAGTTTCTTTGATAAGCTCTAACTGATGATTTCAGAACACTAAAGGCCATTACTTTATGTTTATCATCTTCATCCGCTGCTGCTGGTTTAATCCCGTCTCCTGAATAAGTCCACTGTCCAAAAAGAGCATTGCCCTCAATTGCAAATCTTGATGTTCCCCATCCGGTCTCTTTTGCTGCTTGAGCAAGAGCAAGAGAGACAGGTACAATATCCATTCTAATCTTCAAAGTTGAAACATCCTTGTTTACCACTCCATACTGTTTAAATTTTTTTTCCAACCATCGTCTCTCGGATTTGGTATTATTATTTTTATTAAGTACCTTAAAGAGAATATCTCTGTCTCTAAGAATTCTGTTATTTTCGCTTAGAATTAGAGGCAAAACAATTTTTATAAATAAATCCTTTCTTTTTTTTGTGCTCTCAATATTTTTTAACTCCTCTGGTAGCATACCCACTTCAAATGGTTTAACTATTTTATTAGCTCTTACTTTCTTTAAATTATAATCATTATCTTCAAATAATTGATT
>CACFYR010000035.1 GCA_902570505.1 uncultured Pelagibacteraceae bacterium | reverse complement strand
TTTTGTTAGATCGCCTAATACTGAAAATAACTCTGACAGTTTTCAATCTGAAAAACAACAGACTGCCTCTGAAGCACTTAAAGAAGCTTTTACAAACAAAAGTTATATACTTTTAATTTCAGGTTTCTTTGTTTGTGGTTTTCATATTACTTTGGTTGGTACTCATGTCCCAAAATATGTAATTGACAGAGGTTTAGAGGACTGGACAGCTGCAATGATACTTTCTTTGATTGGGCTTTTTAACATATTTGGATCTTTATTAAGTGGTTACTTATCAGCAAAAAGGAGTAAAAAAATAATTCTAAGTGTGATATATTTTTTGAGAGGTTTTTCAATTATAGCTTTTATATTTTTACCTCCTAGCACTATTTCGTCAATTATTTTTGGAGCTAGTTTTGGTCTTTTGTGGCTATCTACTGTGCCTGCCACAAGTGGTATGGTGGCCCATATTTTTGGTACAAGATATTTAGGTTTACTTTACGGTCTAGTATTTTTAAGCCACCAAATAGGATCATTCTTTGGAGCTTATTTAGGCGGTTTATTTTATGATTTATACGGCTCGTATGACTATGCGTGGTATTTGGCAATTGCATTATCTGTATTTGCGGCTTTAATACACTTACCAATAAAAGAGCAAGCAATTGAAAGAATACAAAAAGCATAAATTTAAATTTAATCCTTATTTAGAAAAGCTTTATCAATCAGATGAACCTTTAATAATTTATAAGGTAGATCAAGGTTATAATATTTATACTCATTTCTCAAAAAAAGTAATTTTGACAAATAAAAATATAAGTAAATTTTTTAATTATTTTAATAAAAAAAATTACAGAAAAGAAACTGATATGATGGTTGGTTTTTTTGGTTATGAACTGTTGTGTAACTTGATAGGTCTTAAAACTTCAAATCAAAAAAAAAGTAATTTTTATAAAGGTATATTCTATAAACCAGAGACAGTTATAAAGATTAGAGATAAAATTAAAATAGTATCAAAATTTAAACAAAAAAAACTAAAAAATAGTTTTCAAAAGACTCAGGTATCAAGTCCATTTAAAATGAATATAAAATTTCCTAAATATCAAAAAATTTTCAACTATTTTTCGAAAAAAATAAAAGAGGGAGAAACTTATCAAATTAAAATATGCACTAAATATAGAAATAAATCAAAGATAAATCCTATTAATTTTTTTTGGAAGTTAATGAAAGTAAATTCTTCTCCAGAAGCCTTTATGATAAGAGATAAAGACTATTCAATAGTTAGTTGTTCACCTGAAACACTTATAAATAAAAAAGGTTTAAATATCTTTACAAAACCAATTGCAGGAACTCTAAAAAAATCAAATGGCCTAGATAAGCAAAAGGCTCTAAAATTTTTCAAAAACAATATTAAAGAAACTAAAGAACACAACATGATTGTAGATATGGAAAGAAGTGATTTATCAAAAATATGCAAGCCTGGGACGGTAAAAATTTATAAAAAAAAATTTGTGGAGGAATATAAACACCTTTATCACTATGTTACTTTAGTTAAGGGGCAAGTAATCAACAAAATTGAACTAAAAGATATTATTAAATCCATGATGCCTGGTGGATCTGTTATAGGATGTCCAAAAATTAGAACATTAGAACTTTTAAACAATCAGGAAAATGAAGATAGAAATATTTACACAGGAAGCTTTGGTTACATAAAGTATAATAAGGATATGAGATTTAATATTATAATTAGATCAATTTTAAATTATAAAAATTTTTCTGAAATATCAGCTGCATCTGGAGTCGTTTTAGATAGTACTGCAAAAAAAGAGTTTAATGAAAATTATATAAAGGCTAAATCTTTATTGGAGCTATATAAATGATTTATGTTATTGATCATCAAGACTCATTTACTTGGAATGTTGTTCATCAATTTAGGAAGTTTGATAAAGTTCATTGTTCAAATTATTTTAATATAAATCATAAAATATTAAAGAATTCTGAAATAATAGTGCTATCACCAGGCCCAGGTGCTCCAAAGGATTATCCTCAAACATCTCAAATTTATAAAAATTTTAAAGGAAAGAAAAAAATAATTGGTATTTGTCTTGGTTATCAACAAATATTACATAATGAAAAAGGAAAAATAATTCAGCAAAAAAAAATTTATCATGGATTTCAATCTAAAGTAAAAGTAACAAACAAAAGCAAAATATTTAAAAAAAATAAAACTTTTAAGGTTGGAAGGTATCACTCATTAAAATTGCGTGAGCCTTTTAACTCAAATTCATTGAATATAACAATGCGTTGTTGCAAAACAAATATACCTATGGCTATAGAAGACACAAAAAATAAAATTTATGGTTTTCAATTTCATCCTGAATCATTTTTAACTGAAAATGGCGACTTTATTATTAAAAAAATCTTATCAAATTAGTTCTTTAAAAGAAGTACCTTTTAAAGATTTGTGGGGTAGCCACGGCGTATTCACAACTATGAGATTAATTGGAAAGCCTTTGAAAATAGTTTTTTTTACAAAATCATATTACGAATTTGGTCAATTCAACTAAAAAATATAAAATTTTCAAAAAAAACATTAAATATAAAATAAATAAAATTTTAAATATCAATTTAATAAGAAACAAAAATTATAATCATTTATTAAGATTGGCGATAACAAAAAATTTAATTTCTATCTCTATTAGAAATAGAGTTACACCATGCAAAAATTTTAATTTAAAATTATTAAAATATAGAAGAATAAATCCTGAATATAAAAATCTGAAGTATAAATTTATTTTAAAAAATATGAAAAATATAAATTTAAAATCATTCGATTTAGCTTTAATTTTTAATAATTTAATTTTTGAAACAGGAACAGCTAATTTAATTTTTATTAAAAATAATAAAATATTTTCTCCAAAAAAAAATTTCTATAAAGGAATTACGCTTAAATTTATTAATAAAAAATTTAAAATAAATTACTCAGATATCCTTTTAAAGAATCTAAAAGATTACAGTGAAATAATATTAGTTGGATCTGGAAAAGGTGTTGTTTCAGTAAATAGTATTCAAGGCGAGAAATGGAGAAGGAAAAGCTTAAAATACTTCAAAATTCTAAACAATTATTACAAAAAAGCTGTTACTAAGTGTCCAAGATATTACAGTTGATCTATTAATGTAACTATATTAGAAATTTAGAATTGTTATAAATTGCGGAGATTAAAATAATGTTTACTTCAAATCCTTTTTACATCCTCACAGAAAGTATTGCGCCAATATTTATGCAGGTATTTGTTATTTTAATGATTTCATTGATAGTTGTTGGGACAGTAATGGATATGATACATAAAAAAAATGTAAAATATTTTTTTGAAAACGCAAAAAAAGCAAAAAAAAATGCAACCAAAGTTTTATCAACAGGCGAAAGAATAAAAGTTTTATCAAAAACTATTGTAAGCGATATAGCAACTACATCTGAGCTTGGTGCAGGCAAGAGAAGAATGGCTCATGTTATGGGTATGTATGGAACGATTTTATTTTGGGTCTCAACAGTTGTTATGGTTTTTATTTATACAAACCCATCGTCAACTACACCTAATATATGGCCGATACTTTGGCATGCAGGTGCTTTACTTACAGTTATTGGTGGCTGTTGGTTTTGGTTTTTTTTGAGAGTAGATGTTTATTCAGAAGCTCAACCATGGTACAGAATAATTAAAGCTGATCTATTTGTTTTGGCTTTAATAGCTACATCTTTGTTTGGTTTAATTTGGTCTTATCTACAAAATATGGATCTAGGTGCTAGGTGGGATGACAAAGTATTTTTGGTTTTTTACATAGTCGCGAATTTGATTCTTTTTGGTGGAGTTTATTGGTCAAAATTTGCTCATATGTTTTATAAACCTGGTGCTGCAATTCAAAAAAATCTTGCTGAAGCTGATGGTTCAAGGGACAATTTACCACCTGAAGCTGAGGGTCCTGAGCAATTTGGCCTAGGTATAAAAAGAGAAGAGCCAAAACACTATTAATATGTTATTAAAAATAGAAAACTTATAAATATGTCAACTTTTGTATACATGACCAGATGTGATGGATGTGGGCACTGCGTAGATATTTGCCCTTCAGACATAATGCATATCGATGAAAACATAAGAAGAGCAAAAAATATAGAACCTAATTTTTGTTGGGAGTGTTACTCGTGTGTTAAGGCATGTCCTAATCATGCAATAGATGTTAGAGGGTATGCTGATTTTGCTCCTATGGGACATAGCGTAAGGGTTAGAAGAGAAGAGGAAAAAGGAAAAATTTCTTGGAGAATTAAGTTTAGAAATGGAACAGAAAAGAACTTTGTTTCACCGATTACTACAAAGCCTTGGGGTAAACATATTCCAAAACTTTCTGAAGCTGACACACCTAATCAAGGAGAGATGCAATCACAAATTCTTTACAATGAACCAAATGGTTTAAACACAAACAAAGACTTACCAACAATTAATAAAGACACCTTTAAAAAGGGAGTTTATTATTAATGGCAAAACATAAAACTATTTACGAAGATTGCGATATACTAGTTGTCGGCGGAGGGATGGCAGGCACAGGTGCAACATTTGAAGCTAGACATTGGGGTAGGGATTTAAAAATAGTTTGTGTAGAAAAAGCTAACATTGACAGAAGTGGTGCAGTAGCCCAAGGGTTATATGCAATTAATTGCTATATGGGTATGCAGTGGAATGAAAATCAACCTGAAGATCATGTAAGGTATGCAAGAAACGACTTAATGGGTTTAGTAAGAGAAGATTTAGGTTATGACATGGCAAGACATGTAGATTCAACTGTTCATATGTTTGATGAGTGGGGTCTACCAATGATGAAAAATAAAGAAGGCAGATATCAACGGGAAGGCAAATGGCAAATTATGATTCATGGTGAGAGTTATAAGCCTATAGTTGCAGAAGCAGCAAAAAAATCTGCTGATAAAGTTTATAACAGAATAATGATCACTCATCTTTTAAAAGATGAAAGTAAAGAAAATAGAATTGGTGGTGCAGTTGGTTTTAATATGAGAACAGGTGATTATCATGTATTCAGAGCTAAAGCAGTAATAGTTTGTGCTGGAGGCGCATCTCATATATTTAAACCAAGGGCAGTTGGTGAAGGAATGGGACGAACTTGGTATGCACCTTGGAGTAATGGTTCAGCGTATGCTTTACCTATAGCAGCGGGTGCAAAAATGACTCAAATGGAAAATAGAATTGTATTATGTAGATTTAAAGATGGGTATGGACCAGTAGGAGCTTACTTTTTACATTTAAAAACTTACACACAGAATGCAAATGGAGAAAATTATGAAAAAAAATGGTATGATCATACTAAAAATCTAGTTGGAGAGTATATTGATCATCACCCAACGCCAACTTGCTTAAGAAATCACGCTTTTATTCAAGAGATGGCTGCAGGTGGAGGACCAATTCATATGGTAACAAAAGAAGCTTTCCAAGACCCTCATTTAGAGACTGTAGGTTGGGAAAACTTTCTTGGAATGACTGTTGGTCAGGCAGTAGTTTGGGCATCTCAAAATATAGACCCTAAATATACTAATCCAGAACTAACAACATCTGAACCTTATGTTATGGGTTCTCATGCTACATGCTCAGGTGCGTGGGTAAGTGGTCCTGAAGATATCGCACCGGATGAATACTTCTGGGGATATAACAGAATGACTACTGTTGATGGTTTATTTGGAGCAGGGGACACAGTTGGCGGTAGTGCTCACAAATTTTCTTCAGGGTCTTTTACAGAAGGAAGATTGGCTGCAAAAGCAGCTGTAAAATATATTCAAGATAAAAAAGCCAATGGAATTGATGTATCTGAGAAACAATATAATAATCTGAAAGAAGTTATATATAAACCATTAGAAAATTATACAGTTGGTAGAAATGAGATTACGGGAGGAACTGTATCTCCAAGTTATATTTCCCCAATTCAAGGTTTACAAAGATTACAGAAAATAATGGACGAATATTGTGGTGGTTTGTCTAATAATTACATGACAAACGAAAATCTTTTAAAAAAAGGGTTAGAACTACTTGATTGGCTTCAAGAAGACTTGGAGCATGTTGCTGCTGAGGATTATCATCAGCTTATGAGAGCCTGGGAGTTAAAACATAGAGCAATGACATCTCAATGTGTTACAGAACATACACTTTATAGAAAAGAGACTAGATGGCCTGGATATTACTATAGAGGTGATCATATGAAATTAGATGATGAAAATTGGCATTGTTTGACAGTTTCTAAAAGAGATCCAGATTCAGGTAAGTTTGAGTTTGAAAAAAAACCTGTTTATCACATAATAGACGAAAAAGAGAAAAAACAAGCTTCCTAACTCAAAAATTATGAGTTTACTTGAAAAGTCTGATGAGGAAATCATCAAAATCGCAGATCCAATGTGGGACAATCTAGTTAAATGCTCAAATATTAAAGACTATGGTGGATTTACAAGAGATTTTTCATCACAAATGCTCTATGGGGCTAACGAAGTAGAACTTGGAAAGCAATGGGCAAACAATGAGCTGATCTCAACTCTAAAAGAAGGTTGTAAGGCCTTTGGATGTTTAAGAAGAGGAGATTACATAACAGTCCTGTATAGACAGACTAGTTCAAAAATACCTGGAGAGTTTTTAGGTAGAATTGTACTCGGAGAAGAGGGCGGGGAAGTAAAAGTTTTCGGCGCAACTATTTTTTAATTTTAATAAAAATTTACTTGCCAAGTTTCAAATCTAGGTGTAGTGAACACTTATGTTTGATAA
>CACFYR010000034.1 GCA_902570505.1 uncultured Pelagibacteraceae bacterium | reverse complement strand
AATGTAATTTAAAAGAAAATCATAGTTCAGCTTTTGTTAATGGAATAGTCGCTTTAGATGGATTAAAACAACATGAAATCAAATCTAAAATTAATCATTCATCAGAACATACTAAAAGCTATCAACTTGTTAAATGTTCATTGAAAGACCAATCAAAAGCTGCTTATCAAGGCAAAATATATGTAGATTCTGTTGCTCAAAAAACAAATGGATACCAGCTTAGCAAAGCAATACTTCTTAATGATGGAACAGAATTCAACGGAAAACCAGAATTAGAAATTTATGCAGATGACGTAAAATGTTCACATGGTTCATCGTCAGGTAATCTTGATGAAAATAAAATCTTCTACCTAATGACTAGAGGACTTTCAAAAAGTCAGGCAAAAAAAATTCTTATAGACGGGTTTTTTTTAGAGGTAATTGATAAAATTACAGACAGCAGTGTTAAAGAAATAATTAAAGATTTAATGAAAATAAAATGAAAATTGAAAATATAAAGAAAGAGTTTCCTATTTTTAATAACAAGGTACAAAATAATGATCTAGTTTACCTAGATAGTGCCAACTCGTCACAAAAACCTTTAGTAGTTGTGGACAGAATTTATGACTTTTATACTAAAGAGTTTTCAAACGTAGGAAGAAGTGTTCATTATTTAGCGGTTGCTGCAACAAATTTATATGAAAATACTAGATCTGCTGTGCAAAAATATATAAATGCAAAACATAAAAATGAAATTGTATTTACCAAAGGTGCAACAGAAGCAATAAACTTAGTAGCAAATACTTTCGGTCAAAAGTATTTAAAAGAGGGTGACGAAATACTTCTTACAGAATTAGAGCATCACTCTAATTATGTACCTTGGCACTATTTGAGAAAAAATAAAGGAATTAAAATAAATTTTGCAGAGATCGATGAACATGGAGATATTTCTTTTGAGGATATAGAAAAGCAAATTACTAACAGAACTAAAATGATTGCTATAACTCATTTATCAAATGTAACAGGTGCCATCTTACCAATTAAAGAAATAACTGAGCTAGCACATTCAAAAGGTATTCCAGTTTTAGTAGATGGATGTCAAAGTGCTCCACACATGAAAATGGATATGCAAGACTTAGATTGTGATTTTTATGCTATTTCTTGTCACAAAATGTATGGACCCACTGGGTTAGGAGTTTTATATGCAAAAAAAAAATGGTTAGATGATCTACCTCCTTACCAAGGAGGGGGAGGAATGATAAATGAGGTTAAAAAAGACGATATTTCTTTTGGTGAACTACCAAATAAATTTGAAGCTGGAACAATGGCTACTGCGCAAGTAATTGCATTTAATGAGTCAATAAATTTTTTAAACAAAATTGGTGTTGAAAATTTAGTCAAACATGAAAATGATTTGTTAAATTATGGAGAGGAATTATTAAGAAAAAATAATTCAGTTAAGTTAATTGGTAATCCTAGAAAAAAAGGTGCTGTATTGTCCTTCACTATTGACGGAATACATCCACATGATATAGCAACAATATTGGATGAAGATGGTGTAGCAATTAGAGCTGGACATCATTGTTGTCAAATTTTACACGACAAGTTGGGTTTAACAGCGTCAGCAAGAGCTTCCTTAGGGGTTTATAATTCTAAAGATGATCTTGATAAATTAAATGAATCAATAAATAATTGTAAAAAGATATTTAATAAATAATGAATCTAAAAGAATTGTACCAAGAAATTATATTGGATCATGGAAAAAACCCCAGAAATTTGGGAAAGTTTGATAACTTTAATAAAGATGCTAAGGGCCATAATCCCCTGTGTGGTGACAAAGTACATCTGTTTTTAAAATTAGATGAAAATAAAAAAGTTAATGATATATCATTTGAGGGTGAGGGTTGTGCGATTTCTATGGCTTCAGCCTCAATAATGACAGATCTTATGAAAGGAAAAAGTGAAAAGGATGCAAAAGAGATTATAGAAAAATTTTTAGATATGATTAAAGAGAAGGATAATATAGATACAAAGTTGCTTGAAGAGGACGAAAAAACAAAATTAATGAGTCTAGGTGGAGTGAAAAATTACCCTATGAGAGTAAAGTGTGCTACACTTTCATGGCATGCACTATCATCAGCTTTGGAGGATTTTCAAAAAGAGGTAACAACAGAATAATTTATGGAATTAAAAGACAAAGTAATTGAGGAAATTAAAAAAATATATGATCCAGAGATTCCAGTGAATATTTACGAACTTGGTCTAATATATGATGTAGTTATTAACAAAGACCATGTTAAGATTAAAATGACTTTAACAACCCCAAATTGTCCTGTTGCGGAAAGTTTACCAAAAGAGGTCAAAGATAGTGTAATGCAAATTGATGGTATAGAGAGAGTTGATCTCGATTTAGTTTGGGACCCACCTTGGAATAAATCTATGATGTCTGAGGCTGCAAAACTGGAGTTAAATCTATGAGTCAACAAGTAATTAAATTAAGTGACAATGCAGCAAACAGAATTAAAGAAATAATTTCAAATGCAGAAAAAAAGACAATAGGTGTAAGAGTTGGTGTTAAATCTGGAGGATGTGCTGGAATGGAGTATGTTTTAGAGTATGCTAAAGAAATAAAACCAAATGATGAGATAATTGAGGACAAGGGAGTAAAAGTTTTTATTGATCCAAGCGCAATAATTTATCTTTTAGGTACT
Source organism: uncultured Pelagibacteraceae bacterium (assembly GCA_902570505.1). GTDB lineage: Bacteria > Pseudomonadota > Alphaproteobacteria > Pelagibacterales > Pelagibacteraceae > Pelagibacter. The sequence continues at coordinate 4,981 of CACFYR010000034.1, read as the reverse complement.
GAAATGGATTATAAAAAAGATGAATTTTCATCATCATTTGTATTCAACAATCCAAATGAAACCGAAAGATGCGGTTGCGGAGAATCTTTTAAAGTCTAATACAATCAACAACTATAATACATATCAAACTCAATTGGATGAGGTGTATGTTCGAAATTGTGAACCTCTTCCATTTTAAGATCGATGTATGCATCAATTTGATCGTCAGTGAAAACTCCTCCTTGAGTTAAAAACTTTCTGTCTTTATCTAGACTTTCCATTGCTTCTCTTAATGAGCCGCAAACTGTTGGAATTTTTTTAACTTCACTTTCGCTTAATGCATATAAATCTTTATCAAAAGACTTACCTGGATCAATTTTGTTTTTTATTCCATCAAGTCCTGCCATTAACATAGATGCAAATGTTAGATATGGATTCCCAGAAGCATCTGGAAAACGAATCTCGCATCTTGCTGCTTTTTTACTTAATGTTATTGGAATTCTGCATGAAGCAGATCTATTTCTTGCAGAATAAGCTAATAGAACTGGTGCTTCAAAACCTGGTATTAATCTTTTATAACTATTAGTTGTTGCGTTAGAAAAAGCATTTATAGCCCTAGCATGTTTCAGTATTCCTCCAATATAATATAACGCAGTGTCAGATAAACCAGCATATTTGTTTCCCATAAATAAAGGAGTATTTCCTTTCCATATTGATTGGTGAACATGCATTCCAGAACCATTATCACCTTTAACGGGTTTTGGCATAAAAGTAGCAGTTTTACCAAAAGAGTGAGTTACCATATGAACAGCATATTTATAAAGTTGGATATTATCTGCTTGATTAACTAACGTTCCAAAATACATTCCTAGCTCGTGTTGACTCGGTGCCACTTCGTGGTGATGTTTCTCTACTTTAATACCCATATCCTTCATAGCCTTAAGATATTCGCTTCTCATATCTTGAGCACTATCAACTGGAGGTACTGGAAAATATCCTCCTTTAACTCCAGGTCTATGACCCATGTTACCATTATCATATTCTTTACCGGTGTTATAAGGACCTTCAGTACTATCTATTTTAAAACCTGTTTCATTCATATCATTTTTATATCTAACATCGTCAAATACAAAAAACTCTGGCTCTGGTCCGAAAAATGCTTTATCACCAATTTTACTTTCCTTTAGATATTCCTCAGCTTTTTTTGCTGTTCCTCTCGGATCTCTTTCATATGGATTTTTTTTGATAGCGTCTAAAACATCGCAAAATAAGTTTAGAGTATTATGAGATGTAAAAGGATCAACAACTGGTCTTGATAAATCAGGCTTTAAAATCATATCAGATTCATTTATTGCCTTCCACCCAGCTATCGATGATCCATCAAAAAATATTCCCTCTTCAAGCATTTCATCATCAACTACCTTTGCGTCCATAGTTACATGTTGAAGTTTTCCTCTTGGATCAGTAAACCTTAAATCTACATACTCAATAGATTTGTCTTTCATTGTTTTTTGAATGTTTTTTGCGCTCATAATTCTCCTTAATAAAGTGGCTTAATAACAAAAAAAAGTATATTAATATCGCCTATTAAATTGATAACTAGTATGCATTTATCGCATACCACTAAAACTTAAATATTAAATGTTATCAATCAATTATTAGTTGAATGAGTGATTTATTAAATAATGAACCAGTCAAAAGAGTGCAAATTGCTCTAAATAATTTTAATAAAGATATAAATATTAGAATTTTAGAAAATACTGCTAGAACAGCTGAAGAAGCAGCAAAAGCATTAAATTGTGAGGTGGGTGCTATTGTTAAGAGTTTAATATTGAGAAAAAATGATTTATTTTTCATGTGCCTTGTATCAGGAGATAAGCGTTGTTCATTAAATAAGCTAAAAAAATCGTCAAATGTAAAAGATTTAAGCATGGCTAATGCTGACAAAGTTAAGGAAATTACAGGATTTACTATCGGGGGAGTATCTCCAATAGGTTCTAAAATTAATTTGGAAACATTAATTGATCAAAGTTTAAATAGATTTAAAAATTTATATGCTGCTGCTGGTCATCCAAATGCAATTTTTAAAATTAGCTTTCTTGATTTACAGAAAATTACATCTGGAAAAATTATGGATATAACAGAATGACTTCGCCAAAAACAATTGATTATATTCTTTTATCTATACTTTCACTTATTTGGGCATCTGCTTTTTTTAATATTAAAATAGCTACTTATTCCTATGGTCCACTTACAATTGCCTTTTTAAGAATATTTTTGGGAGCTGTATTAATAGTGATTATGTGTGTTTTTAAAAATATTAAAATTGAGGCTTTCTCCAAGGATTGGTATTGGTTCGCAGTCATTGGGTTTGTTAATTTAGTTATACCATTTTTTTTAATTGCTTATGGAGTTCAAAAAATTCAAAGTAATTTAGCAGCAATTTTAATGTCAACAACGCCATTGAGCTCAGCAGTTCTTGCCCATTTTTTTACTAAAACAGAAAAAATAAATTTTACAAAAGTAATTGGTGTTATAGTTGGTTTTGCAGGTATAGTTATTTTATTTTCCGATAATATTCTTATTAACAATGACAATTTCTTTTATGCTCTTATGATCTTAGTAGGTTCTACGTTTTATGTGATAGGTGGAATTTTAACCTTGAAAATAAGTTCAAAAAAAAATGAAAATTTAACAAGCTCAATCTTGATATGGGGATCAATAATAATTTTTCCAATTATGGTTTATTATGAGCAGCCTTGGAATTTAACACCCAGATTAGACTCAACAATTTCTCTAATCTATCTTGGAGTATTTCCCACAGGAATTGCCTGGTTAATTAGATTTCATATACTTAAAAAAAACGGATTAGTATTCCATTCGCAAGTTGCGTATTTAATCCCAATTTTTGGTGTTATACTTGGTTACATATTCTTAAAAGAAGTAATTACTTTTAAAGTTTTAATTGCACTTTTTGCTGTAATACTTGGTTTTTATTTTGTAAAAAAATCTATTAAACAAAACCTTACCTCAAATTAGATAAAATTTTTGTATGTTTTGGACTTGTTTCACAACACCCGCCTAATATTGTAGCTCCGTTATCAATAAATTTTTGGCCTAATTTTTTATATATATCATCCTCAATTAATCTTTTTCCCATAATAGTATTTAAGTTAACAGCGTTCTCGTTAAATTTTGCTATATTTATTTTTCTAATAGGTAGCGGTTCTTCGTTGCCCCACAAATTAACTTTATAACCAAATGGTAGACCATGTATTTTAAGTTTATTGATTGAAGCTTCAGCAATTTCCATCGAAACACACGAAGATAAAATACCTGCCCAACTGGAACTTTTATATTTATTTATTACTTCTTCAATTTTCTCACCTGAAGGTAACCTACCATTTTTTGATAAATGAATTCCAACCAAAATCGGCTTATTAAACTTTTCAATAATTTCTGTGGCTATTGCAATTTCTCTACCGCTTGAAATAACATCCAAATAGATAAAATCGACAAACTCAATAATACAATTTATTTGTTTTGAAAAGGAATCATAAATAATTTTGTTTTCTCTAGTATCTTCTTTATAAGTATCAAATTGAGCAGGAATACTCCCAGCAATAAAAATCTCTTTTTCTGAAATCTGCTTAGCTTTTAAAGCGAGTTCACATGCTTTCTTATTTGCAAACTCAAATAGGTGATCAACTTTATTTTGCTCCATCCTTATAAGCCTGCTAGAGAATGTTGTAGTAGTAATTACCTCCGCACCAGCACTTATGTAATCTAAATGTGTATCGACTATAAGGTTATGATATTTTTCATCTAAAACGGCACTAGTCATCCAAAGAGTTCCTTTAGATATAAGTCCTTTTGCATGAAGTTCTTGACCCATTCCACCATCTAGTATTCTTAATTCTTTAAAATAATTTTTATTCATACAAAAAAATAAACATATTTTAATTTCTGATATACAAGCAATAAAAACAAGCTTCATTAGCACAATTCAAGGTTGTTTTCATTTTTGTCTTATTTACAACCTATTAAAAAAGGTCTTTAATTGTAAATATATAAAATGGCTAAAAAGAAAAAAGCTATTAAAAGGAAAACAAAAAAGTCGACTATTAAAAGAAAAAAAATAAAAAGAGCGACTAAGAAATTTTCCAAATCAAAAAAAGCTAAAAAAATCTTAAAGCCAAAAAAAAAACGTAAAAAAAATGGAGGAAAAATGAGTGCAGAAGCTATGAAAGTGTCTTCAGTTCTAGATACCTCTCATTTAAAGGTCAAATTTCCATTTAAAGCTAAGTATGGAAATTACATTAATGGTAAATTTGTAGAACCTTTATCTGGTAAATATTTTGATAATGTTAGCCCGATATCTAATGAGAAGATCTGTTCAGTTGCACGATCAAATGAAAAAGACGTTGAAGCTGCTCTAGACGCGGCTCACGCAGCTTTCCCAGAATGGGGAAAAACAGACATAACCACAAGGTCAAACATTTTATACAAGATTGCTGATGTTTTAGAAAAAAATCTGAACTTATTGGCAGTTGCAGAGTGTTTGGATAACGGAAAACCTATTAGAGAATGTATGGCAGCAGACTTACCTTTAGTAATAGATCACTGGAGATATTTTGCTGGTGTTATTAGAGCCGAAGAAGGTTCAATTGCAGAAATTGCAAATAACCAATATTCATACAACTTTCATGAACCATTAGGAGTAGTTGGTCAAATAGTTCCTTGGAATTTTCCATTATTAATGGCAACTTGGAAATTAGCACCAGCCCTTGCAGCAGGAAACTGTTCAGTTCTAAAACCAGCTGAGCAAACACCAGCATCAATCATGATAATGATGGAACTTATTGGAGATTTATTACCTCCAGGAGTTGTTAATATTGTTAGTGGTTTTGGTTTAGAAGCAGGTAAACCTTTAGCATCTTCTAAAAGAGTGGCAAAAGTTGCATTTACTGGTGAAACTACAACTGGTAGGTTGATTATGCAA
>CACFYR010000033.1 GCA_902570505.1 uncultured Pelagibacteraceae bacterium | reverse complement strand
AAGAAAAAAATAGAATAATTATCTTATCTGCTATAGACAATCTTATTAAAGGGGGGTCAGGTCAAGCTGTGCAAAATTTAAATATGATTTATGATTTTAATATAACAGAGGGTCTTAAATGAGAAAATTTTTTTTAATTTTAATTTATGCTATTATCACAAATGGTTGTTCATTCGATAAATCCTCAACTATTTGGGAATATAACAGTGAAGTTGTAAAAATTGATTATAATTTAAATAGAGACTCCTCTTACGAGAAATATAAGGAGAATTTAATAAATTATTCAAATAATTCTGAATTTCCAGATATAAATAAGATAGATGAATAAAAACATTAATATAGCTTTAGTTGGACTAGGACAAATTGGTATCTATTTATATGACCAAATACAAAAGAAAAGAAAAGATATCGAAATTAAAACTGGGAAAAAAATAAATATTATCGGAATTTCTGCAAAAAATATAAATAAAAAAAGAAGGTTTAAAATAGATAAAAAAATATTTTTTAAAAATCCACTAGATATAATTAAGAAAAAAAATATAGATGTATTATTTGAAATCATAGGTCAATCCGATGGTATTTCTAAAAAATTGGTAGAAGAAGCGCTATCAAAAAAAATAAATGTTATTACTCCAAATAAGGCTTTAATTGCAAAACACGGTGATTATTTGGGTTCTATAGCAGAAAAAAATAAGGTTAATTTAGAGTTTGAGGCTGCAGTAGCAGGGGGTATTCCAGTTCTTAGAACAATTAAAGAAGGATTAGCAACAAATAAAATTCAAAAAGTTTATGGAATATTGAATGGTACGAGTAATTATATTCTATCAGAAATGATGAGTTCAAAAAAATCTTTTAAAGATGTTTTAATAAAAGCTCAAAAATTGGGTTACGCAGAACCTGGTAATCCAAAACTAGATTTAAATGGATATGATGCTTTATCAAAAATAAAAATATTATCATCATTGTCATTCAATAAAAAAATATCAAAAAAAAATTCCTTAATGGAAGGAATTGAAAAAATTGAATTGAAAGATATTGAAATTGCTAACCAATTAAATTGCAGAATCAAACTTGTTGGAATTTCTGAATTAATAAATGGATATCTTTTTGAACGAGTTCATCCATGTTTAATTAATAAGGATAATTATATTGCAAATGTTAACGGAGTCATGAATGCAGTTATAATTGAGGGAAATCCTATTGGTGAAAGCATTTTACAAGGAGAAGGTGCAGGACCTGGTCCAACTTCTTCGGCATTAATGTCTGACTTGCTATCTATTTTGAGAGGCAATGTAAAATATCCTTTTGGAATATCCAGATTAAAAAGATCAAATCCTAAAATATATAATTATGATAAATATTTAAATTCTTTATATTTAAGGTTTGAAGTCAGAGATAAACCAGGTGTGCTTGCATTTATTACAAAAAAATTAGCAAATAAAAACATTTCTGTTGAAAGATTAATACAGAAACCAAATTACAAAAATAAGACTGCATCTATAATTATTATTACTCATGAATCCAAAGAGAAAGATGCAAAAATTTGTTTAAAAAATATAACTAAAAATAAAAATATTCTAAAAAGTCCTGTTTTAATTAGATTATTATAGTATGGAAATATATCTAAAGCTTTTTGAGGTAATATTTCCTGTATTTTTTGTTGTAGGTATTGGATATTTTCTAGGAAAAAAAAACCCTAAAATCAATACTACTTTTATAACACAATTTGGTGCAAATATAGGATCACCAGCTATTGTATTGTATTCTGTTACTACAACTGGTCTAACATTCAATGTATTCAGCGAATATTTTTTTTATTATTTTTTAGCTATTATTGGTTTCAGCATTATAGGAATAATTTTTTTAATTTTCTTAAAAAAAGATATTATAATGGAGCTACCTCCATTAATTCTTCCAAATACTGGAAATATGGGTTTACCAATATGTTTGTTCGCATACGGTAATGAGGGTTTGGGTGTGGCTGGAGCTATAGCGTCTATAATAATATTATTTCATTTTACAGTTGGTGTATTTCTGGCAAGTAAAAGATTTAATTTTGAAATTATTCTAAAAAGTCCTGCTTTTTATTCTGTTTTGTTATCTATATTAATTTTATATTTTCAAATTCCAGTACCAAATTTTATTGTCAATACAACTATGTTACTTACATATGCTACTATTTTTTTGATATTAATGTCATTAGGTATTGCTTTAACGAGATTGAAAGTCTTTTCTTTTAATAAGGCCTTAATATCCTCCATCGCGAGAGTTATTTTAGGTCCTGTTGTTGGCTTAATTTTAATTCATCTATTTAATTTAAATGGAATAGCAGCTGGAGTATTGTTAATACAATGCTCAATGCCAAGTGCTATATTAAATTATTTAGTGGGATCTATGTATTCCCCAAAAAAAGTTATTGACAGTATTGCAAGTACTATTGTTGTATCAACTATATTATCTTTTATAACTATACCAATTGTAGTATTTATATCTCTTAAATATTTTATTTAATGAAGAAAAATTATTATATTACAACACCAATATATTATCCGTCCGCTAAACCACACATGGGTCACGCTTATTCAAGTATAATTGCAGATTTTTTTGCAAGGTTTAAAAGAATTCAAGGTTATAAAGTTTTTTTTCTAACAGGTACTGATGAACACGGTCAAAAAATTGAGAGGGCAGCAAAAGAACAAAAAAAAAATCCACAAGAATTTTGTGATGAAATAAGTAAATCATTTAAAGATCTCACTAAAATTTTAAATTTGTCAAATGATGATTTTATAAGAACAACAGAGATCAGACATAAAAAAGCGGCAACAAACATTTGGAAAATACTTGAAAAAAAAGGAGAAATTTATCTATCTAAGTATTCCGGTTGGTATTCTGTTTCCGATGAAGCATTTTATAGTGAAGATGAAATAGAGGAGGTAAATGGAGTAAAACAGTCTTTATCATCAGGCTCAAAAGTAGAATGGGTTGAGGAAGAATCGTATTTCTTCAAATTGTCAAAGTGGCAAAAACCACTTTTAGAATTTTATTCAAAAAATCCAGATTTTATTTTACCGATAAGCAGAAAAAACGAGGTTTTAAGTTTTGTCAGAAGTGGACTTAAAGATTTATCTGTAAGTCGTAAATCATTTAAATGGGGCATACAAGTCCCAAATAATAAAGATCATGTTATGTATGTATGGTTAGATGCTTTAACAAACTATCTTAGTGCAATTAATTATCCTGATGAGGGTAATATAAATTTTAAAAATTTTTGGCCGGCAGATTTACACATTATTGGTAAAGACATATTAAGATTTCACGCTGTATATTGGCCAGCATTTTTGTTGGCAGCTGGAATAAATCCTCCAAAAAAAGTATATGGTCATGGTTGGATTTTGTCTGGAGATCAAAAAATGTCAAAATCAAAGGGAAATATTTTAGATCCAATAGAAATTATAGAAAGTTATGGATTAGACCCATTGAGGTATTATTTAATAAAAGAAGTTTCTTTTGGAAATGACGGTAATATTTCAAAAGATAAATTAGAAAATTGTATAAATAGTGATTTAGCAAATAATTTTGGTAATTTGTGTCAAAGAGTTATTTCATTTAGTGAAAAAAATACTGATTTAATGACTGCTAATGAAATAAGTTTTATAGATGATGATATCTCAATTTTATCAATTTATGAAAAAAATTTTAATCGAATAATTAAATATATAGATAATCAAGATATAAATTCGTACATAAATTTTATTGTTGAGCAATTATTTGCTGCTAACAAATATTTTAATGACCAGGAACCTTGGAATAAAAAAAAAAATATATTAAGACTAAATACAATAGTCTATACAACTTTAGAACTTATTAGAAAAGTAACTATTTTATTATATCCTATTATTCCAGATACCTCATTAAAAGTAATGAGTATTTTTAATACTAGTGATATAAAACTAGAAACAATCATTAATAATGAATACATTAAAAAAAATACAAAATTAAAAAAAATAGATATTTTATTCAAAAAAATAGAAAAAAATGTCAATTAATAAAAATTTTGCAACTTTATTATCTTTAGTTACTTCTAAAGCTGCTGTTGCTAGTTTTAAATATATTGGAAAAAAAGATAAAAATGGAGCTGATAAGGCAGCTGTAGATGTAATGAGGAATGAATTAAATAACTTAGATATCGATGGTGAGATTGTCATAGGAGAAGGAGAATTAGATGAAGCACCTATGCTATATGTTGGTGAAAAGGTTGGATCAGGGAATGGTATATCTTTAGATATTGCTGTTGATCCAGTAGAGGGCACTAACTTTGTCGCTAACAATTTACCTGGTGGTATGTCAATTCTATCTGTTGCAAAAAAAGGAGATCTTTTTAATGCTCCAGAAACTTATATGGATAAAATTGCATATGGATCTGATATCCCAAAGGATTGTTTAGATTTAGATTACTCTGTTAAAAAAAATATTAATAATCTTGCTGATTTTAAAAGAGTTAAAACTTCTGAATTATCAGTGTGTATTTTAGATAGACCAAGACATAAAAAAATCATTGAAGAATTAAAAAAATTAAAAGTAAGTATTAAGTATATATCTGATGGAGATGTGTCAGGTGCACTTTTTGTTTCAAATAAAAAATATTTAGTTGATTTATTTATGGGTATTGGAGGTGGTCCTGAAGGTGTTTTAGCTGCTTCTGCATTAGATGCCTTTAATTGTAAATTTCAAGGACGTTTTTTATTTAGTGATGACGCCACCAAAAATAGAGCAAGAAAAATGGGAATAAAAGATTTTAATAAAAAATATAGTTTAAATGAAATTGTAAAAGGTGAGTCTATATTCTGTTCCACTGGAATAACAAATTCAGATATAGTTAAAGGTGTTAAATTTTTAAATAATATGTATGAGACCGAAACATTAGTGACGCACAAAAATAACTCAATAAATATTGTTAAAAATAAAATAGCTAATACTTGATTATCTTTAATATTTACAATAAAAGAGCCATTCTTGGTCCCTTCGTCTATCGGTTAGGACACATGGTTTTCATCCATGAAAGAGGGGTTCGATTCCCCTAGGGACCGCCATATGACATTTTATGTGTATTTAATTGTATCAAGATTAAAAAATAACAAAAAAATTTCATATGTAGGATATACTAATAATCTTCAAAAAAGATTAAATTTACATAATACAGGTAAGGGAGCAAAGTTTACAAAAGGAAGAAAATGGAAGTTAGTCTATTACGAAAAGTATGTTACTAAATCTTTAGCAATGAAAAATGAATTTATATTAAAAAAAAACTATAAATTACGAAAAAAAATTATCTTAAAATAAATGAAAAACAAATTTACTATTTTAGGGTGTGGGAGTTCGTTAGGTGTACCATGGATAAATGGTAATTATGGGAACTGTAACCCAAAAAATAAAAAGAATTTACGTAGTAGATGTTGTGCACATATTCGATTTAATAGTATTAGTATTTTAATTGATACATCTCCAGATTTAAGATCTCAGATTATTAAAAATAATATTAAAAATTTAAATTGTGTTTTTTATACACATGCGCATGCCGATCAAACACATGGTATAAATGACCTTAGAGCATTTTATATCACCAATAGAAAAAAGATAAATATTTATGCTGATGAATATACGAGTAATCAATTAAAAAAAACATTTGGATATTGTTTTAATAGCACCTTTGAATATCCAGCTATATTAAAAATGAATAAATTAAAAAAGAATTTCAAATTTATTGATAAAAATAAAAAATTATTAATTGAACCCATTATGACAGAACACGGAAATATTAAAACAGCTAGCTACTTGATTAATAAGAAAATATTCTATGGTAGTGATGTAAGCAAAATTTATAATAAAGATTTAAAAAAAATATCTAATATAGATTTATTTATTATTGATTGTCTTAGATACGACTATCATCCTTCACATTTTAATTTAGAAACTGTGCTTAAAATAATAACAAAAATTAAACCAAAAAGATCAATATTAACTAATTTGCATAATAGTCTTGACTACTCTAAATTAATTAAGAAACTACCAAAAAATGTTGAACCTGCATATGATGGTATGAGTTTTTTAATTAAGTAATTTATCTAAAACACTTAATATTTTATTTGATGATGGCTTAGTTAAGGAACTAAATGTTTCTTCAATTTTTCCCTCTTTATTTATAATAATTTTATGAAAGTTCCATTTAGGGACTGCTGATTTTCCGTGATTATCTTTCGCCCATTTATAAATAGGATGTGCATTTTCGCCTCGTACATCATATATTGAAGTCATTGGAAAAGTTATATCAAAATTTACTTCACAGAATTGTTTAATTTCACTCTCTTCATTTTTCTCTTGATTGAAAGAATTTGACGGTACACCCATAACTATAAGTCCCTTATCTTTATATTTCTGATATATTTTTTGAAGACCATCATATTGATTTGTAAATCCACAATAACTTGCTGTATTAACTAATAGAATCACATTATTTTTAAAATTTTCCAAATTAATTTCGTTACCTTCAATTGATTTTATATTAAAATCAAAAAATATTTTTTCATATTTTGCATTTCCACTATTTGAAAAAAACATAATTATTAAACTTAAAATTAAAATATTAAACTTTTTGAACATCAATCTTTTTTCTGGAACCTATCCACAAAAGAACATATCCAACCACTGTTGAAAGCAAAGATCCACTTAGTACACCAATTTTAACACCGTCCATATACTCCATATTATCAACAAAAGCTAAATTACCAACAAAAAGACTCATAGTAAATCCTATACCCGTTAATATGCCTACAGCATAAAAACTTACCCAATTAGAGTTATTTGGTAATGATGCTAAACCGAGTTTTATAGATGCTAATGAAAAAACAAAAACTCCAATTTGTTTACCCACAAATAAACCAAGTAATATTCCTAGCGGAACTGGAGCTAATAATGATTTTAAGCTAAGACCTTCCAAGGATACTCCTGCATTTGCAAATGCAAATAATGGCATAATGAAATAAGCAACGTATGGGCTAATGCCGTGTTCTAATCTAATTAATAAAGAAAAATCGTGTTCGTTTTTTCTATGTGGTATTACTGCTGCTAATAAAACTCCTGCGATGGTAGCATGTATTCCAGACTCATGTGTAAAAAACCATAGCAACAAACCTAAAATTAAGTACGGAAAAAATTTTTTGATATTTAATCTATTTAAAATTAACAAAAATATAAAAGTTAAAAGAATTAATAAAAGATATTTTATACTTAAATCCCCAGTATAAAAAAATGCTATAATTATTATAGCACCTAAATCATCTATAATAGCTAACGCAGTTAAAAAAACCTTTAATGAAATTGGTACTCTCGATCCTAACAATGAAAGTATTCCTATAGAAAATGCTATATCTGTGGCTGAAGGTATAGCCCATCCATTTAGAGTAATTGGAGTTTTATAATTTATAAATATATAAATTAATGCAGGAACTAACATACCGCCAACGGCACCAATAATAGGAAGCATAGCTTGTTTTAATGATGAAAGCTCACCTTGTAAAAATTCTCTTTTGATTTCTAAAGTAACAAAAAAGAAAAATATTGCCATTAATGCATCGTTTATCCAATGTAAAACACTTAATTTTAAACCATAATTATTAACACCAATAAAAATATATTCTTTTAAAACATTAAAATATAAATCTGAAAAATTTGAATTACTAACATATAGTGCAATAATTGCACTTATTAATAATAAGATACCACTTGCAGCTT
>CACFYR010000032.1 GCA_902570505.1 uncultured Pelagibacteraceae bacterium | reverse complement strand
AGAATTCTTACTGATTATAACTTTTCAGGACATCCTTTAAGAAAAGATTTCCCTTTAACTGGTCACAACGAAGTAAGATATAATGAGGAAAATAAAAAAGTAATTTATGAGCCAGTAAAATTAGAGCAAAATTATAGAAACTTTGACTATGAAAGCCCATGGGAGGGTACAAAATATTTAAAGGAAATTATTAAAAAGTAATGCCAAAAGAAACAAAAACTATGAATTTGAATTTTGGACCGCAGCATCCAGCTGCCCATGGAGTATTAAGACTTATATTAGAATTGGATGGAGAGGTTGTAGAAAAAGCAGATCCACATATAGGTTTATTGCATAGAGGAACTGAGAAACTAATCGAGCATAAAACTTATGCTCAAGCTGTTCCTTATTTTGATAGACTCGACTATGTGGCGCCAATGAATCAGGAACATGCTTTTGCCTTAGCTATAGAAAAAATACTTAAAATTGAAGTTCCAATAAGGGCTCAATATATAAGAGTAATGTTTTGTGAAATTGGAAGAATATTAAGTCACTTATTAAATGTAACTACACAAGCCATGGATGTTGGTGCACTTACACCAACCTTGTGGGGTTTTGAGGAAAGAGAAAAATTAATGGGATTTTATGAAAGAGTATCTGGATCTAGGCTACATGCAAATTATTTTCGAGCAGGTGGCGTACATAAAGATTTACCAATAGGACTGGATAAAGATATAAATGAATTTTGTAATTCATTTCCTAGAATAATAGATGATTTAGAAACTTTATTGACCGATAACAGAATATTTAAACAAAGAAATGTTGATATTGGTGTTGTGTCTAAACAAGATGCTTTGGATTACTCTTTTTCAGGTGTTATGTTAAGGGGCTCTGGAATCGCTTGGGATTTAAGAAAATCTCAACCATATGATTGTTATAACAATTTAGATTTTAAGATACCAATCGGCAAAAATGGAGATTGTTACGATAGATATTTATGTAGAATAGAAGAGATGAGAGAAAGTGTTAAAATAATAAAACAATGTTTAGAGCAAATTCCTAATGGACCAATAAAAACTAATGATGGGAAAATTTCACCTCCATCAAAAAAAGATTTAAAAGAGTCAATGGAGGCATTAATACACCATTTTAAACTTTTTACAGAAGGATACAGAGTTGATAAAGATGAAATTTACGTTGCAGTTGAGGCTCCTAAAGGTGAATTTGGGGTATATCTGATTTCTGATGGATCAAGCAAGCCATATAAATGTAAAATAAGAGCACCTGGTTTTGCGCATCTTCAAGCAATGGATTATTTAATTAAAGGGCACATGCTTGCTGATGTACCAGCAGTGCTAGGTTCAATGGATATTGTGTTTGGTGAGGTTGATAGATGAGTTTAAAAAAAATTTCAAAAGATCAACCAAAGAATTTTCAGTTTTCTGAAAATAGTTTGAAAGCTGCAAATAATATAGTTAAGAATTATCCTAAAGGTAAGCAACAAAGTGCAGTGATGGCTTTATTATACATTGCGCAAAAACAAAACAACAATTGGATACCTCTATCAGCAATGAAGTATGTAGCTAAATTTTTAAATATGCCGTACATCAAAGTTTATGAAGTTGCAACTTTTTACTCTATGTATAATCTTTCTCCAGTTGGAGAATATTTTGTTCAAGTATGTACCACAACTCCCTGTATGATTAGGGGTGCTTATAAGTTAGTAGAGGCATGCAAAGAAAAAATTTCAGAAAGTGAAAACACTTTATCACAGAGTGGAAAATGTTCATGGATGGAAGTAGAGTGTCTCGGTGCATGTGTTAATGCACCTATGATGCAAATAAATGACGACTATTATGAAGATCTTGATAAAGAAAAAACATTAAAAATTTTAGACAAAATATTAAAAGGCGATAAACCAAAACCTGGATCTTACAGGGGGAGAATAAATAATGAGCCTGAAAATAATAGAAAAACATTATTAGAATATAAAAATGCTTAAAGATAAAGATAGAATATTTCAAAACCTTTATAATGATCTAGGTTACGATCTTAACTCATCTAAAAAACGAGGCGATTGGGTCAATACAAAAGGTTTAATAGAAAAAGGAAGAGAATGGATTATAAATGAAATTAAATCATCTGAACTAAGAGGCAGAGGTGGTGCTGGATTTCCCACTGGTTTGAAATGGTCATTTGCTCCAAAGGAAGTTGGATCAAGACCACACTACTTAGTAATTAATGGTGACGAGTCCGAACCTGGAACTTGTAAAGATAGAGATATTTTAAGATTTGAGCCTCATAAATTAATTGAAGGTTGTTTAATAGCATCATTCGCAGTTCAAGCACATGTTTGTTATATATATATTCGGGGCGAATATTTTATTGAAGGTCAAAAGTTACAATTAGCTATCAATGAGGCTTATGAAAAAAATTTAATAGGTAAAAATGCTTCAGGGACTGGCTGGGATCTTGATGTATACATACATTATGGTGCAGGAGCCTATATTTGTGGAGAAGAAACTGCATTATTAGAAAGTATAGAGGGAAAAAAAGGTCAACCGAGACTAAAACCTCC
The DNA here is from genome assembly GCA_902570505.1 of uncultured Pelagibacteraceae bacterium. Classification (GTDB taxonomy): domain Bacteria; phylum Pseudomonadota; class Alphaproteobacteria; order Pelagibacterales; family Pelagibacteraceae; genus Pelagibacter. Next base: position 5,283 of record CACFYR010000032.1, on the reverse strand, counting down.
TTTTCCTGCATTAGTTGGATTATATGGTTGTCCTACAATTATAAATAATGTTGAAACTATAGCAGTTGTTCCAACTATACTTAGAAAAGGTGGTAAATGGTTTTCATCTTTAGGAAAGGAAAAAAATACTGGTACGAAAATTTTTTGTATTTCAGGTAATGTTAATAATCCTTGTAATGTAGAGGAGGAAATGAGTATACCTCTAAAGGAATTAATAGAAGTTCATGCAGGCGGTGTAGTTGGTGGTTGGGAAAATCTACAAGCTGTAATCCCAGGAGGATCTTCTATGCCATTAATCCCAAAAGAAAAATGTGAGACATTGACCATGGATTTTGATTCCTTAGTTAAAGAAAAAAGTGGTTTAGGTACTGCTGGAGTAGTTGTTATTAACAAAGATCAAGACATAATAAAATGTATGGCGCGAATAGCAAGATTTTATAAACATGAGAGTTGTGGACAATGTACACCATGTAGAGAAGGTTCAGGTTGGATGTGGAGAATGTTGGAAAGAATGGCTAAAGGCGAAGCTTCAAAAAATGAAGTTGATATGTTGATGGATGTAACAAAACAAATAGAAGGTCATACTATTTGTGCGTTTGGCGAAGGTTCTTCATGGCCTGTTCAAGGATTAATTCGACACTTTAAAAAAGAAATTGAAAAAAGAAATAATTTTGACCCACTTATTAATAAAGATAGAAATGTGCCTTATTTAGTAGATCAACACTTATTAGATAAATAGACAATGATAAAATTGAAAGTAAACGATAAGGAAATAGAAGTAGAAGAGGGTTTAACTGTCTTGCAAGCATGCGAACAGGCAGGATTTGAAATACCAAGATTTTGTTATCACGAAAAGTTATCAATAGCTGGAAATTGCAGAATGTGTCTGGTTGAAATGGAAAAATCTCCAAAACCAATAGCGTCTTGTGCTATGCCAGCAGCCGAAGGAATGAATATTAAAACAAATACACCTACAGTTGAAAAATCTAGAAAAGGTGTCATGGAATTTTTATTAGCAAATCATCCACTCGATTGCCCGGTATGTGATCAAGGGGGCGAATGTGATTTACAAGATCAATCAATGTTTTACGGTATTGATAAATCTAGGTTCAAAGAAAACAAAAGACATGTACCGGAAAAATATATGGGCCCGCTAATAAAGACTCAGATGACTAGATGTATTCATTGTACTAGATGCATAAGATTTGCAACAGAGGTTGCGGGGGTTCCAGAGCTCGGAGCAATAGGGAGAGGAGAAGATATGCAGATTACTACATATCTTGAAAAAGCAATGGAATCTGAATTGTCTGCAAATGTTATTGATTTGTGCCCAGTAGGAGCACTAACATCCAAACCTTACGTATTTGAAGCAAGACCATGGGAGCTAAAAAAAACAGAAACTGTAGATGTTATGGATGCAGTTGGATCTAATATTCGAGTAGATACATATGGTTGGGAAGTTAAAAGAGTTTTACCAAAAGTAAACGACGATATTAATGAGGAATGGATATCTGACAAAACCAGATATGCATGTGATGGTTTAAAAAATCAAAGATTAGACAATCCCTTTATAAAAAAAAATGACGAATTTCAAAAAGCTTCCTGGGAAGATGTATACAACCTAATAAAACAGAAGATAAATGAAACAACTCCAGAAAAAATTTCAGGATTTACTGGGGATCTCACAAATATGGAGACACAATTTGCAGCTAAAGAGTTCTTTGAAAAAATTTTGAACTCTAATTATCTAGAATCACGTTCTGAAAACTTTTTTGTAGATACAAGCAAAAGAGAAAACTATATATTTAATTCCACTATAAACAGCATTGAAGAAAGTGACTTTATGCTATTAATTGGAACAAACCCAAGATATGAAGCTACAATTTTAAATTCTAGAATTAGAAAGTCTTATTTAAATAATCGAACAGAGATTTACACATTTGGTGACCAAGGTGATTTAACATACCCATATAATGTTATCAATGAAAGCAATAAAGCACTAGACAATTTCTTAAGTAGCAAAGGCGACTTATACAAAAAATTCAAAAATTCCTCAAAACCCATGATAATTTTGGGATCCTCTTTCTTTTTAGGAAAATCTGCTAAATACTTCCAAGAAAAATTAAATTCTTTCCAAAAGAATTATATTAATGATGAGTTTAAGGATTGGAAAATAATAAATGTAATATCCAAAGATGCATCAACTGTTGGCGGTTTTGATCTTGATATAGTTAATACAAGCGATGGATACAATAAAACCTTAGAGAAATTAAATAATAACGAATTTGAGCTAATTTTTCTATTTGGACAAGATAATTTAAATTTTTCTAAAAAAAACGAGTTTGTTGTATATATTGGTAGTCATGGAGATAAGGGAGCAGAGACAGCGGATATAGTACTTCCTTCTCCAGCATACACAGAGCAGAATGGATATTACACTAATCTAGAAGGAAAAATGCAGAAAGCTTACAAGGCAACTTATCCTCCTGGTTCAGCAAAAGAAGAATGGTTAATCCTAAATGACCTTTCAAAACTAACTATGAATAAAGTATTATTTAAAGATAGAAATTATTTAGAGGATACTTTAAAAAATTATTTAAATACAAAAAAAAAATATAGCCTTAAATCTTCAGAAAACAATAAATTTATCGAAGAACAAATAAAAACAATACCAATTGATTATTTTTACTCAAATGTGATTGCAAGAGCATCTAAAACAATGTCTGAGTGTAGAAATTTAAGATTAAATTTTAAAAGCACTGGAACAGAGGGATAAATGTCTTTTTATTATTTAGAGGTATTATTTGTTGAAACTTATAAAATTTTATTTTTAATAATTCCAATACTTACTGCAGTTGCATTGATTGTATGGTTAGATAGAAGAGTTTGGGCATTTGTTCAAAAAAGAAAGGGACCAAATGTGGTTGGTCCTTTTGGTCTTTTTCAATCCTTGGCTGATGCTCTAAAATATATTTTTAAAGAAATTATAATTCCAGCAACCTCTAATAAAATAATTTTTATTTTAGCACCGATTGTAACTATGACTTTAGCTCTCATTGCTTGGGCAGTAATACCATTTGACGAAAATTTAGTTTTGGCGGATATAAATGTCGGTATTCTTTATATATTTGCTGTCTCCTCCCTGGGAGTTTACGGAATAATTATGGGTGGATGGGCCTCAAATTCAAAATATCCTTTTTTTGGATCAATAAGATCTGCAGCTCAAATGGTATCTTATGAAGTTTCAATTGGAGTAATAATTATTAATGTGTTACTTTGTGTTGGTTCTTTAAATTTAACAGATATTGTTTTAGCTCAGCAAAACTTATGGTTTATAGTTCCTCTATTCCCGATGTTTATTATTTTTTTTATATCTGCTTTAGCTGAAACCAACAGACCACCATTTGACTTACCAGAAGCTGAGGCTGAACTTGTTGCGGGTTATCAAACTGAATATTCTGGAATGATGTATGCAATGTTTTGGTTAGGCGAGTATGCAAATATTTTGCTTATGTGTGCTATAGGTTCAATACTATTTTTAGGAGGTTGGCTTTCACCAATAGATATTTACCCACTGAATGCTTTTCCTGGTCCCATATGGCTGACATTAAAAATAATACTATTATTTGTATTATTTGCTCTGGTTAAAGCTATTGTTCCAAGATATAGATATGATCAACTTATGAAACTAGGATGGAAAATATTTCTGCCTTTTTCCTTATTTTATGTAGTTTTAACATCTGGTTTCTTACTTTATTTTGATCTATTACCAAATAAATAAAATGAAAATTAAAAGAATATTAAAAACAATTTTTTTAGCAGAATTTATAGTTGGGCTTGCTATAGCAATCAAAGAAATCTTTCAAAAGAAAAAGACAATTAATTATCCTTTTGAGAAAGGGAAAATTAGCCCACGTGCTAGAGGCGAGCACGCCTTGAGGAGGTATCCAAATGGAGAAGAAAGATGTATTGCATGTAAGTTATGTGAAGCAGTTTGTCCTGCTCAAGCAATAACAATTGAGTCAAAAGAAAGAGAAGATGGTAGCAGAAAAACCACAAGGTACGATATAGACATGTTGAAGTGTATATATTGTGGTTTATGTGAAGAATCTTGCCCTGTCGATGCAATTGTCCAAGGTCCAAATTTCGAATTTGCGACTGAAACACGTGAAGAATTATTCTATAATAAAGAAAAATTATTAGAAAACGGCGACAGATGGGAAAATATTCTATCAGCTAATATTAAAGCTGATAACGTTCACAGATAATTTAATGATAATCCAATCAATTTTCTTTTATATTTTTTCATTTATTGCAATTGTATCGGCAATAATGGTAACTGTTTCTAGAAATACAGTTCACTCTGTTTTTTTTTTAATTTTAGATTTCGTAAGTATATCCTGTTTATTTATTATGGGTGGTGCAGAATTTTTAGGAATGATAATGTTAATAGTCTACGTCGGAGCTGTTGCGGTTTTGTTTTTATTTGTTGTTATGATGTTAAATGTTGCACAACAAGAAAATGCTTGGTTTCAAAGTAAAAAAAGTAAAGAAAAAACAAGTTCACATATACCTATTGGATTTTTAATAAGTGTAATTATATTTTTTGAATTGATAATTGTAGTAGGTGGTTGGAAATTTAAACCTGAGTTATCAACCGACTTAAACTTATCACTTAGTATAGGAGAGACGAATACACATTCTATTGGCTCAGTATTATATACTGATTACATACATTTGTTTCAAATTTCCGGAATGATTTTGCTTGTTTCAATGATCGGAGCAATCGTTCTAACTTATCAAAAAAGAAAAGGTCTTAAAAGACAAAGTTATTTTGAACAAATCTCTAGAGAAAGAGATACTAGCATTGAGATAGTTGATGTTGAGAAAAATAAAGGAGTTAAGATTGATGCTTGAAATTGGATTAGGTCATTATTTAACTTTAGGAGCAATAATTTTTACAATTGGAGTCGCTGGTATTTTTTTAAATAGAAAGAATATCATCGTCATATTAATGAGTATTGAATTGATATTGCTTGCTGTTAATATAAATCTCGTATCATTTTCAGCTTTTTTAAATGACCTGACAGGTCAAATTTTCACATTATTTATTTTAACAGTTGCAGCAGCAGAAGCCGCAATCGGTCTTGCTATAATCGTAGTTTATTTTAGAAACTCTGGAACTATACGTGTTGAAGAAATTGACAAATTAAAAGGGTAAAATGGAATATTTTATTATTTTTCTTCCATTATTAGGATCTATACTATCAGGTTTTTTCGGCA
>CACFYR010000031.1 GCA_902570505.1 uncultured Pelagibacteraceae bacterium | reverse complement strand
GCTGATATGGATTATAAAAAAAAAAAAGTTCAAATTATTAATATTTATGTTCCAAATGGAAATCCAGTTGATACAGAAAAATATTTTTATAAAAAAAGTTGGTTAGAAAATTTCCAAAAATTAATTAAAAACTCTTTAAAAAAAAATCAAAATATAATAATTGGTGGTGATTTTAATATAATTCCTGCTGCCGATGATGTTTATAATCCAAAAAGTTTTGAAGACGATGCTTTATATAGATTAGATATTAGAAAAAAGTTTAGAGAAATATTAAGCTTAGGATTTCATGATGCATATAGATATTTATATCCAGAAACAGAGGGGTATACATACTGGGATTATATGAGAGGTGCTTGGCAAAAAAATAATGGTCTACGTATTGATCATTTTTTAATCTCAAATTCACTTATTAAAAATTTAAAAAATATTAAAATTAATAAATACCCTAGAGGCAAGGAAAAGCCTTCGGATCATACACCTATAGAAATAGATTTGATTTAAAACTAATTAACCTTTGATACTTCCAGAAGTTAAGCCTCCAACAAGATATTTTTCAAAATATATAAATATCAGTAATATAGGTAAGGTCACAATTACTGAACCTGCCATTAAGAATTGTCTTGGTGTTTCCGCATCACCTGAGAGATAATTAATAGCTCTAGATAAAGTAAATGTTTTGGGATTATCTAAAAACATCAAAGAAAAAAGAAATTCATTCCACGCAATCATAAAAACATATAATGCAACTGAGGCTATCGCAGGAAGACTTAACGGTATGATTATTTTTAAGATGATGCCGAACCAATTATGACCATCTATTAAGGCTGCATCTTCAATTTCTTTAGGAATACTTTTAAAGTATCCTTGAAGCATATAAATAGCCACTGGAAGTGTTGTTGCTGTATATACTATTAACAAACCGCTAATTGAATTTCTTAATCCTAATTGACTAAAAATTGTATAAAGCGGAATTACAAGAACAATAGCTGGAAACATATATATAATTAAAATTGATGTTGAAAGAAAAGTTTTACCAAAAAAATTTAATCTCGCCACAGCATACGCGGCTGGTATAGCAAATAAAAGTGTAATTATTACAGTGCCGATGGAAACTATAGTGCTTGTTAATATATATCTGCTGAAGTTATAAGTTTTAAATACAACAAAATATGATTTAAAAAATTCTTTAAAACTTTTAGTGAAATCTAAACTAAAATCTAAAGGATTCATTAATAATGAAGCTTGAGTTTTAAAGCTTGTTATCAACATTAAGTAAAATGGGAATAGTATTACTAGAGAAAAAAAAACTATTCCAAATAGAGTAATATATTTAAAAATTGTCGTCTCTATAACATGAGGCTTATTCAAATATTTTAAATCATAATTTTTTATATTATTTAGAAAAAAAAGATAAATTACAAATATTCCAAAATAAAACCAAATAGGTGCAACAGTATTATAAATATAGAAAAAATAAGTAAATACTAAAGATAAGCCTAAATTTTTAATTAATAGATTAATTTTATTTCCAAATAGAATAGATAATAAAGATATACTTAACCCTAAAATTAAATTTTTTTCCAAGGTGATGCTTGTCATTTCTAACCCTTGTAATACTGATAAAATTATCCAAACAAGCTTTAAGGTTAAAAGATATAATGTAGAAATTATTAAATAAATTAAAGTTGATTTATAATTCATTTGCTCTTTTCCCTATTAATTTAAAATATAAAATCATAAAAATAATTAAGATCAAAACTATAACCATTGAAACAGCTGAGCCCATTCCTATATTTGAAATTGCAAAACCTTGCTCATAAACATTTATTGGAAGTGTTCTAGTTCCTGAGGCTCCACCAGTTAATAAGAAAATGTCCTCAAATTTATTAAAATTCCAAATAAATCTTATCATGAATAATATTGATATAATCGCTGTAATTTGAGGAAAAGTAATATTAAAAAATTTATTAAGTGGTCCTGCCCCATCTACATCAGCTGCCTCATAAAGATCTTTCGGTATTGCTTGCAATCTTGCAAGAACAAAAAGGAAAGCTAATGGAAAATATCTCCATATCTCAAAGAATATTACAGTTGTTAGTGCTAATCTCAGCTTTAAATCAATTCCTAAAAATTGAAATGTTAAATATTTTTGACCTAATAAATTTATTGGTTGATCTAAAATTTGGAATTTAATAAGAATTGCATTCAAAGTTCCACTGTTTGGATCCAGTAATAAAGTCCATGTATAAGCTAATGCTACCACAGGGCCTACGTAAGGAAAAAGTAAAATACTTCTCATAAAAGTTCTACCGCTGAATTTTTGATTGACTAATTGTGCAGCCAATACACCAAAAATGATTGCACCTAATGTGCCAAAAAATGTAAAATAAAATGTGGTTAATAATAAATCTTTAAAATCATTTTTGAAAAAAACTTTTTTAAAATTGTTTAAAGTAAAGTTGGTTGTAAGCAGTATATTATCAGCTTTACCAGATAACTTTGGTTTTTTTGATTTTAAAGATTTTTTATCAATTGAGTTACCGTTAACATTATAAATAATAAACTCTAAATTTTCTCTATATTTAGCTTTCCATTCACCAAATGAACATGATAGCGTTCTAGATTTAAAGTTGCATCTAGGATCGATATTAATAAATTCTATATTTGCTGGTAGTTTATCCTTTAATTTAACATCAGTTATATTCTCAAGTAATGAACTATTTCTTAATTTATAAACAATTTTTAATTTTGTTAGATCCTCAGGAATTGATTTTATAATTTTTTTGGCTCTTGGTTCAGGTATTCTTATATCTTTTAACTCAACTTCCTTAAAACTTATCCAAATATTTGCAAAAATCGGAAAAAGGATAATAGAAAATACAAGCAGTATCGCAGGCAAAATTAACGCGTACGCGGTTCTTTTTTCTATTTTTGATAATTTGTCAGCCATGTAAAAGCGGATAATATATTATTATCCGCTTTTAAAACATATTTATTTAAAATTTAGCTAGTTCTGCATTAATTTTATCGACTGCCTCGTCTACAGTAATTTGATCATCAATATATTCTCTTGTAATTCTGTTTAAGAATTGTGCATTGATAATTTTTGAGGCTCTTGATAGTTCACCTTCTTTAACACCCCATCTATTAGCTGTATCTAGACCTGCAACAATATTATTAATTACATCACTTGAATAAAGCTCAGTTAATGGTTTTTTTCTATCAACACCCACAGGTAATTTACTCCAAGCATTTGTGTATGCATTAGGATCATTCTTATTTCCTCTTCTAACAGGAAATTTTCCTTCAGGGGCAATACCAAGTGTAGCCGTGTAACCTTCGTTCATTGAATACTCAACAAATTTTTTAGCTTCATCTGTGTCAGCATCTGCAGTAATACCCATATATCTTACATCAGCCCATGCAGCACCTTTTCTGTTATTAGGACCACTAAAATTAGTTATGAAACCAGTCTTAGATGCTAATTCAGAAGAAGTAGGATCACTATTTATTGTTGGAGGCGCTGAGTCTCTTAATCCTGCAAGCTCGTCCATTATAAATGGAGACCAAATTATCATTGGTGTTTTTCCTGCAAAATATAATTCCCTAGATTGTTTCCAAAAAAGTTCTCCTGGGGGGCTAGCCTTAGCTATAACTTTATAAAACTCTAATGAATTCTTTAGAGCTTTCCCTTGTTTTTTAGTTCCACCCTTTTTAACAAAATTAACTCCATTTGCTAAAAGAACATGTTCCAAAACTTGGCTCATAAAGTTTTCATCTGTTTTTGTTGCCGCAACAAAACCAAACATATCTGAACCTGATAGAACCTGTATAGCCTTTTCAATATTTTTATAAGAAGTTGGTGGTTCTAATCCATTTTTCTCGAAAAGATCTTTTCTATACACTACCATTTGGGTCCAACCATCAACTGGAACAGCAGCAATCTTCCCACCTTTTTTAGCCATGTTTAATGGTCCTGGTGCAAAAGTTTTTTTACCTAATTGCTTTACTACATCATTATTAGCATTTACATCAAGTATACCAGCTTCCGCCCATGGTAAGACGTACTGAAGTGTATGATATATTACATCAGGAAGATCTCCAGCTGCAGCTGCAGCTGTAGCTCTTTTTCCTAAATCTTTTTCTTCCACAGGAATAACCTCAACACTTATACCTGTTTTAGATTCGAAATCTTTTGCCATTTCTTGTTGTTTAGCCATTCTCGCGGGCTGAACTTCTGTAGTCCAAAAAGTAATTCCTGAAATACTAGAGCTTGCAAAAAATAGTGAGGCAAAAATATAAATAATTATTTTTTTCATTGATAATGTCTCCTTATTAAATAATTTTAAAAAATGTACCAAAAAGGAAAAGAATAAAAAACCCTTTAATTATCCCTTTAAATATTATGTTTTATAACGATGGTTTTTAAAATGATTATAAAATAGAAATTATACATTAAATTTCTTTTTTATGGCGAAGATAAAATTTATAAATGTAGAAAAATCATTTGGCAAAAACAAAGTTATCAAAAAGTTTAATTTAGAAATAAACGATGGTGAATTTACTGTTTTAGTGGGGCCTTCTGGATGTGGAAAGTCTACCCTTTTAAGAATGATTTCAGGCCTAGAGAAAATAGATAAAGGCACAATACTTTTAAATAAAAACATTATTAATGATTTGCTACCCTCAAAAAGAGATATGGCAATGGTGTTTCAGTCTTATGCTTTATACCCACATATGAATGTTTATGAAAATATGTCATTTGGATTAAAAATGGAAAAGATCTCCAAAAACAATATTCAAAAGAAAGTAAATCAAGCAGCAAAGATACTAAAAATAAAACATCTTTTGGATAGAAAACCGGGACAGCTATCTGGTGGTCAAAGACAAAGGGTTGCAATAGGAAGAGCAATTTCTAGAAATCCAAAAATATTTTTATTTGATGAGCCTTTATCAAATTTAGATGCAGCGTTGAGATCAGAAATGAGAGTTGAAATTTCTAAATTACATAAAAAAATAAAAACCAATATGATTTATGTTACTCATGACCAGGTAGAGGCTATGACTTTGGCAGATAAAATGGTTATTTTAAATGAAGGCAGAATTGAGCAGGTAGGATCTCCAGATGAGATATATAATTTTCCTAATAACTTATTTGTTGCAGAATTTATTGGAACGCCAAAAATGAATATTATCAAAATTAATAAATCTAATATTATAAACAATAATACTTTAAGAATTTTTGGAAAAGAATATGAGTTTAAAAATTATAAATTTAGTAATGAAATATATTTAGGAATTAGACCAGAACATATACATCCTAATATTAAACATGAAATACAGTTTAATATTAATATTGATCTCATAGAGAATTTGGGCTCTGACAAAATTATTTACGGTTTATTCAAAGATAACGAAATTAGAATAAGAACATCAGAAGAGACTCCTCAAAACAATACAAGTTTTTCTTTCAATAAAGACAAAGTCGTATTCTTTGATAACAAAAAAAATAAAATTTAACTAATAATTTTATTTCTATGAACAATCCTTTAACGAATTAGACATATCTTTGATTAAATCAAAATACATATTCTTTCCTTTATCAATATTTGCACCCAAAGGATCAAGAACTCCTGTTTTTACTCCTGTATCACTTGCAATAGAATTTATTATATTTGGGTTAAATTGAGGCTCAGAAAAAATACATTTGGCTTTTTCATGCTCTATAACTTCTCTTATCTCAGATAATTGTTCTGCGCCAGGCATTACATCTGGATTTACAGTTAACGCTCCTATCACATTTAAACCAAATCTTTTTTCAAAGTATTGATATGCATCATGAAATACAACAAAACTTGCATCTTTATTAATTTCATTTTTAACCTCTTTAATAAGACCATCTAAATCCTTTATAACTTTTTTAGAGTTAGCTTTATACGTAGATGCATTATCCTTATCAATTTTACTTAGTTGGTTAGTAATTTTTTTTACTATGACTTTTGCGTTTGCAGGATCTAACCATATATGAGGGTCAAATGATCCATGGCCATGACCATGATCGTCATGCCCATGATCATCATGATCATCTTCCTTTTTTGCGTGCTCATCATGGCCGTGATCATCGTGACCTTCGAAAATATTTTTTTCTCTAAATTTTAATTTTTTTAATCCACTTTGATCTAATAATTCAAATACAACAGCGTCTTTTGGTATACTTTTAAGTGCAGTAGGTAAAAAACTCTCTAGGTCCTCACCAATCCATATAACTAAATCAGCATTTTGTAACATTTTTGCGTGAGATGGTTTAATTTGAAAATTATGAGGTGATGCAACACCATCAATAATTAGTTCAGGCTCCCCTACTCCTTCCATAATATAGCTTGTTAACGAGTGTAAGGGTTTAATAGATGTTACAACACTAATCTCAGCCTTTAATGGCGTTAAAACAAGAAATAATGCAGCTGTTAAAGTAAAAATAGTTGATTTGAATATTTTTTTCATATGATATCTTTCTATAAATTGTTATAATATAACAATGTTATAATATAACATATTAAAAAGGCAAGAAAATATTATGGAAAATAAAAATAATTTACTAGTCAAAATGGAGAATGCTGGTGTTTATTTAAATAATAAATGGCTTGTAAAAGATGTAACTTTAAACATAGAAAAAGGTAAAATAATTACATTGATAGGTCCTAATGGTTCCGGAAAAACAACAACAGCAAAAATAGCTCTTGGTTTATATAAAAATATCAGCGGTAAAGTTGAAAAATACACAAAAAAAATTGCATATGTTCCTCAAAAAATCTCTATTGATTGGACTTTGCCTATCAGAGTATTTGATTTTATGAATTTAACATCAGATTTACAAAATAATGAAACTAATGATGCATTAGAAATTACAGGTGCAAAACATTTAATTAATAATGATTTAAAAAGTTTATCTGGTGGAGAATTTCAAAGAGTTTTGATGGCCAGAGCTATAGCAAAAAAACCAGATTTATTAGTTTTAGATGAGCCTGTTCAAGGAGTAGATTTTACAGGAGAGATTGAACTTTACGAATTAATTAAAAAAATATCTGAAACTTTGAAATGTGGGATTTTACTGATATCTCATAATTTACACGTTGTTATGTCCAAAACAGACCATGTAGTATGCCTTAATGGTCATGTCTGCTGTTCGGGTACACCAATCTCTGTAGCAAATAATAAAAAATATCAAGAATTATTTGGTGAAGATGTTTCAAAAATATTATCTATTTACGAGCATAAGCACGACCATAAACATGGTGTAGATGGATCAGTTGAGGAAAATTAAAAATGTTTGATGATTTTTTTATAAGAGCATTATTTGTAGGTATTGGTATGGCTCTAGTTACTGGACCTTTAGGTTGTTTTGTTGTTTGGAGAAGATTATCGTTTTTTGGAGATACTTTAGCTCACTCGGCTTTGCTAGGAATTACTATAGCTTATACCATGGAAATTAATATAGCATTATCTGTTTTTATAATCTCATCTGTCGTTGCTTTAATTTTACTAAAATTAGAGAAAACAACTAATTTACCCACAGATGCATTATTAGGACTGCTAGCCCACTCTTCTCTTGCTGTTGGATTGGTAGTTATTGGATTAATAGCAACAATAAGATTTGATTTAATGGGTTTATTATTTGGAGATATTTTAGCTGTAAATGTAAATGATATTATAATTGTATGGTTTGGTGGTGCATTAATTTTATTAGTTTTGAAATTAATATGGAAACCACTTTTTGCATCAACAGTTAATTACGAACTTGCAGAAGCAGAAGGAATGAAACCAGAGAGAGTGAAAGCTATATTTACTCTTTTACTTGCAGCAATTATTGCAATTTCAATAAAAATGGTTGGATTATTATTAATAACTGGAATGCTTATTTTGCCTGCTGCAATTGCTAGAAATATATCTTCAAACCCTAAAAACATGGTTATATTTTCAGTTATTGCAGGTTTAATGTCTGTATTAATAGGTTTATTCAGTTCATTAGAAATAAATACACCTTCAGGCCCATCTATTATAACTGCTGGTTTAATATTGTTTGTTTTATCATTAATTAAAATTAAAAGGAGTTCTCAATTGAAAAGCTAACTTTTCATTGATAAAAGAAATTATGGCTCAAAAGCAAGGATATTTATCAAAAAATCAAAAAATAGTTTTAGACTATATTGAAAAAGCAAATCAGCCCTTAAAAGCATACTCAATTTTATTTAATGTTCAAAAAAAAGGTCTTAAGGCTCCACCTCAAGTCTATAGAGCTTTAGATAGACTAGTTGAAATAGGTAAAGTACATAAAATTGAGAGTAAAAACGCTTTTGTAGCTTGTAAAAACTCTAGTTGCACAATTTCTAATGCAACAGCCTTTTCTATCTGCGATGGCTGTGAAAAAGTTACTGAAATAAGTAACCCTAAATTATCTAAATATCTATCTGGTTTTCAGGACAATTCAGGTATGAAGTATAATAAATACAATCTTGAGTTCTTTGGATTATGTAAAAAGTGTAGATAAGTTATTATCTAAATCAAAGTAAAACAAGCTGAAAGGAAA
>CACFYR010000030.1 GCA_902570505.1 uncultured Pelagibacteraceae bacterium | reverse complement strand
TTACAATTTCTTTTTAGAAAAATAAGTAAAAAACCAAACAAATTCCTGGAAAAATCAAAAATTAATTCAAATAAACAAAGAGCTATATCAGACTATATATCTGGAATGACAGATCGTTTTGCAATTAATTTGTACAAAAAAATAAAATGAATATTTTTGAAAACTATTTAAATAAAATTAAAGAAATATTAATTAATGAAAATAGTAATAAAAAAATACTTTTGCCTGAAAATTTAGATTCCATTAATGTAGAAATTCCACCATCAAAATTTAATTGTGATTTATCTACAAATGCAGCAATGGTTCTTAGCAAAATTAACAAAATGTCACCACAGCAAATTGGTGAACAACTGAAAATTTTGATGTTAAAAATTGATGGTGTAGAAAATGTTACTTTTGTAAAACCTGGATTTTTAAATTTAAATCTATCTAACAATTATTGGAATTTTTTTTTAAAAGATCTACTAAAGAACCAAAATGAATACGGAATAAATAAATCGGAAGTTAAAAAAAAATATTTAATTGAATTTGTGTCTGCTAATCCAACAGGACCTTTACATGTTGGCCATTGTAGAGGTGCAATCTTAGGTGATGTAATCTCTAATTTACTTATTTTTAATAAACATCATGTAACCAAGGAGTATTATGTAAATGACTATGGTAATCAGATTAATTCTTTTACCAAATCAGTATTTTTAAGAATAAGAGAAATTAAATTTAATGAGAAATTTCCTTATGATAATACAGAACTTTATCCAGGCGATTATGTAAAAGATATTGCTGAAAATATAATAAAAAAACATAAAAATTTAGATTTTGAAAAGTATGACAAGATATCGGAAAAATTAACAGTTTTTGCTATTAATGAATCGCTTAGCCTTATAAAAAATAATTTGAAAAATTTAGGGATTTATCAAGATAATTTTGTTAGTGAAAAATCTTTAGTTCTTAACAATGAGGTAGAGAAAGTAATAGATAAATTAAAATCAAAAAATCTTTTGTATAGTGGTTTAATAAAAGCCCCAGAAAGAATTAAATCTAGCGACTATAAGGAAAGAGAACAGTTATTATTTAAATCAACATCTTTTGGTGATGACAAGGATAGAGCATTACAGAAATCAGATTTATCTTGGACATATTTTGCAAGCGACTCTGCTTATCATAATAATAAACTTGAGAGAAATTATGATATTCTAGTTAATATTTTAGGTTCAGATCATACAGGTTACATAAAAAGAATTACATCATTAGTTGAGGCTTTGTCCGGGTCAAAAAATAAACTAATTTGTAAAGTTAGCCAATTAGTGAAATTAATTAAAGATGGAAAACCTTTTAAAATGTCAAAAAGAAAAGGTGACTACATAACTGTAGAAGATCTAATAAATGAGGTAGGAAAAGATGCAACGAGGTTTATTATGCTTAATCGAAGTAGTGATGTTGAGCTTGATTTTGATTTTACTAAAGTAAAAGAAAAATCAAAAGATAATCCAATTTATTATGTGCAGTATTGTTATGCTCGAATTTTTTCTGTTTTTAGAAATTTAAATAAAGATATTGATGAGAACCTCAATATAAATAATACTAAATTAAAGTTTTCTCATGAAGAAATAAAAGTCTTTAGAAAAATATCTGAATGGCCAAAGTGTGTTGAGCTATCTATCAATAAATTAGAACCTCATAGAATTACTACGTATTTATATGAACTTTCATCAGAATTCCATCATTATTGGAATTTAGGAAAAAGTGATAAGTCTAAGAGATTTATAGATGAAGATAAAATTTCTATGGAAAAAATAATTTTTTTAAAGTCTGTACAAATAGTAATTAAAAACGGAATGAATATAATTGGTGTTGATACACCTGAAAAAATGTGATGATAAAGGAAATAAAATATTTTATTTATATATTTACAATAATTTTATTTTTTTTTTTAACAATAAAATTTTATTTGTCTGAAACCAACATTAAAAATACTTATAGAAGTATTAATTATAAAGATGAAAATATAAATATAAATGATTTAGATTTAAAAGTATTAAAAAATAACACAGTGGATATTATTGAATATGTAGACAATCAATTAGATGATGAAGAAGAATATAAATTTTGGGAACTATTACAAATTAATTAACAAAAGAAGATCATTTATTTGTGGTATTAAAGGCTTAAAACTTAGTCGAGATGAAATTTATTTCTTAAATAAATTTAAACCATGGGGAATTATTCTTTTTTCAAGAAATATTAGTAATATCTCCCAAGTTTCCAGTCTCACAAATAGTATAAAAAAAATATTTAAAGATCCAAACTACCCTATATTAATCGATGAGGAAGGTGGCAGAGTATGTAGATTAAGCAAAATAATTGATAATTCCTTTTTTAATGCATCAATGTTTGGCAAAATTTATGATAAGAATAAAAAAAATTTTAAATCTGTAATTAAGACATATATAAAAAATAATTCTTATTTGCTTAACAAATTAGGGATTAATATTAATACTGTACCGGTCCTTGATATTAAAAGAAAAAATTATCATAAAATAATAGGTGATAGAGCTTATTCTAGTGATCCCAAAAAAATAAGTATTATTGGTAACTTTGTGATTAAAGAATATGAAAAAAACAGAATAAATACAGTGATAAAACATATTCCTGGTCACGGTCTCGCAAAGTCAGATAGCCATATAAAATTACCAATAGTTTATAAAAAATATAATTATTTAAAAAAAAATGATTTCTATACATTTCAAAATAAAAAATGTTTATTAGCTATGACTGCTCATATCGTTTTTCATGATATAGATGGCACACATTGTGCAACTCATTCAAAAAAAATAGTCAACATAATTAGAAAAAAAATTAAATTCAAAAATTTATTAATTACTGATGATATCTCTATGCGTGCGCTTAAATATTCTGTAAAGTTAAACACAACTATGGCATTTAATGCTGGCTGCAATATTGTAATGCATTGCAATGGGAAGATGAACGAAATGAAAATTGTTGCACAAAATTCACCCTTTTTAAGCTCTTTTATTAAAAAAAAAACATCACAATTATTAAAAAAAGTAAGTTAAAGTATTTTTATGAACGAGAATGATTCCCAATATTTTGAGGTGAATTTAAATCTTTATAGCGGGCCCTTAAACACATTGTTAGATTTAGCTAAAGCTCAAAAAGTTGATTTAGAAAAATTATCTATAACAAAACTTGCTGATCAATTTTATGAATTTATTACAAAATCTGATAATATAAACTTAGAAGTTGCCTCAGAATATCTCCTAATCGCTACATGGCTTACATATTTAAAATCAAAATTACTTTTACCTGAAAGTGATGATGAAGAGTTTAAAGCTTTAGAAGTTGCTGACAAATTAAAATTACAATTAAAAAAGCTTGAGCTAATAAGAATATTATCTGATCAAATGTTAAAAAGAAAAAGGCTTGGAAGAGATATTTTTTTAAGGGGTGGCAAGGGAGGTATAAGGTCAATTTATAATACAAAATATTCTTTAACTTTATATGAAATTTTAAAAATTTATTCCACAATTATACAAACTAAAAATTTTCAAAGAATTTCAATTCCGAAACTTCCTGTTTTTACAACCGAAGACGGCATAAGAACAATAAAACAGTTTCTTGGAAAATTATCCGATTGGAAAAACATTGAGGATCTTATTCCATTAGATTTTAAAAATTCAAAAAGTAAATCCAGAACTGGAAATGCTGGTATATTGTCAGCATCTCTTGAATTGGTAAAAGAGGGTAATATAACTTTAAAACAAAATAATTTATTCGATGATATATTCATCAAAGAAAAATGAAAAAAATTAAGTCAAATAATATTGTCAAATTTCCTGATAAGATTTCAGAAGCTGAGAGAGAAATTGAAGCAGTAATTTTTGCCTCCCCTGAACCTCTAGATGTTGCTTCAATTGAAAAAAAAATATCAAAAAAAACAAATATAGACAAATGTCTTGAAAATTTAAAAAAAAATTATTTGAATAGGGGTATTAATTTAGTTCGTATATCCGGCAAATGGTCTTTCCGAACAGCAGAAAATTTATCATCATTAATGTCACAACAAAAGACTGTAGAAAAAAAATTATCAAAAGCTGCAATAGAAACTCTATCAATCATAGTTTATCACCAACCAGTCACCAGAGCAGAAATAGAGGAAATAAGAGGCGTAGCTTTCGGTACAAATACCCTTGATATTCTTCTAGAACTCAATTGGGTTAAGCATATGGGTAGAAAGGATGTTCCAGGTAAACCTATCCAATATGGTACAACGGATGAATTTTTAAATCATTTTAGTTTGCAGAAGCTATCTGATTTACCAACTATTGATGAATTAGGCTCTGCTGGTTTGATAGATACCTCAAGCGTTGAATCAAATATTTTTGGTACAGGAAAATTTTATAAAGAGAAGCAATCAGAAAAAAAGGAGAATATTTATTCAGATATTGATGAAATGCTTAGCGGTACCTTAAAAAACGAAGAGTAATTTAAAAAAAGTTTCTTTAAAAAATTATATTTAAAGGCTATAAATAGAAGTATGAGTATTGGATTTTGGCAAATTGCAATTGTTGCTGTATTAATTGTTTTATTGTTTGGTAGAGGAAAAATATCTAGTTTGATGGGTGATGTTGCAAAAGGCATAAAAAGTTTTAAAAAAGGAATGGCTGATCCTTCTGAAGATAACCCACCAAAAAATATAAGCGAAAATCAAGATTCCAATAATAAAGATAACAATAAAGAATAATTTAAATGCCACAAATTGGTTGGTTAGAGATATTAATAATTGTATCTATTGCTATAATTGTAGTCGGTCCTAAAGATTTTCCAATTATGATAAAAAAAATTGGTTCATGGGTTGGATCTATAAAAAGATATGTAAACAATATTCAATCTCAAGTTACCGAGGTAAGTAATATTGATATAGATGAGGAAAAAAATTTAAAGGAAGATATTAAAACAAAAAATAATAACGATAAAAATGTCTAACGATAATAATTTAGGTTTTATAAGTCACTTAACAGAATTAAGAAAAAGACTTATTAATACATTAATTTTTTTAGTTTGTTTATTTGTTATATGTTATTTATTTTCTGATTATATTTATGGTTTTTTAGTTGAGCCTTATGCTGAAGCTGTAAAAAATGATAATATTAATAGAAGGTTGATTTTTACTGCACTTCAAGAAACATTTTTAACCTATCTAAAAGTTTCTTTTTTTACAGCATTTTTTTTTACAAGTCCTTTTATTTTAATTCAAATTTGGAAATTTATTGCACCTGGATTATATGAACACGAAAAATCAGCAATAATGCCATACTTAATTGTGACGCCAATTCTTTTTTTATTAGGTGGAATGCTTGTTTACTATTTGATTATGCCATTAGCAATAAAGTTTTTTTTGTCATTTGAAAGCATAGGCAATATAACTAATTTACCAATTCAGTTAGAGGCAAAGGTTAATGAATATTTATCTCTAATTATGAAACTTATTTTTGCCTTTGGATTAAGTTTCCAGCTACCAGTAGTACTAAGTTTATTAGCTAGAATAGGATTAATAGATTCTACATTTTTAAAGGAAAGAAGAAAATTTGTGATTGTAATAATATTTGCTTGTGCAGCTATCTTAACACCGCCAGATCCAATTACTCAAATTGGTTTAGCGATACCTTTATTAATATTATACGAATTGTCAATAATATCGGTTAAATTAATTGAAAATAAAATAAAAGAAAAAAATGCACAATATTAAATATATTAGAGATAATTTTGACGAATTTAAAAAGAAAATTCAAAATAGAAATGTAAATTTTGACTTAGACAAATTAAGAAATTTAGATATTAAAAATCGTGAATTAATTCACAAAAAAGAAACTCTTGAGAAGGAAAAAAAAGACATATCTAAAAAAAAAGATAAATCTTTATTTGAAAAATCCAAAATTATTTCTCAACAAATTGAAACTATTACGAACGAACAAAAGATCGCAAAAGATGAATTAAATGATATTTTGTCAAATTTACCAAATGTTGCTTTAGAAAATGTTCCAGTAGGAATAGATGAGACTTTTAATGAAGTTGTTAGCACTCATGGTGAAATCAAAAAACTAGATTTTAAACCAAAATCACACTTTGAGTTAGGTGAGAACCTAAAAATGTTAGATTTTGATCTTGCTACAAAGACTACTTCATCTAGATTTGTTTTCGTAAAAAGCGAACTTGCCTCTCTAGAAAGAGCTATTTCCAATTACATGATAGATTTACACACAAAGATTAATGGCTATGTAGAAGTTTCACCACCTTTAATTGCTAATGAAAATACTATGTTTGGCACAGGACAGTTACCTAAATTTGAAAATGACCAATTCGAATTACTTTTAGATGATAAATTGGATAGAAAATTTTTAATTCCAACTGCTGAAGTAATTTTGACAAATATGGTAAAAAATAAAATCTTAAACATTAAAGATTTGCCTATAAGACTGGTCGCTTCTACACCTTGCTTTAGAAAAGAAGCTGGGAGTTACGGCAAAGACACAAGAGGAATGATAAGACAGCATCAATTTTATAAAGTTGAGCTTGTAAGTATTGTAGAAAATAATAAATGCGAGGAAGAATTAGAGAGGATGACTAAATGCGCAATGATGGTATTAGATAATTTAGAATTACCATATAGAAAAATCATACTTTCAACTGGTGATATGGGTTTTAGCGCCGAAAAAACATATGATATTGAAGTGTGGTTACCATCAGAGAATAAATATCGAGAAATTTCTAGTTGTTCATCATGTGGAACTTTTCAATCGAACAGAATGCAAACAAGGTATAAAGACGCAAATAATGAAAATAAACACCCAGGAACTTTAAATGGAAGTGGACTAGCAGTCGGAAGAACATTGATTGCTGTGATGGAAAATTATCAAAATAAGGATGGTACAATTAATATACCAAAGGTTCTTCAACCTTATATGAATAACAAAGATAAAATAAGCCTCAATTAAGAGTTGTCTTAATTTATCATTTAGTATAAATATCAAATTAAATTTAAATCATTATGGATCCAGCAATAGGTCAATTTATACCGCTAATTTTAATATTTGTTATATTTTATTTTTTCTTGATAAGACCACAACAAAGGAAACAAAAAGAACATAAAAAAATGGTAGAAGAATTAAAAAGAGGTGACAGTATTATTACTTCTGGAGGAATTATTGGAAGAGTAGAAAGAATTATTGATAATGAAAAAATTGAAGTAGAAATATCAGATAATGTAAAAGTTGAGATATTACGAACCACAGGTGTTCAGGGTCTAATAAAAAGCACGGTAGATACAAAAAAATAACATTTAGAAATGTTATACTTTTCAAAATTAAGAATTGTTATTATTTTTATAATTTCATTAGCTTTATCATATTTTGCTTTTTCCAATTTCATCAACTCAGATAACAAAATTTTAAGTAAAAAAATTAATCTAGGATTGGATTTGCAAGGTGGTTCCTATCTGCTTCTAGAAGTAGACAATAGTCCAATTATAAATCAAAAATTACAATCGAAATTATTAGAGATTAGAAAATTTTCAAAATCTGAAAATATTATTTTAAAAAATTTGACTCTTATAAACAATAAAATTGAATTTAATGTAAGTGAGGAATCTAAAGAAAAATTAAAAGATTCATTAGATAGTGATGATAGTAAAATAAATCCTTATTATCCTCAATTTAAAACTCATCAATTACTAGTTAATGTTGATGATAATAAATTTATTTTAGAATTAAGTGATTATGGCCTTGTTTTAATTAAAAATTCATCATTAGATCAAGCAATTGAAATTGTAAGAAGAAGAGTGGATGAACTTGGAACAAATGAACCAACTATTGTAAAAAGAGGTAATGATAGAGTTTTAGTTGAGTTACCAGGTCTTGACGATCCTTCTAGAATTAAAAAGTTATTAGGAAAAACTGCAAATTTATCATTTCAATTTGTCTCTAATAAAACTGAGGACTCTTTTGGTATAGAAAAATTAAAATATGATGGCGAAGATAACGAGGAATTTGTAAGTAGAAGAATAATTATAAGCGGTGAAAACCTTATAGATGCTAGCCCCAGCATGAATAGTCAAACAAATGAAACAGTTGTGACATTCAATTTAGATCGAGTAGGAACAAAAAAATTTGCAAAAGCAACATCGTCAGGTGTTGGTAAGAAACTTGCAATTATTTTAGATAATAAGATAATAAGTGCCCCTACTGTAAGTGAAGCTATTATTGGTGGTTCAGGTCAAATTACAGGTAATTTTAACTTTCAGTCGGCTACAGATCTTGCTTTATTATTAAGATCCGGGGCATTACCAGCACCATTAAATATAATTGAGGAAAGAACTGTAGGACCTGATCTTGGCAAGGACTCTATTAAAGCAGGTATTATTTCATTAATTATTGGTTTTTGTTTAGTAGTTTTATTTATGCTTTATAAATACAAATATTTTGGATTAATTGCCAACTTATCTCTAATACTAAATTTAATAATTTTAATAGGTATACTAACGATATTTGAAGCTACTCTGACCTTGCCTGGGATAGCTGGAATAATATTAACAGTTGGAATGGCTGTTGATGCAAATGTTTTAATTTTTGAGAGAATCAAAGAAGAAATTAAAAATGAGAAAAATAAAATAATTGCTTTTGATGCAGGATATACAAAATCAAGAACAACAATTTTAGATGCTAATATAACAACATTTA
>CACFYR010000029.1 GCA_902570505.1 uncultured Pelagibacteraceae bacterium | reverse complement strand
AAAATTTTAAATATTTCGAAGAATTTAAAATTTTTTTTTTCTCAATATAATCATCTTGTTCTGAGCTGACTATTTTGTCATTATGATTTTCTATAACAGTTTTATTTATATCGTTTTCAATCTCATTATTATTAGACTTTAATTCAGGTGAAAATATTGCCTCATTTTTATTTATCTCCACTAGGTTTTGTTCAATATTAAATTGCCATTTATGACCACAAAAGCCGCATTGGACTAACCGTCCTTTTTTTGGAATTAAACTGTCGTCTACTTCAAACTGTTTGCCATCTTCGGGACATGTTATTATCATGTTTTCTATATACCAGATTCTGTAAAAATTACTTTGTTTTTGCGACTGATTATGCATTGAAATTGAGCATAACTTCTGTATTAGTTACTCATTCGGGGTGTAGCGCAGCCTGGTAGCGCATCTGGTTTGGGACCAGAGGGTCGCAGGTTCAAATCCTGCCACCCCGACCATTATTATGAAAAAAGCAAAAATATATAAACCATCTAAAACTGCAATGCAGTCAGGAATTAAAAAATTTGACAAGTGGGTTATAGAATTTATTACAAAAGACAATAGTGTTAATCCATTAATGGGGTGGGAGAGTTCAGATGATACATATTCGGAATTAAATCTAGAGTTTAAAACTAAAGAATTAGCTGTTGCATATGCAAAAAAAAACAAAATAGACTTCGAATTGATTGAGCCTAAAGTAAGAAAAATTATTAAAAAATCCTATGCAGATAATTTCACAAAAAATTAACTAAATGTTTAAAAGTTTTTATTTAAGCAAAGATTGGAGAATATGGTCATGGGGTGGATTATTGACACTTATAATTTCTTTATTTTTCCAAGTAAGAATGACAGTTGCTATTAATACATGGTATGGAAAATTTTATGACTTATTACAAAATGCTGGTGACTTTAAAAACAATCCTAGTGATGGAATTCAACAATTTTACGATCAACTTATTTCATTAGACTACATACTTAATGGATTTGAAGGAAGCCCATCTTTTACTGTTATCGTTTTTCCATACATAGTTTTAGCAATATTTACTGGTTGGTTTACAAGAATTTACGGATTACGTTGGAGAGAAGCCATAACATTTAATTATATACCAAGATGGCAAAAAGTTGAAAATGAGATAGAAGGAGCTAGTCAAAGAATACAAGAGGACTGTAATAGATTTGCAAGAATTGTTGAATCATTAGGGCTTCAGGTTATTAGAGCAATTATGACATTAATTGCATTTATCCCTATCCTTTGGGGTCTAAGTGATAAAGTTGATATACCAGTACTTAGAGATATAGAAGGTTCATTAGTATGGTTTACACTTATAATTTCGTTAGGCGGAATATTTATTTCATGGTTTGTAGGCATCAAGTTGCCAGGTTTAGAATACAATAACCAAAGAGTTGAGGCAGCATTTAGAAAGGATTTAGTTTTAGGCGAAGATGATAAAAAAAATTATGCACAAACAGAAACTTTGTTTGAGTTGTTTACCGGTATAAGATTAAATTACCATAGATTGTATCTTCATTATGGATATTTTGATGGATGGATGACAACTTATGATCAATTTATGATTATTGCGCCATATTTAATAATGGGACCAGGGCTTTTTACTGGCTTAATAACATTAGGAGTTATGGTTCAAGTATCAAATGCATTTAGCAGAGTGCATGGTGGTTTTGCATTATTTCTTCATAATTGGACTACAATCACAGAATTGCGAAGTATTTACAAAAGATTAAGTGAATTTGAGAAAAATTTAGATTATTACTCAGCATTGGAGACTACAAAATCATAATGAGTCAATTTACCTTAATTTTACTGATAATTTTGTTTGTAATGATTTTAATTTATGTAGTTCACCTATATGACAAATATTTAGTAAGCGAGATAAACAAATACGAAAAAAGACTCGAAGAAAAAGGTATATTAAAAAGACATTTTACAAAAAAAATTGACGATAAATGATTGATTCGCATTGTCACTTAGATCACGAAACTATTTTTAATAATTTAGATGAAATTCTGCTTAGATCTAAATCTGTTGGTATAGAAAAATTACTTACTATATGTACCACGGATAAAAATTTTTCAAATATTATTGATCTTATTAACAAAGATATGATGATATATGGTACTTATGGAATACATCCCCATGAAACATCAAACTCAAATATATCGTCAAAAGACATAATTAAAAATGTAAGAAAAAATAAGAAAATAGTAGGAGTGGGCGAAACTGGACTCGATTTTTATTACAATAATAGTGATAAAGAATCCCAAATTAATAGTTTTTTAGAACATATCGAGGCGTCTATCGAATTAAGTGTTCCTTTGATTATTCACTCTAGAAATGCAGAAAAAGAAACATACAAAATTCTATCTAAATATAAAAACAGCAAATTAAAAATTTTAATGCATTGTTTTACTGGGTCTTTAGATTTTGCAAAGAAACTATTGAATCTAAATGCGTATTTTTCTGCAAGTGGTATTATTACATTCAAAAAAAGTCAGGATTTACAAACAACTTTTAAAGAAATACCAATTGAGAAATTATTAGTTGAAACTGATAGCCCTTTTCTAGCACCAGATCCTTTAAGAGGTAAAAAAAATGAACCTAGTTTCATAATTCATACTTTAAAAAAATTAGCTACTATTAAAAATATAGATACTGAGAATTTAGATAAAATTACTACTGAAAATTTTAATAAATTGTTCTTTTAATGAAGGCAATTTTATTGAATCTTTCAGCCTGGACAATGCTTCCGATAATGGATGGTATTGCAAAATATTTAAGTTCATCTTTGCCTGTTCTGCAAATAACCTGGGCGAGATATTTTTTTACAGTTGTAATAATCTTGCCAACAATGGTTCTTTTTTTTAAAAAAAATCTTAAGTTATCTGAAAAACCTAAATTACAAATTATAAGAGGGGCACTTTTATTTTTTGCTAATATTTTGTTTTTTTATTCAATCTCACAAATATCTTTATCAAAAGCATTAACTTTAGCTTTTATAGCTCCATTAATTGTTACTATTTTTTCACCTATTTTTTTAAATGAAAAGGTTGGATTTAATAGGTGGGTGGCCGTGATGATAGGTTTTTTTGGATGCTTAATTGTTATTAGACCAGGATTAATTGATTTTAATTTGGCAACTTTTGCAGCACTGGGCACAGGTTTTATGTATGGTTTTTATTTAATTGTAACTCGTAAATTGAGCAATGTAGATAACCCACTTTTAACTTTATTATTTACCGGTATAGTAGGGGCCTTTATAGGGTCTTTTGTGATACCTTTTTATTGGGTTATGCCTTCATCAGACCAGTGGTTTTTCTTATTTTTAATTGGCTTTTTTGCGTCAATTGGACATTTACTTTTAATTTTATCTTTAAAACTTGCTGACGCCTCTAAACTAGCACCTTTTGGTTATTTTGAGATATTGCCTAATGTTATTATAGGTTTTTATTTCTTTAATAATGTTCCTGATATATTTCATTTAGCAGGATTAGTTTTAATTATTGGATCTGGTGTTTATATATTTAAAAAAGAAACTTTCTAATATGTTACCTATATATTAATATTATACTTTAATAAATATATTTAAACTATTGATTTTATTAATTTTTTTATATTATTTAAAGTAATTAATATTGATAGTAATTATGGTATATAAAAGAAAAATTTGCACTACAATATATTATATATACCTAAGATAAACTCAAAAACTAAATAGTTAAACATAGAATTAATTAAAACAGTCATTTCATTAATACATTTTAGAAATTTAATAAAATAAATTAATAAAATTGCAAAAAAAACCATAGCTTTGCATTTATTGAATATAGCGTTTAAACGGCCATAGAAGGGGTTTAAACAAGCATTTATACATTTATAGTTCAACTGACAGGTGAATAATTAAATAAAATATTAAATTTTTGAAAAAATCAAAAAAATGTTGGAAATGCTTACTTATTTAAGCAAAATACCCTCTTTTTTAAGCATTTTTAACTTAGTTTTTACTCCACCTCGGCCGGAATAGCCACCAAGCTTTCCATCTGATCTGATAACTCTATGACATGGTATAAATGGAGCATAAGGGTTTTGAGCACAAGCATTAGCTACAGCACGTGCTGATTTAGGGCTTTTAATGCCAATAGCTACTTGCTTATAGGTTTTAAACTTACCTTTTGGTATAGATTTAAGATATTTCCATACCTTTAACTGGAACTTTGTACCTTTTAGTATCATGTATGAGAAAAAACCCTGTTTCCTTGTACCTTTTCAGGCACAAAGAACAGTAGTTTTGGCACGTCGTTGTAGGCGCTACCGCCATGCCTTGCCACTCCGCTATTATAGCGCTACTCCGCAGAGTTTTCTGCCCCCTGGGCTTGAACCTCTCGGTTTTTCCCCAGTCGGTCAGTTAAGAGTTGCCTCTTAAGTTGCTTCAATCATATTAAATTTTAGAATTTAATGTAATCACTTAATAATTGATTATTAAGGTTACTAACATTGTGGATAAAATATGCTAGTTCATTAATAAAAATAACAAAACAAATATACTTAGGAAAAAAACACCAAAAATTAGCATTAAAACTCTATTTTTTCCTTGATTAGATAATTTTCCCCAATAATGCATTGAAATGAACAATATTGTCATTACACCCAGGCCAATTAATAAATATTTAGGCATTAATTATGCATAACTTATTTGCTTGACATTTAAAATGTGGTATTATATTACTAATGATAATTAATTGTTATCAATAGTAATAATATGACAGAGTTAACTACAGACCTAAAATCGCTACATGAGGCAACATTAAGTAATCTTAAAAGTTCGAAAGCTGATAACACATTGAGAGCTTATAAATCTGACTTCAAAGACTTCGGCGCTTTTTGTGTAAAACATGGTTTAAATTCATTGCCGACCGAGCCAAAAATTGTTTCATTATACCTTACTCATCTATCTAAAAATTCAAAAATAAGCACATTAAGAAGAAGATTGGTATCAATAAGCATGGTCCATAAAATAAAAGGGCATTATTTAGATACGAAACATCCAATCATAGTTGAAAATTTAATGGGCATTAGAAGAGTGAAAGGGAGCATTCAAAAGGGTAAAAAACCTATATTAATCAATCATTTAAAATCAATAATTAATGTGATAAATGAACAAAAATTAGAGGAAATTAAGAAGTTAAGAGATAAATCAATAATCTTAATTGGGTTTGGAGGAGGTTTTAGAAGAACCGAGCTTATTTCAATTGATCATGAGGATTTAGAATTTGTTCCTGAGGGTCTCAAAATCACTATTAGAAGATCAAAAACTGATCAGTATGGTGAAGGAATGATTAAAGGACTACCCTACTTCAATAATGAAATTTACTGTCCTGTTAAAAACTTACAAAAATGGTTAGACATTTCAAAAATTAAGTCTGGTCCTATTTTTAGAAGGTTTTCCAAAGGTTTATCATTAACAGATAAAAGATTAACTGACCAATCGGTAGTTTTGTTAATGAAAGAATATTTGAACTTAGCAGGCATAGAAAATAAAAATTTTGCTGGTCATAGTTTAAGGTCTGGATTTGCAACGGTAGCTGCCGAGTCTGGAGCTGATGAGAGAAGTATAATGGCTATGACAGGTCATAAATCAACACAAATGGTTAGAAGATATATTAGAGAGGCAAATATATTTAAAAATAATGCTTTAAATAAAATAAAAATTTAATCTCTAAAATTATTATGTGCAAATATTAAGTCTGAATGAGACCAATTTATAAAATTATAATTTTGATTAGTTAAAAATTTATATAAATTGGAGTTAACAACTCTTTCTATATTATTATATTTAAATTCTAATTTTTTCATTTTAAAATCGATGAATTCTACAGATATCACTGACGGTTTATATTTATCTATATCGAAAGAATTTAATATATTCATTTCATGTCCTTCTACATCTATATTCATATAATCTATTTCTTCTAGTTTGTTTAATTGATCAAGAATATTATTAAGTGTGTTTGTTTTAATTTTTTTTTTTATATAATTATCTTTGTTTAATAAAGTTTTACGTTCTAAAGTATTTATTGGCGATCCTTCATGAAAATAGAAAAAATCTTTTTCACCTATGTCTGAGGATACACATGAGCATATATTAATATCTTTTGGTCTAGCTATATCGAATAAATCTATATTTTTTCTATCTAAATCTATATTTACACCACTCCAACCTCTCTTAAACAATAAGTAAGTATTATTGTTAAAGGTTGGATGTTGGCACCCAATATCTAAATAAAATCCTTTTTTTTTATTTTTAAATAAATAGTTAATTAGAAGATCACATCCGCCAAAAGAATAAGAAGTCTTTTTTGTTTTTAAGGTTCTATTTAAGATACTTAATCTTTTTCTTAATTTATTTATCAAATAATTTATCCAATCGTAAAAAAGTATTTAAATTTACATATTATTAAATCAAAATAATATTCTATATTCTTTTTAGGTTCATCCAAAGGGCCTTTAAATATTGTTCTTGATTTTAAGTAATGTTTTTTAAAAAATTTAGTAGTAATACCCCATTTTTTTAGAAAAATTCGATCACCTCTATTCATAATGATATTTTTTTTCTTTCGCGATGTTGTAGATCCAAAGTGATAAACCTTAAAATCATTTAGACCCTTAAATATTCTTACTCCTTGTTTCCAAAGCTTCATATTAAAATCAGGGTCAGATCCGATCCCTGGGTTAAATTCCTCGCTAAAACCCCCTACTCTATTCCACATTTTAAATGAGATTAAATGAGGAGCAAAATGTGTACCTTGATGATCGTAAAAATTGATATTTTTATACTTTGAAAGCAATTCACTTTCTCTAAAATCATCTATGTTTGTACCGAAATTATAAACTATATGACCTGAATTAGGTTCTATCATAGTGCCAGATAAATAAAATTCTCTGTTTTTATATAATTTTATTTCTTTAATCAAAGTCCTATCCCATTCAGGGCAAAAATACATGTCATCATGACTATATAATATATAGTTTTTTGTAGCCAATTTAGATACCTTATTAATAGCTGAACATAAACCTATATTATTCTCTGAGTACGTATATTTATATCCAGACTTCCTGATATAATTCAAAGTACCATCAGAACCGTCATTAATGTGAAATAATATTTCATGTTCAAAGCTTGAATTTTTTACTAAACTTTTTAAACAAAGTTTTAAATAATTTAAATTATTATATGTTGGTATAAGAATTGAAATCATTCTATGGTTTGTGCCATAAATATTTATTTTTTTTATTTATATCTAAAGTTTTATTTATTATAAATTCTGCAACTTGAGTTGAATTAAAATACTTTGTATATTTTAATTTGCCTTTTTTACCAATTAATTTTCTTAGTTTTTCATCTGAGGATATTCTTTCTATTTGTTCAGAAAGATCAGATATATTTTTATAAAATACCATTTCTGTTTTATCAAAGAAATCATTATAACATGTTTTTTCATCAATCAATGTAACAAGACCATTTCCAATAATTTGAGTTATTCTATCGCTACTATAGTATTTGATCGGTGTTCCTCGACTTAAATTTAAACCCATTTTTGAATTTGAAATATTTTTAAAATATTGGTCAGCCCAAATTGGCTGTATATTATTCATTCCAAATATATCAAATTTAATATTTTTACACTTATTTATTAAGTTTTTAATAAAAGTTTCTCTGTCATCAGTTGATCTTCTTTTAAGTTTTCCTCTATGCACGCCGTGACTTAATGCAAAGAACACATCGTTTGAGCAATCATTTCTATAATTGTTTAATATCTCCATAGATTTATCGCTAGGATTTGGAATAAAATAATTTTTAAAATTTTTTGACAAAAAATTTAATGCATCTGGTGAGGTTGTTAAAAAATTTGAATCAAGTATCTCAGATTTATCCAAGATTCTTTTTTTATTCTTAAAGTAATCTGGGCCTTGTTTATTTAATGGATCTAAAAACCATTGGGTTATTTTTAAATTTGAATAATCCTTTTTTAGATCATAAAGAACCTGTTTAGATATCATATCTGCATGACCTAAAACGATTATATCTGGTTTAAAATGATAACAAGTTTTGACAAGTTTATCGTTAAGAGTTCTTGAACCATCAAAATCTCTTATTGATTTACCCTTACTAACTATGTCCCTATCACTAAATTCTAATACACTATGACCCAATCTAATAAAACCATTATTGATTCTCCTGCCAGTATTAAAAAATAGTCTTCCATTATGTCTCTCATTAAAATTAGTAATATGCAAAATTCTTAAGTTAGAATTTGATTTAAAAAAATTGATTTTATTTATTTTTAATAAACTATTTCTGACATCGTCAATTTGTTTTGATACATATTTATGAGATAAATAAAAATTTTTATATGATAGTTTCTGTAAATTATTTCTCAATTTTTTATTTATTATCAATTCCTTAATATTTTGATAAATATCTTTAACCGTTAGATTTTTTAATATTCTTCCATTTGTCACTGTTTCTGGAAGCCCTCCTCTATTACTAATAATTACAGCGCATCCGTTGGCTGTAGCCTCTAGACTAGTTCTTCCAAATGGTTCTTCCCACCTTGAACAAACAACAGCTATGCTAGTTTTTTTGTAAATATTAATTACTTTTTTATGTTCAATAAAACCAAATTTAATCAACCTTTTATGATTAAAAATTATTCTATCTCTTGGCTCATCACCAACTACATAAGCAGACCAATCCTTATAATTATTCAATATTTTTATGACTGCTTTACCAAATAAATCATATCCCTTTGATCTATTTAATTTACCAACAAATGTGATTATTTTTTGTTTATTTTCAAAATT
>CACFYR010000028.1 GCA_902570505.1 uncultured Pelagibacteraceae bacterium | reverse complement strand
TCAATCCAAAAATACGGACCTAAAACCAAGAATTACTTTGAGAGATGAAAAAGGAAATGTAATAAAAAAAGCTGATGACAATGAAGCAAGATATTATTTGGTTCCAGACTCAATTTTATCTGTAAAAGATGGACAAAAAATATTTGCTGGTGACGTGATAGCTAGGTTGCCAAAAGAAACTTCCAAAACAAAAGATATTACTGGTGGATTACCAAGGGTTGCAGAATTATTTGAAGCTAGAAAGGCCAAAGACAGCGCTATTATAGCCGAAAATGATGGTAAAGTTTTATTTGGTAAAGAAGTTAGAGGTAAACAAAGAGTTACTATAGAATCTGAAAACGGTGAATCGTCTTCTTATTTAATTCCGAAAGGAAAGCATATTAATTTTAATCAAGGTGAGAAAATTAAAAAAGGTGAATATCTTTTAGATGGACAACCATTACCTCATGATATTTTAAGAATTTTAGGTATTGAAGAATTAACTGAATATTTTGTAAATCAAGTTCAAGAAGTTTACAGACTTCAAGGTGTGATAATTAACGATAAGCATATTGAAGTAATATTAAGGCAAATGCTTAAAAAAATAGAAATAAAAGAGTCAGGTGACACAAGTTTATTGCCTGGAGAAATCATAGATAGGATAAAATTAATTGAATTAAATGAAAAAATTAAAAGCGAAGGTAAAAAACCTGCAAAAGGTGATAGAGTTTTAATGGGTATTACAAAAGCATCTTTACAAACTGAGTCTTTTATATCAGCAGCCTCTTTTCAAGAAACTACTAGGGTTTTAACTGACGCTGCAATAAAAGGTAAAGTTGATAAGCTTTCTGGATTAAAAGAGAATGTTATTGTAGGAAGATTGGTTCCTGCTGGAACAGGGTCAATTAAAAGCGGTTGGAATAAAAAAGCATTAAAAGATGACGAGGAATTTTTATCCAAACAAGAAAAAATTGAAGAGCCAGTTGATCAATTAAACCAATAAAATCAACACTTTTTTCCAGTTCAATTAAATTGACAAAAATTTTTTCTATAGTATTTTGACGATATTTTTTGGTTGGAATGTAGTACTCTTATGTACTAAACGCTGCCACTACCCTGGAAGTTAATTTCATCAAACAAATTATTATTATGCCAACAATAAACCAGTTATTGAGAAAAAAAAGAATAAGACCTTTGACCAGGAACAAAGTTCCTGCTCTAGAAAAACAACCACTAAAAAGAGGTGTTTGTGTAAAAGTTTATACAACAACACCAAAAAAACCAAATTCTGCATTAAGAAAAGTTGCTAGAGTTAGATTATCAAATGGTTTTGAGGTTACAGCATATATACCTGGCGAAGGACACAATCTTCAAGAACACTCTGTAGTTTTAATTCGTGGTGGAAGAGTTAAGGATTTGCCAGGTGTTAGATATCATATCCTTAGGGGAAATTTAGACACCCAAGGAGTTGCAAATAGAAAACAACGAAGATCTTTTTATGGAACTAAAAAAGGTAAATAATTAGATGTCTAGAAAAAGAAAAGCTCCAAAAAAATTACCATTAATTGATCCAAAATATAAGTCATCAATAATTCCAAAATTAATTAACTCCATTATGTACGACGGAAAAAAAACAATTGCCGAACGAATTGTATACGATGCAATAGATAAAATTAAATCTAAGTCTAAAGATGAACCCATAAATGTTTTTAATGAAGCGATAAATAACATAAAACCCACCGTTGAAGTTAGGTCTAGACGAGTTGGAGGCGCAACATATCAAGTCCCTGTTGAAGTAAAATCAAAAAGATCACAAGCTTTAGCATTAAGATGGTTGATAGATGCCTCAAGAAAAAGAAAAGATAAAAAAATGTCAGATAAAATATTTAATGAAATATTTGATGCTTATCAGAACAGAGGATCGGCAATTAAAAAAAAGGAAGATACACACAAAATGGCAGAGTCTAATAAGGCCTTTGCCCACTTTAGGTGGTAACTATTATGTCAAGAACTCATCAATTAGATAAATACAGAAACATTGGAATTATGGCACACATTGATGCTGGTAAAACTACTACGACAGAAAGAATTTTATATTATACAGGTAAAAGTCACAAAATTGGAGAGGTGCATGATGGTGCTGCAACAATGGACTGGATGGAACAAGAGCAAGAAAGAGGAATAACTATAACTTCAGCAGCTACAACGTGTTTCTGGAAAGACCATAGAATAAATATAATCGATACCCCTGGTCATGTTGATTTTACAATCGAAGTAGAGAGATCGTTAAAAGTTCTTGATGGAGCTGTTGCGGTATTTGATGGTGTAGCTGGTGTTGAGCCTCAATCAGAAACTGTGTGGAGACAAGCTGATAAATATAAAGTTCCAAGAATATGTTTTATAAATAAATTAGATAGAACAGGTGCCGATTTCTTTAGATGTGTTGATATGATTAAAGATAGATTAGGTGCTAAACCTTTGGTAATGCAAATACCTGTTGGTATAGAAGCCTCATTAAAAGGTATTGTAGATTTAGTTAAAATGAAAGCCATTGTGTGGAAAAATGAAGATTTAGGTGCAGAGTGGGAGGAGAAAGATATACCTGATGATTTAAAAGATATCTCAAATAAATACAGACAAGAGCTTGTAGAGACAGCAGTTGAACAGGATGAAAAACTAATGGAAAGTTATCTAAATGGTGAGGAAATAAATTCTCTGGATCTTGAAAAATGTATAAGAAAGGGCTGCTTAAATTTTGAATTTGTCCCAGTATTGACTGGTTCTGCTTTTAAAAATAAGGGTGTTCAACCATTATTAGATGCAGTTGTTAATTATCTACCTAGTCCAAAAGATATAGGGTCAATAAAGGGGACAAAACCTGGTTCTGAGGAAGAGATAGAGATGAAATTTGAGGACACAGCACCATTTTCCGCATTAGCTTTCAAAGTTGCCAATGATCCTTTTGTTGGTTCGTTGACATTCATAAGAATATATTCAGGTACTATTAAATCTGGAACAGGTATCTATAACACCTCAAAAGAAAAAGAGGAGCGTGTTGGTAGAATGCTTCTAATGCATGCTAATTCAAGAGAAGATATAAAAGAGGCAAATGCAGGTGATATTGTTGCTCTAGCAGGTTTAAAAAATACTATCACAGGACATACTCTTTCTGATGAAGAAAATCCAGTTTTATTAGAACCAATGGAATTCCCAGATCCAGTTATAGAGATAGCTGTAGAGCCAAAAACAAAGGGCGATCAAGAAAAAATGGGAGAAGCATTAGGAAGGTTAGCTAAAGAGGATCCGTCTTTTAGAGTTTCTTCTGACGAAGAGTCAGGACAAACTATAATTAAAGGAATGGGCGAGCTACATCTAGATATTATTGTAGACAGAATGAAAAGAGAATTTAAAGTTGAAGCTAACGTTGGTGCACCTCAAGTAGCTTATAGAGAAACTATACAGAATGCTGCAGAATTTGATTACACTCATAAAAAACAAAGTGGTGGTGCCGGACAATTTGCAAGAGTTAAACTTTCTATTGAACCTTTAGAGCCAGGCAAAGGAAGAGAGATTGAAAGTAAAATTAAAGGTGGCGCCATACCAAAGGAATTTATTCCAGGTGTTGAAAAGGGTGTAGAAACAATCGCTGATTCAGGAATATTAGCCGGTTTTCCAATTATTGATTACAAGGTAACAATTTTGGACGGACTACATCATGACGTTGATTCTAGTGTGCTTGCTTTTGAGCTTGCTTCTAGACAATGTTTTAAGGAAGCATGTGCAAAAGGTAATTTAAAGTTGCTAGAACCAATTATGAGAGTCGAGGTAGTTACACCAGAAGATTATATGGGTGATGTTATTGGAGATTTGAATAGTAGAAGAGGGCAAATAAACACACAAGAGCAAAGAGGTAATGCTACTGTTATAACAGCTATGGTTCCCTTAGCTAATATGTTTGGATATATAAACAGTTTAAGATCAATGTCTCAAGGAAGAGCTCAGTATTCAATGTTTTTTGATCATTATGATAAAGTTCCCCAAAATGTTCAAGACGAGGTAGTAAAGAAAACGGGTTAAAATGGAAAAGCAAAATATTAGAATTAAATTAAGAGCATATGATAATAAAGTGTTAGATCAATCGACTGAAGAAATCGTCAATACTGTTAAAAGGACTGGGGCAAATATTAAGGGCCCAATACCTTTGCCTACAAAAATAGAAAGATACACAGTTTTAAGGTCGCCACATATTGACAAGAAAAGTAGGGAGCAATTTGAAACAAGAACACATAACAGATTAATCGATATAATTGAGCCTACACCACAAACTGTTGAAGCTTTAATGAAATTAGATCTTGCATCAGGTGTAGATGTGGAGATCAAAATTTAATTTATGACTGAAATTGCACTTATAGGTAAAAAAATGGGAATGACTAGAGAGTTTTTAAAAACTGGTCAATCTATACCTGTCACAGTTCTTAAAATGGAGAAAGGTAGAGTAATTCAAATAATTGATGAGCATAAACGTGGTTATAACGCTGTACAAGTTGGATATGGTAAAATTAAAAATTCAAAGTTAACTAAATCAATGAAAGGTTTTTTCACAAAAAAAAACACTGAACCTAAAAAAATACTTAAAGAATTTAGAGTAAAAAATTTAGAAATTTATAAAGAGGGAAATGAGCTAGGAATAGAAATTTTCAATGAAATTAAATTTGTAGACGTTAAATCTAGAACTATAGGAAAGGGTTTCGCTGGAGCAATGAAAAGACATAATTTTTCTGGATTACGAGCTACGCATGGTGTTTCAGTATCCCACAGATCTCATGGTTCAACAGGTCAAAGACAAGATCCAGGTAAGGTTTTTAAAGGAAAAAAAATGGCAGGACATATGGGTGACAAAATAAGAACTATTCAAAATATCGAAATCATTAAATCAGATTTAGAGAACAGTCTACTTTATTTAAAAGGTTCCATCCCTGGATCAAAAAATTCTGAAGTAACAGTAAGTAAGGCAATAAAAAATTTAAAAAAGTTAACGATTAAAGAGAAAATTGAAAATTTTGAGAAATCTAGAAAAATTCAAGAAAAGAAAAAAAAGTAAATGAAATTAGAAAAAATTAGTATAGATGGAAAAAAAAGTGAGATCGAGGCATTAGACTCGATATTTAGCTCCAAAATAAATAACACCGTAGTTAGTTCAGTATTATATAAAACTAATGCTAACTACAAAGGACGCAGAGCGAAGACAAAACAAAAAAATGAAATCATTGGTTCAACCTCAAAAATTTATGCTCAAAAGGGAACAGGGAATGCAAGACATGCTAGTAGAAAAGCACCAATATTTGTGGGTGGAGGTGTTGCGCATGGTCCTAAGGGTCAAAATAATCATAAAATCAGAAAATTAAATAAAAGCGAAAAAATAGCTAGTATTAAATCCTTGTTGACTGAAAAAAATAAACTCAAAAGATTAGTTGTAATTAATAATTTCGATAAACAGATAAATAAAACAAAAGAAATGTTTAAAATAATTAAATCTCTTAATCTAGAAAACTCATTAATGATATTTGATAAAAATTCGAAAGAAAATATTTACAAATCATCAAGAAATATACCAAATTTAAAGCTTACAGATGTAAATCATTTTAGTGCCTATGATATCGTTAAATTTAAAAAATTAGTTTTAACAGAGGGTTCCTTAAAAGAAATTGAAAAAAGGTATTCGAAATGAATAAATTAAATTTATATGATAAAATTTTATTTCCAGTAGTTACCGAAAAATCTACTAATTTGTCTGAACAAAATAAAGTGACTTTTAAAGTTCCACTTTCTTCGGATAAAAAAAGCTTAAAAAAAAATGTTGAAAAAATATTCAAAGTGAATGTTACAAAAATAAATATTATAAACAAGAGAACTAGAGTTAAATCAGTAAGAGGAAAGAAAGTAAGTAAAAAGGGTTATAAAAAAGCTATTATAACATTAAAAAAAGGTCAAAGTATTGATCTGACAACGGGAATTTAATCGATTATGAGTCTTAAGAGTTTTAAACCATATACAAAAACAACAAGAGGAACAGTTTTAGTTGATAAATCCAATTTATGGAAAGGAAAACCATATAAGCCACTTACGACTGCAAATTATTCTTCAAAAGGAAGAAATAACCTAGGCAGAATTACTTCTAGAAATCATGGTGGAGGACATAAACATAAATATAGAATGGTTGATTTCCATAGAAAGAAAATTGGTATTAAAGGAATTATTGAAAGAGTTGAATACGATCCAAATCGATCTTGTCATATTATGTTAGTAAAATTTGAAGATAATGAGTTTAAGTATTATCTTGCACCAAAAGATATTAAAACTGGAGATGAAATTTATAATGGACCAGAGGCAGAAATTAAAATTGGAAATTCTTTACCCTTAAAAGATATCCCAAGTGGAATAGATATACATAATGTAGAAATTCAACCTGGAGCAGGAGGTAAAATAGCAAGAGCTGCTGGATCATCAGTTACAATTTCAGGAATTGATGGAAACTATTCAATAATTAAAATGTCATCTGGTGAAATTAGAAGGATTGATTCAAGATCAATGGCTACAATAGGGGTTTTATCTAATCCTGACCAGAAGAATATTAAAATAGGAAAAGCTGGAAGATCTAGGTGGCTAGGAAGAAGACCGCATACAAGGGGAGTTGTTAAAAATCCTGTTGACCATCCACATGGAGGTGGAGAAGGTAAATCTGCTGGTGGAAGACACCCAGTTTCACCAACAGGTCAATCAGCGAAAGGTTTAAAAACAAGGGATAATAAAAGAACTGATAAATATATAATTAGAAGAAGAAAGAAAAAAAGAGGTAAATAGATGTCAAGAGCTGTTTGGAAAGGACCATTTGTTGAAGAAAGTTTGATGAAAAAGGTTGAAAAAATTAAAAATGATCCAAATAAAAAACCAATTAAAACATGGTCAAGAAAATCTACAATTATCCCAGATTTTGTTGGAATTAGTTTTTTAATATATAACGGAAAAAAATTTATACCAATAACAATATCAGAAGACATGGTTGGTCACAAATTAGGTGAATTTGCACCAACTAGACAATTTTCAGGACACACTCCTGCAGACAAAAAGGCAAAAGCAGAGGACGGCAAAGCATCAGATAAAAAATAATAGTTATGAAAAAAGAAAATACAAATAAAAATTTAAAACTAGTTAAATCGATTAACAAAAATGTTAGATCTAGTACAAGAAAGTTAAAACCAATTTTAAAATCTATCGTTGGAAAAAAAGTTAATTTAGCAATCAGAGATCTTACTTTTTCAGATAAAAGAATATCTAATGATGTAAAAAAAACTATTTCTTCTGCAATAGCAAATGCGGAAAATAATTATCAATATGATATTGATAAATTAATTGTTAAAGAAGCTTATTGTGGAAAACAAATTATTATGAAACGATTTAGAGCTAGAGCTAAAGGACGAGCTGCTCCAATTCTAAAGCCTTATTCGAATGTAACAATAATATTGCAAGAACAAAAAAACAAAGAGGAAAGACATGGGGCAAAAAGTTAATCCAGTTGGTTTAAGATTAGGTATTAACAGAGGATGGGACTCTGTATGGTATGCAAGAAAAAAAGATTTTGGAAATTATTTAATAGAGGATTATAAAATACGAGAATTTATCAAAAAAAATGTCATTAATTCTGGAGTATCTAA
This sequence comes from uncultured Pelagibacteraceae bacterium, assembly GCA_902570505.1. Classification (GTDB taxonomy): domain Bacteria; phylum Pseudomonadota; class Alphaproteobacteria; order Pelagibacterales; family Pelagibacteraceae; genus Pelagibacter. Next base: position 1,746 of record CACFYR010000028.1, on the reverse strand, counting down.
AGTCATGATCGAAAGAACATCTAAAAAATGTTTTGTCACTATATATACCTCAAGACCTGGATTTGTAATTGGAAAAAAAGGGAGCGATATAGAAAAAATTAAAAACAATATTTCAAAATTTACATCTAATGAAGTTGTATTAAATATTAAAGAAGTAAAAAAACCTGAAACCAATAGTTATCTTGTTGCTGAAAACATAGCACAACAGCTGGTAAAAAGGGTTTCTTATAGAAGGGCTATGAAGAGAGCCATGCAATCTGCATTACGTTTGGGGGCAAAAGGAATTAAAGTTTCTATAAGTGGAAGACTAGGAGGAAATGAAATAGCTCGAACCGAATGGTTAAGAGAAGGCAGTATACCTTCACATACATTACGAGCTGATATAGACTATGCTGAAGCTGAGGCTCTAACAACATATGGTATACTAGGAATAAAAGTTTGGATATATAAAGGTGAAATTTTTAGAAAGGAATTTAGTCAAGAGACAAATAAAAAATAGATTATGTTACAACCAACAAGAACAAAATTTAGGAAAGCTCATAAAGGAAGAATTCATGGTACAGCTTCAAGATGTAATATTATGAATTATGGTTCATTTGGACTTAAGGCGCTCCAACCAGAGAGAGTAATTTCTAGACAAATAGAAGCTGCCAGAGTTGCATTAACAAGACATATGAAAAGACAAGGAAGAGTTTGGACAAGGGTATTCCCAAATATCCCTGTTTCAAAGAAACCCACAGAGGTGAGAATGGGTAAAGGGAAAGGATCTCCGGAATTTTGGGCATGTAGAGTTAAGCCAGGAAGAATATTGTTTGAAGTAGATGGTGTATCGGAAGACATAGCAAAAGAGGCTTTATACAAAGCTTCAGCTAAACTACCTATAAAATGTAAATTTATTAAAAGGATATAAGTAATGAAAAAAAAAGAGGTAAAAAAACTTACCAAAGATCAAGCTTTAAAAAATATAAATAAGCTTAAGAAAGATTTGTTTAATTTTAGGTTTCAAAAAATTAATGGACAACTTAAAAATCCGTCAAAAATTAATCAAACAAGAAAAACAATTGCAAGATTAAAAACTCATTTGGGGGAAAATGCCTAAAAAAATACTGTCAGGAATTGTTGTAAGTGATAAACCAAATAAATCTATAACAGTTATGGTAGAGAGAAAATACCAACACCCTGTACTGAAAAAAATTATAAAATCCAAAAAGAAATATAATGTTCATGATGAGCTGAATAAATATAAAAATGGAGATCATGTAAAAATAATAGAATGTAGACCTTATTCAAAAACAAAAAAATTTGAGGTATTTGGAGAAACAAAATGATACAAGTACAAACTGAACTTTTAGTAGCTGATAATACTGGTGCTAAAAAAATTGAGTGCATAAAAGTTTTAGGCGGATCAAAAAGACGTTATGCGAGTATAGGTGATACTATAGTAGTTGCAATTAAAGAAGCTATACCAAAGGGAAAAGTAAAAAAAGGTTCAGTGCATAAAGCCGTTGTTGTAAGAGTAAAAAAAGGTATTCACAGAAAAGATGGCTCAAAAGTTAGATTTGATAATAATGCTGCTGTATTAACAGATGATAAAGGCGAACCAATAGGAACAAGAATTTTTGGTCCAGTAACAAGAGAACTAAGAAATAAAGGTCAAATGAAGATTATTTCGCTAGCGCCGGAGGTTTTATAATGATTTTAAAAGGATCAAATGTAAAAATTTTAACTGGTAAAGACAAAAATAAA
>CACFYR010000027.1 GCA_902570505.1 uncultured Pelagibacteraceae bacterium | reverse complement strand
AATCTGCAAATACAGATGTTATTGGATTAATAATTGAAAAAATTAGCGGAATACCTTTAAGAGATTGGATCTTATCAGCGGTGGAGTCAGCAGGATTTGAAGATGGTCTTTATATTGCCTCGGATAGATATGGAATGCCATGGTTATCAGGTGGAGGATGCTTAATTACAAGAGATTTTTTAAGAATGGGACTTTTATTTGCAAGAAAAGGTAAAGGGGTTGGAAAAAGACAAATTGGATCTGCGAAGTTTTTAAATCAAACAATTAAAAATATTTGTCCAAAATATATGGAGTTATCAAAAAATAAATATTTATACTATTCCAATTCAACTATGACTTCAGGAAATGTCATTGGTCATTCTGGTTATGGTGGTCAGTATTTAGCAATTAATCTTAAAACAGGAAATGTAGCTGCCTTTTTTTCAGTCCTTGAAACTAAATCAGCTACTAAAGAAAGTTACAAAAAAGACATGATAAATATGTTAATAGATATAGTTAATGATAAATATTAAGTAGCTTTATCGTCTTTAGGAGATAGAGCAACTGCTAAAATACCACCTAAAACAATCATCGAGCTTCCAACAACTTCTCTCCATCCAAACGGTTCATCGGTCAAAATACTAGAACTTACTACTCCAACAACAATTTCAGTTAAAAATAATATTGAACATAAGCCTGCACCTAATTTACTCGGAGCCCATAAGATTACTATTCCGGTTGGAATAAAATAAAAAATAGATAGACAAATTAGAAATAAAGACATTGATATAAAAGCATCCAAATTAGGCATTGGACCTAAATATTCAGATAAAATAAATCCTGCAGCTATATTAAATAAAGCACCATAAAAAAAGAATGAAAAAATAATCGGAAATACGCCATCTGTTTTTACTATTTCAAGTCTTATCATTCCGCCAGCAAACATGGCACCCCCTATTAATGCAATCCAATCTCCAGCGTTTTCCGGTAAGGGTAGAATAGTATTTTTACTAAATACAATCCATAAACCTGTTAAAGCTAAAGTTAACGTTACAGCTCTTTGCCATCCTGGTTTTTTCTTTAAAAACATTATTTCGAAAATTGTTGTCCATATAGGTGTCATATAAAATAATATTAGTGCTCTTATTACATCTGTTAAAAGAAAACTAAGTGCGTAACAAATAAAACCACCACCAACTAGAAATCCTGTTACTGGGAGTTCAAAACCTGTATCTTTTTTTTTAAACCCTCGCCATATTGCAATGGGCAATAATAAAAGAACACCAATTATCATTTGAGCTATTGTTCCCCAACCACCTGTTAAACCTCCGGCTTCCAAATATCTCTGAGGTAACCAGTAAATTCCCCAAGCACCCGCCGATACAGCCAAAGCTAGTGCAATTTTAAAATGATGTTTGTGTCTTTTCATAATTTAAATTTGGCCTTTATATTAGAGTATTTATAAATTTTCTCATATGTTTTTGCAAAAGATATAAGTTTAATATCATCCCCCTTCTTAGCTATAATCTGTAAACCCATTGGGTTACCATTTTCGTCAAATCCAATTGGGACTGTCAAAGTTGGTAAATCAAACAAACTTGAAATAATAAATACTTCCAACCATCTATGATAGGTATCAAGTTCTTGATCATTTATTTTTTTTGGATATTGAGTATTTTTATTAAATGGAAAAACTTGAGATGAAGGAAGCAATATAAAGTCAAATTTTTTGAATATTTCCTCTATCTGAATAAGAGTTTTGTTTTTTTTATCAAATGCAATTTTGATATCATCATCATTAATTTTAGATCCTTTGTTATATTCCCAAATTGCTTGTTCAGTCATATCGTTTATATTTTGTATTTGCATATTTTTAGTATCGTTAAAAATTCCTTTAGCTCGAAAACATGTCCAGCTATCCCAAATATCAGATGTTTTTAATTTAGAGTTTATAAACTCAACCTTCACATGATCTGTAAGTTTATTAAGTTTATTCTTACACATTTCAATTATACCTTTTTCAAAAGGGTATTTTTCAATTACATCTTCTAACAAAACTAATTTAATTTTTGAGAATTCTTTATCTGTTAAATTACTAAACTCAAATTTGTTATCTAAGTTAAATGAAAGTGGATCGTTATTATTTGATCCTACAATTGAATCTAAAAGTAATGACATGTCCTCTGGTGTTTTTGCAAAACACCCTGGTGTAGTTAAAACTGGAATATTTGGATCCTGAAAACTTCTGTCAGAGGCTATTAGTCCAGTTGTTGGTCTAAATCCATATATGTTAGCAAAAGCTGCAGGTGCTCTACATGAACCCATTTGATCTGTTCCATCGGCAAAAGGTAACATCCCTGATGCAACAGCAGTGCTTGCTCCTCCACTAGAGCCGGCTGCACATTTCGAAATATCATAAACATTTGAAGTAGGACCGAATAATCTGTTAATTGTTTGACCCCCTACTCCGAGTTCTGCAGTATTGGTTTTTCCAATTATTGTTATGCCTGCTTCTAATAACTTATCAACAAATAAAGAATTTTTTTTAGGATTATAATTTTTTGTACCAGGGTATCCATAAGTTGTGGGAAAACCAACGACATCAGACAAATCTTTAACTGCAATAGGCAGCCCACAAAATTTTGTATTACTTTTTTTTTCAGCCTCTTCTATAATTTCTTTTTTATTTTTAATCGAAACTATTGAATTTATTTTAGGATTTAATTTTTCTATATTATTTAAATAATATTCAATCACCTCTTTAATCGATAAATCTTTAGATTTTAAATGACTGATGATCTCTGAAACTGTTTTTGTCTCTAGCATTTAATGCTATCTGGCTTTTTTAATACTCTTTAAAGTTAATTCTTTAACTTCGTCTAGTGTAGCTTTCTTAGGATTTTGACCATAAGCTTGATCTACCATTGATTTTTTCGCTATCCTCTCGTAGCAATCTTCGGGTACACCAATTTCATTTAATCCGTTTGGTATTTTTAATCTATCTAACATTTGATTTAAATTATTTTTGAACCCATCAACCGAATGATCTGTAAATTGCATTGCTTCAGACATTCGTTTAACTTTTTCTTCTAAGCTGGGTAAATTATATTCCATTACCGCTGGAAGAATAATCGCATTTGTTAAACCGTGATGTGTATTATATTCAGCTCCAACCATATGTGATATTGCATGAACAAGTCCAAGACCTTTTAAAAATGCAACTCCTCCTAAATAAGATCCAACAATCATTCCTCCTCTTGCTACTAAGTTGTCTGGTTCCTCAACTGCAAGGTATAAAGACTTAGAAATTAAATTTAAACTTTCTAAAGCAGAGCCATCACATAATGGATGAAATAATGGAACACTGTACCCTTCAATAGCATGTATCATTGCATCAATACCTGTCCACGCAGTTAAATTTGCTGGTAATTTTAAAGTTAGTTCCGGATCAACTAGTGCAAGACAAGGTCTAGCTTCGGGGTGCCACAAACAAAATTTCATCCCTTTTTTTGTATCTGTAACCATTGCAGTAATCTCTGTTTCTGCTCCAGTTCCAGCAGTTGTTGGTATTGTAATAAGTTTTGGAAAAGGATTTGTGCCTTTAAGATCCCTTGGAACTTTGTCTAAAAACTCAAAGTCCCATAGTGGAATTCCGCTGTTGACCGTTAATGAAATGGCTTTACCGCCATCCATGGCACTACCTCCACCTATTGCTATAATTGCATCGTGATTACCTTCTTTAAAAACTTTGCAGCCACCATCAATTTCATCATCTCTAGGATTGGGCGATATATTTGAATAAATATTAGATTTTATTTTTGCATCTGAAAGTAAATTTTGTAGGTCACTTATAAAAGGTAATTTTGTACTTCCACTGTCTATTACAATTAATGGATTAGTAATTTTAAAATTTTTACAAAACTTTCCAATTTCTTTAAATCTTCCAGGCCCATAGGCTGTGAATGTGGGAAATGTCCAATCTTGATTACTCAACAAATCTTGTTCGTTTAATTTAAAATTTTGCATATTTAATTAAAAATCTATACTAAAATAACATATTATACATGAAAATTATTTCAGAAAAGACAGATTTAAAAAAAACATTTCTTGCAATCTTTACAATGTTACTTGGGGTTGTGTGCGTTGACCTATATCTTGTTGTTATAAGACTTATCGGTAATGATTATTCAGTATTTAAATTAGCTGTGTTTAGAAATTTTTTTGCAATTATTCCACTATTAATATTGCTGCTATTTACTCAAGAGTACTCATCTCTTTTTAAAAAAGTTAGCAATAAATTTATAGTTCTTAGTTGTTTAAGAGGATTAAGTTTTCTGGCCATGAATTTATTTATTTTTATCTCAGTTATTAATGTTGAATTTGCAACTGCTATGACTTTAACATTTTCATCTCCTTTTTTTATAGTGATTTTGTCAATTTTTTTCTTAAATGATAAAGTTGGTATTTATAGATGGTCTGCAATTATAGTCGGCTTTATTGGTGTTGTCTTAATACTAAAACCAACTAGTGATATTTTCAATTTTTATTCGATATTTTCAATATTTACTGCCATAGCTTGGGCTTTCTCAGTTATAATTTTAAAGTTTATTCCAAAAGGTTACTCAACTTCAAAAATTCAATTTTATACATTGCTGTTTAATGTAATTGGGGCTCTAATACTTTTTATTATTTTATCAAGTGATTTTAATATAAATAGTACAAGAGACCTAATGCTTATGATGCTAACAGGTATTCTTGGAGGATCAGCAGCAATTCTATTTGTTTATGCTTACAGACTTATATCAGTAAGTAAGTTAGCATCATTTGAATACTTTGGTATTCCCTCTTCATTTTTATTAGGGTGGTTATTTTTTAATGAAGCTCCATGGTCTCAGCTATTTCCTGGTGTATTATTAATAGTATCTGCAGGATTTATTATTATTTGGAGAGATGCTCAAAAAAATAAACAAGTTAAAGGTAGTAAAAAATTTTATTAATTTAAGACTTCGACTTCATTGATTTCATAACAATTGACCTATCTATTTCACCTAAAAGATCACCTGTTTCATTGCATACGACTGGATAGCTTTTGTCCGAGTCTACTAATTTGTCAATCAAAGTTTCAATTTTTAAATTGTCCATTATGCAATCTGTCTTTTTAGAAAATAAATTTTTTGTTTCATCACAACACTGTGTTCTCATCACCTTCCCAGCACTTAAAACTTTATATTTAGGTACATCCTCACAAAAATCTTTCACATATTGATCTTTTGGATTTGCTACTATCTCTTCAGGCGTTCCAACTTGAGAAACCTCTCCATCTTTCATTATAGCAATATGATCACCCATCTTTATTGCTTCTAAAAAATCATGAGTAATAAATACCATTGTTCTTTGTAATTTTTCTTGGATCTTCAAAAGCTCATCTTGCATCTCTCTTCTAATTAAAGGATCTAATGCGGAAAAAGGTTCATCAAAAATCAGAATCTCTGGATCAACTGCAAGTGCTCTTGCTAATCCAACTCTTTGCTGCATTCCTCCAGATAGTTCTCTAGGGTAATTATTTTGCCATCCATCTAGTCCAACCATTTTTAAAACTTCCATAGATTTATCAACCCTTGTATCTTTTTTGCTCCCTCTTATTTCTAAACCATATCCTATATTTTCAAGAACCGTTCTATGAGGAAATAAACCAAAGTGCTGAAATACCATGCTCATTTTATTTCTTCTTAAATCTAATAATTGGCTGTTACTCATTTTTGTAACATCAATATTATCCATCTTTACTGTGCCTGAAGTAGGTTCAATTAACCTTGATATACATCTTACTAAAGTAGATTTACCACTTCCTGATAAGCCCATTACTACAAAGGTTTCTCCTTTTTGGATTGAAAAACTTACATCTTTTACGGCAACTACATGTCCAGTTTTTTCTTGAACTTCTTTGATAGAAAGATTTTTATCTAGATTTTTAATAATACGCTTTTCATCTGGTCCAAATAACTTCCATATATTAGAGCAAGTAATTTTTTGTTCGGTTGCCATGTTTAATTTTAATTAAGAAAATAGACAATATTTTCCTTTAAATGTAAAATAATATATTCTATTTTGATATTATATGTCAGCGGAAATACTTAGCAAACCCAACACTTCAAAAAATGTTATTAAATATATAGTTGTATTAATTGTATTTTTAGGGGCTTTGTGGCTGTCATCTCAAAGTGAGGGACCCTCAAAATTCCCAAAAGAGGTAACAGATAAATTTACTTTTACAGCTTGGGTAAATGATGGTGAAGATTATTTAAAAAAAAATTATAGATGGATTACAAAAATTATAGCTGGATATATTAAATCTGGCTATTATTTCCTTGAAGATTTTTTAATCGAGTCACCATGGTTGCTTATTGCATCGATTTTATTTTTACCATGTTTGATTGCTGGAGGTTTGAGGTTAGGGCTTTATTCATTATTTGTTATTTACTTCTGGGGAGGCGTTGGAATGTGGGACGAGTCACTGCAAACATTGGCACTAATGGGTCTTTCGGTAACACTGTGTGTGTTTTTTGGAGTTTTGTTAGGAGTTTTATGTTCACAAAGCGATAGGTTTGAAAATTTTATGAAACCAATTCTAGATACAATGCAAGTCATGCCTGCTTTTGTATATTTATTTCCGGCATTATTCTTTTTTGGAATTGGTGGAGCACCTGCAATTTTAGCAACTATGATATATGCTATGCCACCGATAATTAGATTAACCAATGCAGGCATTAGACAAGTTTCAGATCAAATAATAGAGTCTGCAACATCTTTTGGATCAAACAAACTTCAACTTCTTTTTAAAATTAAAATACCATTATCATTACCAAGTATAATGATGGGTATTAATCAAGTAATTATGATGGCGTTAGCTTTAGTTGTATTGGCTTGTTTCATTGGAGCAGAGGGTATTGGGGGCCAAGTATGGTTAGCTATTAGAAATCTTGATGTAGGTTGGGCTATGGAAGGTGGATTGTGTATTTTGTTTATGGCTATTATGTTTGATAGATTTAGCATGTCTTTTAGTAATGAGCCTGAGAGACTACCTTCAGATGTTCAAAAATTTTACTTACTACCTCAAAGCTGGGAAAAATACTTTATCGCTAGAATTTTAGAAAAACCTTTAAGTTATTCTCACTTAGTAATTAATATTATTTGTAAAAAAATTACAAATTTAATTTCTTATCTTGTGGAATTCTTAACAAGTTTATTTAATAAACCATTTGGTAGAGATATTGGAGAATTTGTAAGTAAAAGATTTTATATCATACCGTCTTTTATTGTTTTTTTTATAATTAGCTTTATAGACTCAAACATAATAAGTATTGGAACTTTTCCAGAAGAGTGGAAGCTATCAATAAGACAACCGATTGCAGATACAGTTAAGTCTTTGACAGTAAATCCAGGATTTATTGCTTTTACAAAAGGTTTAAGAGGATTTGTTTATCTAAATCTATTAAATCCTCTTGATACTTTTCTAACACATATTCCTTGGTGGTATACAACTGCAATATTTGTTGCTATTGGATATTTTACTGTCGGAATTAGATTTGCAGTAATAACTGCTCTTTTATTATTATTTATTGGTGCATGTGGAATTTGGCCTCAATCCATGATCACTTTGTCCTCTGTTTTGGTTTCGGTAGCGCTATGTTTTGCAATAGGTGTCCCACTTGGAATTATTGCATCTTATAATCCAAGGTTTAAAGACATTCAGAATGTTGTATTAGACGCGATGCAAACACTTCCTTATTTTTGCTATTTAATTCCAGTGCTTATGTTTTTTGGAGGTGGTATAGTTTCTGCAGTATTAGCAACGGTAATTTATTCCATCCCACCAATAATAAGATTAACTTCTTTAGGTTTAACTCAGGTTTCAGGAACATTTTCCGAAGTTTCTAGATCATTTGGTGGTACAACCATACAAACACTAAATAAAGTAAAGTTTCCTTTGGCAGTTCCAAGTTTAGTTATTGGATTTAATCAAACTGTGATTATGGCTTTTGCAATGCAGATCGTTACTCCATTAATTGGAGGCAAAGGTTTAGGGTTAGAGGTATTTAATGGCCTTGCAAGATCAGATACAGGTAGAGGTTTGGCTGCAGGTATTGGTATAGTTCTTCTTGCGATAATAATAGACCGTATTTCATTAGCGTGGACCAAGAAGCAAAGAGAAGCTCTAGGACTATAAACCCTTTAAAATAAACATTATTTGATGTTACATATATAGACTTTACTTTAAGTCCAGTTTTGTTCTAAAATTGTTTTTTAAAAATTAATTAATTAATTAATAAAGGGAAGACTATGCAAATATCTAAAAAAATATCAGCAATGATACTTTCTTTCGTACTTGTAATTGCTAGTTTTGGTACTGCAAATGCTGCAAAAAGATTAACAGCAGCAGTAGCAGACTGGACAGGTGGTGAAATTACGTGTCAGGTTGCTGTTAGTATCCTTGAAGATGAATTAGGATACAAAGTTAAGAGAGTTGTATTCCCATCAGGTACTGGACTTTGGGAAGCGATCGCAGCTGGTGAAATTGACTTTGCTTGCGAAAGCTGGCCGAGTTATGCGGAAGCAGATACTGTGATGCTAAAAGGTCCACTTGTATATGATGGAGATACTAAATTCATGTATGAAGGTGACGGAAGTGTTAAACTTCTAGGTACTAGTGGTATAATTGGATTATCAGATTACTATATTCCAAAATATGCTGCTGATAAATTTGGCATCAAAACATGGAAAGATTTAAACAAACACAAAAAAGAGTTCGCAACAATCGAGTCTGGTAATAGAGGTAGACTTATAGGTTGTCCTGTGGCTGGTTGGAATTGTCATGACCAAAAAAGATTAGATCTTTTAGGAATTGATTTCCAAGCAGATGAATTAGGAACTGAAGCTGCAGCTATCGCAGAGGCAGTTGCTGCTTATGAAAGAAAAGAGCCTTTCTTATTATATCTTTGGGAGCCACATTGGTTCTTTGGAGCATATGAAATGGTAGGTGTTCAACTTCCAGATCACAAAACTTGTGACTCGTTCACTGAAGCAAATAACTGGAAAGATTGTGGAACTGCAGCATGGCCAGCAACTGGTTGGGCTAAAGACTACACAATGAACTATGGTAATCCTGCAACATTTGCTAAAGCTGAACATGCTGATGCAGCTAAATTTTTCACAAAAATGAAATTTGATAATGCTGACCAAGCAGTAATGTTGGTTGAAGTTAAGCAAAAGAACAGAGACCTTAAAGAAGTTGTAGCAGAGTGGAAGAAAAATAATCCAAACAAATGGAAAAGTTGGCTTCCATAATTTTATAACTTTATAAAATATTAAAGGGCCTTGTTTACAGGGCCCTTTTTTTTTGCATGAATATTATTCACCGAGGAATAGCTAATAAAAAACTTAAAGAAAATTGTTTTAAATCTTTTAAGGAATCATTTAATAAAAAGTACGGTATAGAAACAGACATTCATTTTAC
>CACFYR010000026.1 GCA_902570505.1 uncultured Pelagibacteraceae bacterium | reverse complement strand
AAAAAAAATAAAATAATAAATGAATTTAAAAACATTTTACAAAATTTACTATCAACATAGATTTTTAAAAGCATCATTTTTTTTAAAAATGTACCTCTGTTTAACTTTCTTTGTTAAATATTTTATAAACTACTTTTATTTACCTAAGAAAAAAAATTTAGATAATTTGTCAGTTAATAATCAGAATTTATTTGAAAAAGATTTTAATTATTTATGCGAGTATTTTAATTCTGATAAAGGTGAAAAATTTATAAATCAATATGCACAGCCATCAAAAAAAAATAACAAAATTATTAATGCACATGGTTACGCAAATATTTATGAAAGTTATTTTAAAGATATAAAACAAAAAAAATTGAATATAATTGAGCTAGGTGCTTTCTATGGGAATGCAACTGCAGCATTATATTTCTATTTTAAAAATTCTTTTATTTTCAGTGCAGATATAAATCCTGATATGTTTCTTTACAAATCTAAAAGAGTGAAAAATTTCTTTGCAAATACTTCTTCAAGAAATTCTATTCAAAAAAATTTGCTAGAAAAGAATATCAAATTCGACATTATAATAGAGGATGCGAGCCATATGCTAAAAGATCAAATTATCTCACTTTTCATGTTATTTAAAACTTTACAAACTGGTGGATTATTTATCATTGAAGAAATCGATTTTCCTGAGAAACGAGAAGATATGAGAATTAATCAAAATAAACCAGATCTAAAAACTATTCTTCAAAAAGTCTGTAATAACGAAAACTTTTCGACTGAATATATTACCGATGAGGAAAAAAAGTATTTTCTGAAAAATTACGACACTATAAATTTTTTTCAAGGTAAAACTAACGAATTTGTAATTATAAAAAAGAAATAATGACTTTATCTGGAGAGATGGCCGAGCGGTTTAAGGCGCACGCTTGGAAAGCGTGTAAAGAGGAAACTCTTTCATGGGTTCGAATCCCATTCTCTCCGCCAACTTACATTAAAATCTAACAAAATTACTTAAAAAAAAGTCAATATTTCATCAAATTTTAAAGTAAAAAAAAAATGATTTTTTTGTCATTTAGAAATATTGATTTTCAATATTTATTTGAGCAATTTTTATACATAGATTTTCATATTTTATGAAATAATGGTATAAATTCATATTTCCAAAATAATAAATGCAAAAACAAAACTACAAAGCTGACTCAATAAAAGTACTCAAGGGCCTAGAGGCAGTTAGAAAAAGACCAGGTATGTATATTGGGGATACTGACGATGGCACAGGTCTTCATCATATGATTTATGAGGTTGTAGATAATTCAATTGATGAGTCTTTAGCAGGATTTTGTAATAATATTGAAGTTTCAATGAATTCCGATGGATCAATAACTGTTAAAGATGACGGACGAGGGATTCCAGTTGATTTACATCCACAAGAAAAAAAATCTGCTGCCGAAGTTATAATGACTCAGCTTCATGCAGGAGGTAAGTTTGATCACGATTCATATAAAGTGTCAGGTGGATTACATGGTGTTGGCGTATCTGTGGTTAATGCTTTATCGGAAAAGTTAATGCTTACAATAAATAGAGAAAATAAAAAGTACTCTATGGAATTTAAAAATGGAGAGGCAAAAGCACCATTAAAAATTGCCGGAAAATCAAAAATAACTGGAACAGAGTTAACTTTTTACCCATCCAAAGAAATTTTTTCTTCAGTCAAATTTAGCTCAAATATAATTCAAGCAAGATTGAGAGAATTAGCTTTTTTGAACAAAGGTATAAAAATAATTTTTTCTGATAAAACTTTAAAAAAAGAAAAAAATTATGAATTTAGTTATAAAGGGGGGATATTAGAATTTGTTGAATTTTTAGATGAAAAAAAAGAGAAATTAAAAAACAAAAATAACAACGATTTATTTAAAAAACCAATTTTAATAGAAGGCAAAAAAAATAATCTTGAATTAGAGTGTTCTTTAAAATGGAATTCTTCATATTCAGAAAATGTATCCGCCTATACAAATAATATTTTCCAAAAGGATGGTGGCACTCACCTTTTAGGTTTTAGAAGTGCTTTAACTAGAGTGGTTAATAAATATGCAAGTGAAAATAATTTGTTAAAAAAAAACAAACTTTCAATTTCTGGAGACGATATTAAAGAGGGTTTGACTTGTATAATTTCTATTAAAATACCTGATCCAAAATTTTCTTCTCAGACTAAAGATAAACTAGTATCTTCAGAGGTAAGAAATATTGTTGAGTCAATTATAAGTGAAAAACTTTCAATTTGGTTTGACCAAAATCCGTCAATTTCCAAGATAGTTCTGTCAAAAATAATTCAAGCTGCTCTAGCAAGAGATGTAGCTAGAAAAGCAAGAGAGAATGTAAGAAGAAAAGGAGCGTTGGAGCTGACTGGTTTGCCAGGTAAACTAGCTGATTGTCAAAATTCGAAGCAAGAGGGAACTGAATTATTTATAGTTGAGGGTGACTCGGCAGGAGGTTCAGCGAAGCAAGGAAGGAATAGAGAATTTCAAGCAGTTCTTCCTTTAAGGGGCAAAATATTAAATACTTATATTGAAGACAATTCCACCAAAAATGTAAATAGCAATGGAAAAGATTTTAAAACAAAAGCTTTGTCAAAAATGATTTCATCTAACGAAATTGTAACATTAATAAATGCCCTAGGTTTAAATCCTAACGACGCTGAAATAAATATTGCAGATTTGAGATATGGGAAAATTATTATAATGACAGATGCCGATGTTGATGGATCACATATAAGAGCATTGCTATTAACTTTTTTTAACAATCAACCTTTCAATAAGTTGATTGAGAATGGAAATATTTATTTAGCACAACCACCATTATTTAAAGTAACAAAAAATTCAAAAAATATCTATCTCAAGGATGAGGATGACTTAGAAAAATTTATAATAAAAAATTCAAATGATATGAAGAAGTATAAAAAAGGTTCAAAAGAATACATTGCAAAATTCGAATTAGAAAAATCTAAATTATCAATTCAAAGATTTAAAGGCTTAGGTGAGATGAACCCAGAGGAATTGTGGAATACAACTTTAAACCCAGAGACAAGAAATATTTTAAGAGTCCAGTACTCAAAAAAAATAAAAGAGGATTTCGATTTAATTCATACTTTAATGGGTAATGACGTGAAATCTAGAAAAGACTTTATTTTTGAAAATGCTATTAATGTCTCAAATTTAGATATTTAAAAATGTCTTTAATTGACGATCTTGAAAACTACTCACTAGATAAAACAACATATATTAATTTAAGATGGATTGGAATTATAGGGCAATTAATCACTATAAATGTTGTTGCAATTATTTTAAAATTTAAATTTGAATTTATTATTGCTAATACAATTGTTTTATTTGGGGTAATAAGTAATATTTTTTTGTTTTTTTTTTATAAACAAAGACAATTAAGCAATCAATCTGCTTTCTATTTTTTGTTAATTGATATACTCCAATTAGGAAGCTTACTATTTTTAACAGGTGGTATTCTTAACCCATTTTCTATTTTCTTAATTATTCCAAGTGTTTTTGCCTCTTCTAACCTAAATATAAAATCTAATCTTATTATATTATTTGTAACTATATCTTTGATCTGCTTTTTAACTATATACCATTTTGAATTACCCTCTCCACTCAATAATTATAAAATAAGCTATTATTATTATTACGCGATACCTCTAGGACTTATTATAGCTTTAATATTTTTAAATTATTTTGCATATTTATTCGGAAAGGAAAATAGATTAAGAAAAAAGGCGCTTGATAAAATTCAAGAAGTGATTGCAAAAGAACAAGAACTTGTTTCTTTGGGAGGTCAAGCTGCAGCTGCAGCACACTCTTTAGGCACACCACTTTCTACAATAAAAATTATTTCTCAAGAATTACTTAAACAAAAAAATAATAAAGAGGAAATAAAAAAGGATATCGAGCTTTTATCAAGTCAGGTAAAAAGATGTGATGAAATTCTTAAAAAGTTAACAGTAGTTCCATTTGTTGAAGACAATTTTATAGGAAAAGATTTTAGTTTAGCAAATTATGTAAATGAGATTGTAAAATCTTTTGAGGAAATATCTGATAAAAATTTCATTACCAACCTAGATCAAGATACAAACCCATTTCCAATAAAAAAATCAATTGAACTTGTTTATGGAATTAGAAATTTTATAGGCAACGCTAATAAATTTGCTTCAAATAATATTTTTTTATCAATAAAAAGTGACAGTGAATTTTCAGAAATTAATATTGAAGACGACGGAGTTGGATTTCCTAAAGATGTGTTAAGCAGAATAGGGTATCCATATTTAAAATCTATAGAAAGAGGCATTAGCTCAAAATCAGGTTTGGGTCTTGGTATATTTATAGGAAAAACTTTACTTGAGAAAAATTATGCAAAAATTATCCTAAGAAATTCAGAAACTAGATACGGCGCAGAAGTTAACATTAAATGGAAAAATAATGATTTAATGAAACTTTAATTTAATTTTTCTTTATCTTCAAATAAATTGCTTAATTGATTGATCATGACGTCACCTAACTCCTGAACGTCACTAATTTTAATCGCTCTATTATAATACCTAGAGACATCATGTCCGATTCCAATAGCTAATATTTCAATATCTTTCTTATTTTCAATATTTTTTACAACTTTCTTAAGATGTTTTTCTAAAAAATCACCAGAATTTACAGAAAGTGTTGAATCATCAACAGGTGCTCCATCAGATATAATCATTAATATTTTTCGTTCCTCGTTTCTTTTTTTAATTCTGTTATAAGCCCACAATATTGCTTCACCATCAATATTTTCTTTAAGCAATCCCTCTTTTAACATTAAACCGAGATTATTTTTTGATTTACGCCAAGGAGCATCGCCAGATTTATAAATTATGTGTCTTAATTCATTCAATCGTCCAGGTTTTTTTGGCTTACCAGAATTATTCCATATATCTCTACAGTTGCCACCTTTCCAATTTTTTGTTGTGAACCCTAAGATCTCAACCTTTACTGAACATCTCTCAAGAGTTCTTGATAAGATATCTGCACATAGGGCTGCTATTGTAATTGGTCTCCCTCTCATAGATCCTGAATTATCGATTAAAAGTGTGACTATTGTGTCTTTAAACTCAAAATCTTTTTCCTTTTTAAATGATAACGAGTTATATGGATCCATTACAACCCTTGTAAGTTTAGAGCTATCAAGCAAACCCTCTTCGAGATCAAAATCCCATGCCCTGTTTTGTTTTGCTAGAAGTTGTCTTTGAAGTTTATTTGCTAACTTAGTAATTAAATCTTTAAAATCAGATAGTTGTTGATCTAAATTTTTTCTTAATTTTAAAATTTCCTCATTTTTTTCCAAATTCTCTGCTTTTACAATTTCATCGTGTTCAAATGTAAATACTTTGTATTCGTTATCATCATTAACTAAACTTAGTTTTTGAGATATATTTTCGAACTTTTGATCTTGTCCATCTCCTTCAGCAAGTTGATCATCCATTCTAAATTCTGAAACTTCATGTTCTATATCAAGAGAATCTTGGTTTCCTTCACCTTCATCACTCTTGCTTTTATCATCGTTATTTTTTGAATTATTTTCATTGTCTTTCTCATTCTCCGATTGATCATCATCTTTTAAATCATTTTCAACATCATCTTTATCAGAAACACACAATTCTTTTATTATTTTTGAAATTTCAAAATTGTATGTATTTTGATCTTCTAAATTATTTAGTAAAAATTTTTTGTGTTTTGAAAAAACTCTTTCGAATTCTTCACCCCAATAATTAAGCATTTTTTTACTGTTATTAATTAAATTAACATCAAGTATATTATCAATTAAGTACAGTTCAAATGCAGTTTCTATTTTAACATCATTTTTAGAATCAATTTTTAATTTATCATAAATTTTAATTTTTTTTTCATATGATTCTTTTAAATTTTTTTTTATACCTGCAAATTTTAAGTATCCTAAATATTCACATCTTATTTTTTCTGAAATTTCATATAATTTTTTTTCATTATTATTATATGGTTTATATTTATTGAATATTTGAAAATTACTATAACGTTTTCTTAAAGCATCGGAGTCAACTTTAGCTCTTAATTTATCAAAGTTAGTACCAATACTGTAATTATCCAAATTATCTAAATTATAAGACTTTTCCTCTTGGTTTTTGTCTGATTTTCCAGGTTTTATTAAGTCAAAAGAGATTGCTTTGTAAGTGCTAATCAGAGCTTGCTTAAATTTATTCTTTAAATCCTCCTCATTTTTTTTCATCAGATTTTAATATTCTTTAATGATTCAGGAAGATCTTCACCAAAACACCTTTGATAATACTCCGCAATAATACTTTTTTCTGCATCATCGCATTTATTTAAAAAAGTTACTCTAAATGAATATCCAACATCATTAAATATTTCAGCGTTATAGCTCCAATTAAGAACAGTTCGTGGACTCATTACGGTTGATATATCTCCAGCTATAAAACCTTTTCTTGTTAAAGAAGCAACTTTAATCATATTAGATATTTTTTCTTTTCCATTTGGATTGTCTAATTTTTTATTTTTTGACAAAATAATTTTCATTTCTTTTTCTTCGGAAAGATAATTTAACGAAGTGACAATTTCCCATCTATCAAGTTGCGCTTGGTTAATTTGCTGTGTTCCAGTATAAAGACCTGTTGTATCACCAAGACCAATAGTGTTTGCGGTAGCAAATAATCTAAAATACTTATTTTGTTTTACCACTTTATTCTTGTCTAAAAGAGTAAAATAACCGTCACTCTCTAGAATTCTTTGAAGAACAAACATCACATCACTTCTTCCTGCGTCGTATTCATCAAAAACTAGTGCAACTGGGTTTTGAAAGGACCATGGTAGGATACCTTCTTTAAACTCTGTGATTTGTTTCCCATCTTTTAATGAAATTGCATCTTTTCCAATAAGATCAATCCTACTAATGTGGGAGTCTAAATTTATTCTTACACAAGGCCAATTTAACCTAGCTGCAATTTGTGTAATATGGGTACTCTTACCTGTCCCATGATATCCATGGACTATAACTTTTTTATTATGAAGAAATCCACTTAATATCGCAAGAGTAGTATCTTTATCAAAAACGTAATCTTTATCAATTTCAGGCACAAGTTCACTTTTTTTGGAAAAAGCATCGACTTCCATGTCCGTATCAATTCCAAAAGTTTGTTTTATTGAGATTTTAATGTCAGGTTGTGTTTTAATATTTTCTATCAATTTTTTTCCTGTATGTATTTTTTAATTGATTATAAGCAAGAGTAACCACTTTTAGCTTATCTTCAAATTTTTTGTTACCTGCATTCATATCAGGGTGTAATTTTTTGACAAGTTTTTTAAATTTTTCCTGTATTTTGTCCCACTTTAAACCTACGTTAATTCCAAGAATTTTAAATGCCTTGATATCATTTTGATCAAATCTATATTGTCTCATATGGTCAAAACTTGGATCAAACTTTCCATTTGCTTCGTCGTCTTTTAATGCATTATTCCACAATACTTTGAAAAAATTATCAGAGGATCCAAAATTCTGAGTTGGTTTGTGCCAAGTAAGATCAGATTTAATAAAATTAATTATTTGTTCGTCACTCATTCCGTTAAAATAATTCCAATTTTTATTAAATTCCCTTATATGTTCCAAACATAAGAGTCTATATTTTTTACTATTATCTCTCTCAATTGGCGCTTTAAATTCTCCCTCTTTTTTACAATTATTCCAGTCGCAAATATTTTTCATTTATAATAGTCTTATAAGTATGGATATAAATCAACTTATAGAAATTGTAAAAAAGAAAATAAGTGAAAATTTAAATATTGATCAAATTGAAATACAGGATAAAACTTTCCTTCACACGAAACATTTATCTCATGAAAAAGATAAATTTCATATAAGAGTACACATTAAATCGAAATACTTACAAAACAAAAAAAAGTTAGATACTACAAAAAAAATTTATAAAATTTTAGATCATGAAATTAAAGAATACATTCATTCAATACAATTAAAGATTAATTAATTCTTTTAAAAAAAATTTTTTAATCTCATTTGAGTGGAAAGGTTTATTAATTATTGGTGACCCAATTCCTTTTAATAATACTAAATTTATTTTACTAGATACATTTTTTTTGTCATTAAGCATAAATCCTAAAATTTTATTTATATCTTTCTTTTTAAAGATTTTGTTAACACTTAACTTAAAATTTATTTTTTTTATATGCATCATTATCTTATTATACGCAATTTTATTAAGATATTTTTTTTTGAAACTAAATTTTACTGCTGTTTTTATGCCTAAAATTACTGCCTCACCATGGTTCAAATTTTTTGTATAGTTACAAGCTGCTTCATATGCATGACCAAATGTGTGACCCAGGTTTAAAACTTGTCTAAGATTTTTTTCCCTTTCATCTTTCTCCACAATTTCTTTTTTAATTTTACAACTTTCAATAACAGCCCTAGTTAAATATGATTTCTTAAGTAGTAAAATTTTTTTAATAAATTTATCCAAATATAAAAAATTTTTTTTACTTGATATCAAACTGTGCTTAAAAATCTCTGCATATCCGCATATCAACTCTCTATAGTTTAACGTTTTTAAAAAATTTATATCTATTAAAACCAGATCTGGTTGATAGAAAGTTCCAATTAGATTTTTTCCGTATACTTTATCATTTATACCAGTCTTTCCACCTATACTAGCATCTACTTGAGCTAACAGTGTTGTAGGTATATTAATAAATTTTATTCCTCTTTTAAAAATACTTGCCGCAAAAGAACTTAGATCACCTACAATACCCCCTCCTAAAGAAATGACGCAGTCATTACGAGAAAATTTTTCTTTTAGAAGATATTTAATTATTAAATTCACATTCTTAAAATTCTTATTCGTTTCACTTGAGATTAGTCTTAGACTATATTTTTTTGGTGATTTTATTCTTTTTAAAAGTTTTTCTACAAAATTTCTTTTAATTTTACTGTCGTAAACAATTAAACATTTTTCAAATTTAAACCTTTCTTTATCTAATATTTTATTTATTTCATTTGTTAAATTATTATTAAAGTAAATTGAATATTTTTTTTGTTTTGTATTAACTTTTAGTGATTTTATTTTCATAAATAAATTTTAATTTTTCAATTATTTGACTTTTATTAAGACTCTCGCAATTTAATTTAAAGTCCGCTTGTTTATACACCAAGTTCCTATCATTTATCAAATTATGCAATTCTCTTTTTGACAAATTCACTATTTTTGGTCTTTTTTTATTTTTAGAAATTCTATTAATTAATGTATCATTTTCCCAGTGTAGCCATATAACGAAACATTTTTTTTTAGAATATTTTCTAACTTCATTGTTTAGATAACTGCCACCTCCTAAAGCTATAATTTTTTTAGATAAATTCAGTTTATCAAGAACAATTTTTTCCTCTATTTTTCTAAAATAATCTTCACCATTAATATCAAATATTTTTTTAATAGTTTTTTTTTCTAATTTTTCAATTTCCTTGTCTGTATCTATAAATCCTAACTTTAATTTCTGTGCTAATTCACCTCCAACAGTAGATTTTCCTGATCCCATCATGCCAATAAGTACCAAGTTTTTGTTAGATGTCATAAGTTCGGTATTGAAAAAACATAAATATGTCTTAATTTGAAATTATTTAACGATATATGCAATTTCGCAAAAATACAAGACCAGCTCTATCAAATTACTTCAGTCGATACATTTTAAAAATTGGTATAGTTGCGATTGTCATTTATGGTGTTTTTTTATTAATAGATAGAATCAAATTTCCTTCGCCAAATAAAATTATTGAAAAACAAGTACCAAATGAAAATATCAAAATCATCAAATAATTTAGTTTTTTTTTTTTCATTATTTTTATTTTTTGAAATTTCATTGTCCTATTCAAATGAGCCCGTAGATATTTGGGATATAAAGAATTTAGACTCTGAAATGGCAGAGGATGAAAATAAAAAAAATAATACAAGTATTATTTCTTCAGATATAAAAATAGAAAATAACAATCAAACCATATCTAGTTTTGACATAATTGGAAAACAAGAAATGCAATTGATAGGACTATATGATCCACAGGAAAATAATTTAGATATTGACATGTGGAAGAATACTGACGGAGACCAAATTAAATCGATAATAAAAAAAATTAAAACTTTAAACTTATCTAAGGATGCTAGTGAAATTTATAAAGTAGCATTACTAACAAATTCATACCTTCCAAATAAAAATA
>CACFYR010000025.1 GCA_902570505.1 uncultured Pelagibacteraceae bacterium | reverse complement strand
AAACCTTTCCTGGTAATTTGATAATGATTTATTATTTTGTAAATGTTCTATAATAGCTTCGGCAGCTATCATTCCGCTTTTCATTGCGGTATGAGAACCTTTAATTTTAGGCATATTTAGAGTTCCTGCATCACATCCAATTAGAAGTGCACCAGGCATAAACATCTGTGGTAAACTTTGCAAACCTCCCTCAATTAAAGCTCTTGCACCATAAGAAATCCTTTTTCCACCCTCTATGTACTTTTTTATTGACGGATGAGTTTTAAATCTTTGAAACTCGTCAAAAGGAGATAAGTGGGGATTTTTATAATCTAAACCAATAACATATCCTAAAAATATTTGTTTATTTTCTGCATGATACATAAAACTACCACCATATGTTTTGTTATCCAATGGCCAGCCAGCAGTATGCATTACCAGACCCTCTTCATGTTGAGTTTCGTCAACTTCCCAAATTTCTTTCAAACCTATTCCATATTGTTGTGGATCTTTACCTTTGTTTAGATCAAATTTTTTAATTAATTGTTTTCCTAAGTGACCTCTGCAACCTTCAGCAAAAACTGTTACCTTTGCGTGTAATTCGATACCTGACTCAAAGCTGTCTTTTCTATTGCCCTCTTTATCAATTCCCATATCTTGTGTTGCCACACCTTTTACTGAACCATCTTCTTTATAAATTATTTCACTAGCGGGGAATCCTGGAAAAATTTCTACGCCAAGTTCTTCAGCTTTTTCAGCAAGCCACCTACACATATTTGCTAGACTAATAATATAATTGTTATGGTTTTGTTGAACTTTGGGTAACAGCCATGTTGGCCAACTAAAAGATTTTGTCTTACCTAAAAATAAGAATTTTTCTTTAGTAACTTTTGTTTTGACTGGTGCATTCAATTCTTTCCAATTAGGAAATAATTCATCAAGTGCTCTTGTTTCAAATACATTGCCAGATAAAATGTGAGCACCAATTTCTGATGCTTTCTCTAGTACACATACATTTATATCCGGGTTAATTTGTTTTAGTTTTATTGCAGCTGATAAACCTGATGGTCCACCACCTACAATTACAACATCATATTCCATCACTTCTCTGGCCATATGATTTTTTTACAATATTTGTTATTTTTGTATAGTGTTTAATTTGTTCAATTCTTCTAAAAATTGTGGGAGTGCTTCAAAAAGATCAGCTTCTAAACCATAATCAGCAACGCTAAAAATGGGCGCTTCTCCATCTTTATTTATTGCAACAATAACTTTGCTTTCTTTCATGCCAGCTAAATGTTGAATTGCACCTGAAATTCCAACTGCGATATATAAATCGGGCACTACTACCTTCCCAGTTTGACCAACCTGATGATCGTTTGTAATATATCCTGCGTCAACTGCGGCTCTGGAAGCTCCTATAGCGGCGTTTAATTTGTCAGCTACAGCAGTGATTAATTTGAAATTATCTCCACTTTGCAAACCTCTTCCTCCAGATATTACTATTCTAGCGGTTCCCAACTCGGGTCTATCAGACTTAATTTCCTCTTTTTTTATAAATTTTGTTAATGAATACTCTTCGCTAGCTTCACCTTTAACTATTTCAGCTGAACCTCCGGTTGAGGGTGCAGGGTCAAAAGATGTTGGTCTGACTGTAATACATTTTTTTGGATCATTACTTTTAACAGTAGCAAATGCATTTCCTGCATAAATTGGTCTTAAAAAAGTATCATTCGAAATAACTTTAATAATATCACTTATTTGAGAAGTATCTAAATTTGCTGCAACTCTTGGCATTAAATTTTTTCCAAATGTATTTGCTGCACTAACAATATGAGTATAGCCTTCAGCATTTTTTAAAATTACAGGAACAAAATTTTCAGCAACATAATTTTCATATATTACATTATCTACATGTATAATTTTTTTTACTCCAGAGACTTCTGATATTTGTTTTGCAACCGAGTCTGCATTGTGTCCAATTAGTAATACGTGAATATCTTCATCTATTTGCTTAGCTGCATTTATAACATTAAGCGTAAACGGTTTAAGTTCTTTGTTGTTGTGTTCTGCTATTAATAATACTGACATTAAATTACTTTAGCCTCATTTTTTAATTTGTTAACTAATTCAGCCACATTAGCTACTTTAATTCCTGCTTTTCTTTTTGGCGGCTCTTCAACTTTAATTTGCTCGATTCTTGGTTTGGTATCAATGCCTAAATCTGTAGCACTCATCTGATCTAAAGGTTTTTTTTTTGCTTTCATTATATTTGGCAATGATGCATATCTTGGTTCATTTAATCTTAAATCACAAGTCACAATTGCTGGCACATTAACTTCTATAGTTTCCAGCCCCTCGTCCACTTCTCTTGTAACTTCTAGGCTTTTGTCTTTTATTTCAATTTTTGACGCAAATGTTGCTTGAGGCCAATTTAATAAAGCTGCTAACATTTGACCTGTTTGGTTACAATCATCATCAATCGCCTGTTTACCCATAAATACTAAATCAGGTTTTTCTTTTTCCACTACAGCTTTAAGTATTTTTGAAACTGCTAACGGTTCAATTATTCCTTCAGCCTTAACATGAATTCCTCTGTCAGCTCCTACTGCTAAAGCTTTTCTAACAGTTTCTTGAGCTTTATCATCGCCAATTGTTATGGCTACAATTTCAGTTGCTTTTCCAGCCTCTTTAATTTTGACTGCTTCTTCAATTGCATTGTCATCAGGAGGGTTGGTAGACATTTTTACATTTTCAGTAACAATGCCACTGTTATCATCCTTAACTCTTATTTGAACATTATAATCAATCACTCTTTTAACAGCTACTAGAATTTTCATTATGCTCTCAATAATTTATTTTCAGGATCATAAGGGCTTTCCTCTAATATAGTAGCCTCATGTTTCTTTCCTAAAATTTCTATTTTTAATTTTTGACCAACGTTAGCTAATTCTGGTTTAACCATACCTAAAGCTATAGATTTTCCTAATCTAAAACCGTAATCACCACCCGTTGCTCGTCCAATTACACTTCCGTTTTCATAAATTGGATTGTTTCCCAAAACATCTGCATCCTCAATATTATGAACTTCCAATGTAACTAATTTGTTATCAAATCCTTTTTCTCTCCATTTATTAAGAGAGTCTAAACCAATAAATTTTCCCTTATTCGGGTGTACAAATCTATCTAATCCACTTTCATAAGGTGAATACTCAATTGAAAGTTCTGTACCTACCAATTTATATGATTTTTCAACTCTTAAACTGTTCATTGCCCTAATACCAAATGGCTTAATACCTAAATCTTTCCCAGCTTCCATTAATTTATCAAATATATGATTTTGATACTCAATTGGATGATGAAGTTCCCAACCAAGCTCACCGACAAAATTTACTCTCATCGCATTTACAGGAGCATATCCTACATCTACATTTTTAGCACTCAACCACTTAAAGTTTTCGTTTGAGAAATCATCTTTAGAAACTCTTGTCATCAATTCTCGTGCTTTTGGTCCCGACACAACCAAAACACCAGTACTATTTGTTAAGTTTTCGAACTGAACTGAACCATCACTAGGCATCCATTTTAATATCCAATCATGATCTAATCTTTGAAAAGCTCCTGCAGATACAAGATAAAAACTGTCCTCTGCCTCTCTCATGATAGTAAATTCAGAGTGAACACCACCTTTTGTATTTAAAGCGTGACATAAATTAATTCTTCCAACTTTTTTTGGTAATTTGTTTGCTACAAGATTATCTAAAAATTCCTCAGCTTTTGGTCCTTTAATTCTACATTTAGCAAATGCTGTCATATCTAATAGACCCACATTCTCTCTAACATTTTTGCATTCTTTCTCAATTGCAGAAAACCATTTTGATCTTCTAAAAGACCAATCATCTTTTTGTTCCATGCCATCTGTTGCAAAAAAGTTTGGTCTTTCCCATCCAAATTTTTGACCAAATACAGCTCCTAATTTTTTCATTCGGTCGTAACACGGCGCGGTTCTTAAGGGTCTTGCTGCAGGTCTCTCCTCATCAGGAAAATGAGTTATAAATACATGGCTGTAAGCTTCCTCATTTTTTGCTTTCAAGTAAGATTTGGAACAGTAATCACCATACCTTCTTGGTTCAACACCTAACATATCAATTGTAGGTTCACCATCTACTATCCACTCAGCTAATTGCCAACCTGCTCCTCCTGCTGCAGTTATTCCGAAACTGTGACCCTCATTAATCCAAAAATTTTTTAAACCCCATGCTGGTCCGACTATAGGGTTGCCATCTGGAGTATAACAAATTGCACCGTTGTAAACTTTTTTAACTCCAACTTCACCAAAAGCCGGAACACGATGAATTGCACCCTCAATATGAGGAGCAAGTCTCTCTAAATCCTCTTGAAATAATTCATATTCTGATTCCTTTGAAGGACCATCAACATAGCATGCCGGTGCGCCGTCTTCATATGGGCCTAAAATAAGTCCCCCTGCTTCTTCTCTCATGTACCATCTGCTATCACTATCTCTTAATACTCCCATTTCAGGTAGTCCATCTTTTTTTCTTTTTTGAATTTCTGGATGAGGCTCTGTTACTATGTATTGATGTTCTACAGGAATGACTGGAATATCTAAACCTACCATTTTACCTGTTTGTCTTGCAAAATTTCCAGAACACGAAATTACGTGCTCGCATTCTATTGAACCTTTATCAGTTTCAACTACCCAACCATTTTTTGTTTGTTTAATTCCAAGGACTGTTGTGTTTCTATAAATTTCAGCTCCTCTATTTCTAGCCCCTGTAGCTAATGCTTGTGTTAAATCTGCGGGTTGAATATAACCATCCTCAGGATGTTGTATTGCCCCAACTAAATCATCTGTATTACATAAAGGCCAAATCTCTTTTACCTGTTCAGGTTTTAAAAAATTAACTTTTACCCCTATAGTTTGAGCAACACCTGCATATTGATAATACTCATCCATTCTATCTTTATTACTTGCTAATCTAATATTTGAAACAACACTAAAGCCTACATTTTTTCCTGTTTCCTCTTCAAGTGTTTTGTATAAATTCACAGCATATTTATGTAATTGTCCAACTGAGTAACTCATATTAAACAAAGGAAGCAAACCTGCAGCATGCCAAGTAGATCCTGAAGTTAATTCTTTTCTTTCTACTAAAACAACATCTGACCAGCCCTTTTTTGCTAGGTGATACAGTGCACTTACACCAACAACACCTCCACCAACTACAACTACTTTTGCTTTATTTTTCATTTAATGATTTCTACTAAATTTTAATATTTTACGAAACAAAAATCTATTGTTCGTCGTCAGAATCTCTCCAACCTCTAATGTATAACAAATAAGCTGCAACGCTTACACTGATAGCTCCAGCTACCATGCCGCAGTTAAGCCCAATAACCTTTCCAAAGAAATACCATCCAATTTGGGTTGCTCCAATTGGTGGTATACATAGAATAGCCATCAAGACAGGAAGTTTTTTATAAAAAGGCCACTTATCCATTATATTGATGAACCCATGTCTAAAGGTTGAGAAACTGAAGTGGTTAACCAGCAATCTTTTAAAGGTCCAGATGATTTATATTTTTCAACTTTCCACTGAAATTTATAATATTTTTTTTCTTCATCCATTATAGTTACTTCATACATTGCAACTTCTTTTGTTAAATAAATTTGATCTACTTTATGCTCTTTGTGATTTAAAAGCATTGAGTATGATGCACCCTTAAGCATCGACTTAAATTTACCTAATGGCCCAGTGTATCTTTGATTGTTTGGGTGGGCAAATTCCCATGTTTGTTCTATTCCACTGTCTTTAGTAGGTTTATCATTATTCATCAAGCCTCTTAATTGGATTTTCACAACTTGAATTGGTTCTATTCCATTATTTGGTTTTATTATCTCACCAAAAGCTGGCAAGTTATAAAACATAATCACAAGAATTAAGGTTAATCTTTTTAAATGCATTTTATTTTTTTAAATATATTATTAGATTATAATTTTTAACGAATGAGACAAAAATGAAAATAGGTTTTATTGGCTTAGGTAATGTTGGTGGAAAACTAGCAAATAACTTAATTAAGAGAAGATATAAACTAATTGTAAGAGATTTAGATACTAAATTATCAAGAAAATTTAAAACAAAAGGAGCAGTTATTGCCAGCTCTCCAAAAGAACTAGCAGAAAATAGTGACATAGTTATTACCTGTCTTCCATCACCTAAAGCATGTTCTAAAGTTATGACTGCTAAAAATGGAGTGCTTGAAGGTTTGTCAAAAAATAAAATTTGGCTTGAAATGAGTACAACTGATCAATCAGAGGTAAAAAGAATAGGAATTATGGTCAAGAAAAAAGGTTCTCATGCACTAGATGTACCGGTTAGTGGAGGTTGTCATAGAGCAGCAACTGGAAATATTTCAATTTTTGCGGGTGGCGACAAAAAAATTTTTAAAAAGGTTTTGCCTGTTTTAAAATGCATGGGCAAAAAAATTTTATATACTGGAGAATTAGGCACAGCTTCAATTTTAAAAGTTATAACAAATTATCTAGCATCTGTTCATCTAGCTGCACTTGGAGAAGCATGGACTGTAGCGAAAAAATCGAAATTAAACTTAAATAAAGTTTATAAAGGAATAGCCGCTTCATCTGGAAATTCCTTTGTTCATGAAACGGAAAGTCAGGTAATATTAAATGGCTCTTACAATATTAATTTTACAATGGATTTGGTTAAAAAAGATATGAAATTATTCAATGATCTATCTAAAAAACTAAAAACACCATTAGAAATATCACCATTTATTCTAAACATTTTTAATAAAGCTCAAAAACAATATGGATCTAGAGCTTGGTCATCAATGGTCGTTAAAAGATTAGAGGATAAGTATAAATTAAAATTTAGAGCACCAGGTTTTCCAAAAGAGTTAAAAGATTTTGAAATTCAAAAAAAAGGTTATGAAATTTAACAATTATGCTACAATAATTTATGTTAGATAAAAAAAAATTTTATATAAATGGTGAATGGGTAGATCCAAAAAACCCAAATAATTTTGAAGTTATCAATCCCTCTACTGAAGAGGTGTGTGCTGTTATTAACTTAGGAAGTTCAGATGATACAAATTCTGCTGTAAAGGCAGCAAGAAATGCCTTTGAAACATGGAAAGAAACTTCTAAAAAAGAAAGGTTACAATTCTTAGAAAAACTTCTAATGATATACAAAGCAAGATGGGATGATATGACGGATGCAATTACAACCGAATTAGGTTGTCCTAAAGATTGGTGCTCTGCAAATCAAACCTCATCAGGCGCAGGTCACATAGAAGATTTTATAAAAAGATTAAAAGATTTTAATTTTGAGCCTGGGTTTGATAATGGTTCCGTTAATCACATTGTTTATGAACCGATTGGAGTATGTGGTTTAATAACTCCTTGGAACTGGCCTATAAATCAAATTGCACTAAAGGTGATACCGGCATTTGCAACAGGATGCACTATGATATTAAAGCCTTCAGAAATTGCTCCACTTTCAGGAATGTTATTTGCAGAAATGATACATGAGGCAGGTTTTCCTGCTGGTGTTTTTAATTTAGTCAATGGGGATGGTCCAGGTGTTGGAACAGACTTATCAGGACATCCTGATGTTGATATGGTTTCTTTTACAGGTTCTACTAGAGCAGGAAAATTAATAACTAAAAATGCAGCTGATACTATTAAAAGAGTTTGTTTAGAGTTGGGTGGGAAAGGTGGAAATATTGTTTTCGCAGACTCCTATCCAGATGCGGTTAGAGATGGAATTAGAAATGTCATGAGTAATTCGGGACAATCTTGTGATGCTCCAACAAGAATGTTAGTTGAAAAATCCATTTACAAAAGAGCAGTCGAGGAAGCTGCAGATGAAGCAAATAAAATTAAAGTAGATTTAGCGTCAAAAGCTGGTGAACATATTGGTCCAGTAATATCTAAAACACAGTTTGATAAAATTCAAAGTCTTATTAAAAGCGGAATAGATGAGGGTGCAACTTTAGTTGCAGGAGGACCAGACAAACCTGAAAACTTTAAGAAAGGTTATTTTATAAAGCCAACTGTATTTACTGACGTAAATAATGACATGAGGATAGCAAAAGAGGAAATATTTGGTCCGGTTTTGTCTATAATACCTTTCGAAAATGAAGAGGAAGCTATCAAAATAACAAATGATACTGAATATGGCCTAGGAAATTATCTACAAACAGAAGATAAGGAAAAAGCTAAAAGAGTCTCAAAGAAATTAAGATCAGGAATTGTTTATGTAAATCATAAACCCGCGGATTCTGGAACACCTTTTGGGGGATATAGACAATCTGGAAACGGACGTGAAGGTGGAACATGGGGCCTTCATGAATATTTAGAAGTTAAAACAATCACCGAGTGGAAAAATTGAAATGATTGGTTATGTAATGGTTGGAACTAACAATCTTGATAAGGCAATTATTTTTTATGATGAAGTACTAAAAATTATAAATTTAACGAGAAAAGATACTGATGAAGTCTGTGCAGGCTACACACAAAATAATGGTGATGGTAGTATTGAATTTTATGTGACTAAGCCTGCAAATAAAAAAACAGCAACATTTGGAAATGGAACACAAGTTTCTTTTTTAGTTTCATCGAGAGAAATAGTAGATAAATTTCACGAAATTGCTTTAAAAGCCGGTGGCACTAGTGAAGGCAGTGGCGGTGAAAGACCTGAAGGTTCAGGTGTTTACTATTCATATATTCGTGATCTAGATGGAAATAAAATCTGCGCTTTTACAAACAACAAATAGCTTCAATGACATATTCATTTATTGATGAAAGATTAAAACAAGGTAAGACAATCATTTTAGATGGTGGTATTGGAGGAGAATTGCAAAAGGTTGGAGCAAAAATGGATAAAGGCCTATGGTGTGGAAGATGTTCGTTAGATAGTCCTGACAAATTATTAAAAGTGCATAATAATTATATAAATGCAGGTGCCGATGTAATCACAACAAATACTTATGCCTCAACACCCATATCTATGAAAAAATATGGTTATGGAAACTTAATCGAAGAATGCAATTTCAAAAGTGTTGAAATTGCAAAAGAAGCTGCTGATGGTAAAAATGTTGCTGTTGCAGGATCAGTATCCACTTATGGTTATTTTTTAAAAGATGGTGTTGAAAACATGTTACCAAGTTTTAACGAGCATTTAAAAATTTTATATAACTCAGGCTGTGATCTAATAATACTAGAAGCAATGTCATCTCAGTATGAAATTGTTGAAACTCTTTTACAATGTTCCAAGAAAATAAATTTACCTATATGGCTTTCTATATCGTGTGTATTTGACAAAAATAAGCAAATTTATCTAGGTTATGACGATGACGTAAAAAATGACAAACCTCAGATTTATGAAAATTTTAAAGACTCGCTTTACAAATTTAAACAAATACACTCAGGACCAATCTTGGTAGCGCATTCAAATATGAGTGTTACTGAAGAAGCTATAAAAATATTAAAGGATAATTATAAACAGATAATTGGTGCATATCCAAACAGAGGGTATTTTGAAAAACCTGAATGGAAATTTAAAGATAACATTCAACCAAAAGATTATTTAGATAAAGCCAAAAGTTGGAAAAATAACGGAGCTCAGATAATCGGTGGATGCTGCGGTATTGGAGTTGAAGAAATAAAAGCAATATCAATTTTAAAAAATTGATATATTATAAACTTATGAAAACATTCATTGGTGGAATAGGTTGTTTTTGGGACGAAAAAAAATACGAAGGTATTGATGGAATAATATCTACTGAGTGTGGATATTGTGGCGGGGATGAACCGAATGTAACATATAAAGCTGTATGTGGTGGCGATACTGGTCACATAGAAGTTGTAAAAGTTCAGTATGATGAAAAAACAAAATCATATGAGGATATGGTTAGATTATTTTTTGAGCTTCACGACTCTACACAAGTTAATCGACAAGGTACGTATGTTGGGATTCAATATAGATCAGAAATTTTTTATGCAAATGATGAAGAAAAAGAGATTGCTGAAAAAGTACTAGATGAAATGAATAAAAAACTAGATGGAAAAGTTTCAACAAAAGTTTCAAAAGAAAAAAATTATTGTAAAGCTGAAGGTTACCATCAAAAGTATGAAAAAAATAAGTCTTTAAAGTTTGGTTAAAATAATATCATATAAAAATCCGGAGCTAGCTACTATCAAAGATAATAAAGCTTTATGGAATCTTCCTAAAACAAGAAGATTTGGTTACAGGAACCTTCACAAAATAAATAGATACGGGCTTTTTTTAAGGTCAGACTTGATTTTAAAACTAAAAAAAAATTACAAAAAAGAAATTGGAGTAAAGCCACTAGTTAAGAGGTTAACAAAGAACAAATCTTTCTGCTCTTTGATTGTCGGAAATGGCCAAAATATCTTATTTGAAAAGTATGCAAAAGATTTTTCGTACAATCAACCTCAAACAATTATGTCGATTACTAAAATGTTTGCGAATTTATTTGTAGGTGAGCTGTTAAAGAATAAGAAAATTAATTTAAACAAAAATGTTTCATATTATCTTCCCAAAATAGGAAGTGGATATGCAAAGGCAAAAGTTCAAGA
>CACFYR010000024.1 GCA_902570505.1 uncultured Pelagibacteraceae bacterium | reverse complement strand
ACACATCTGCTAGGTATATTATAAATTATAATTGGTAAATTTGTGTTATCATTAATTTTTTTATAATGTTCATACAATCCATCTTGAGTAGGTTTATTATAATAAGGTGTCACAACCAAAACACCATCTGCTCCTGCTTTTTCAGCATGTTTTGTTAAAGCTACCGCCTCATCAGTTGAATTTGATCCTGTTCCAGCAATAACTGGTATTTTACCATTTGCTTCTTTAATACAAATTTCTATAACCTTTTCGTGTTCGTCATGATTAAGCGTTGGTGACTCCCCTGTGGTACCCGCTGGTACTAAACCATTAGTACCGTTTTCCAAATGAAAATTAATAAGCTTTATATAAGCTTCTTCGTCTAGCTTATTGTTCTTAAATGGGGTAACTATAGCAACATTTGATCCTTTAAACATAAATATTTATAACATAGTTTGTAGAATCGTTTGATATTTTATGAAAGATAAAATTATAAAAATTCTGTTAATAAACCTATTATTTTTAATATTGCCCCTTAGAATTTTATCTGATGGTGTTTTAATTCCACAAAAAAAACCTATAATTTCAGAAAAAACTTTAGAAAAGACTAAAATAAGTAATTTTCTAATTCCACCAAAAAAACCTTATCAAATAGATGAAAATGAAATTCAGCAATCTGATCAAAAGAAAAAAACAATAAAGATTGTTGATGGTGTAATTCTCCCCAAAACAAAGCCTCTTATTGTCAAAAAAGACAAAAAAATTGTAGCTAAAAAATCCAAATATTATTCTGAAAAAGACTTTAGTATTGCTCGCCAAGCTATCAAATTAATGGAAAAAAGAAATTGGTTTGAAGCAGAAAGAATTGCAAAAAAAGCAAAAGACAAATCAATATATAATTTTATTCAATGGAATCATTTAATAGCAGTGGGAAATACAGCATCTTTTTTTGATTATAAAAGTTTCATAGACCGAAACAATGATTATCCTAGAATGGGAAGAATTAAATATTTATCTGAGCATAAACTTTCAACAAAAATAATGTCACCAAAAAAAATTATTAAGTATTTTGAGAATGAAAAACCTTTAAGCGGGTATGGGGAAATAATTTTAGGTGAAAGCTATATTTTATCAGGCGAAATTTCTAAAGGTGTAACTTTATTAAAAAAAGGTTGGATAACCGCAGATTTAACTAAAGTAGAGTTAAGATCTTTTAGAAAAAAATTTAAAAAATATTTAAATAATGAAGATTACATTAAGAGAGCAGATTATTTAGCTTGGGAAAATAAATATTGGGATTTGAAAAGAATGTTAAGATATCTGCCTCAAAATGAGCAATTGCTTTATACAGCGAGACAATTGTTAATGAGTAAATCTTATGGCGTAGACACAGCAATCAGCAAAGTTCCTTCACATTTAAAAAATGATGCAGGATTGAATTATGACCGTCTTAAATGGAGAAGGAAAAGAGGAAGAGTAGATAGTTCACTAGAAATATTAACAAAAATTAAAAATACCAAAGATTATATGGTAAGACCAGACAAGTGGTGGAAGGAAAGGTCAATTATAGCAAGGTCACTAATTTATAAAAAAAAATTTACAACCGCTTATAAATTAACTAGTAGACATGGTCTGACCGAGGGTCCTGAATTTGCAGATGCAGAGTGGATGAGTGGATGGATTGCATTGAGTTTTTTGAATGATCCATTGCTCGCAATTGATCATTTCACAAAATTTTATAACAATGTTGGATATCCAATTAGTCTTTCAAGAGGTGCTTATTGGCTAGGAAGATCAAATGAGATATTAGGAAATAGCGAAGAAGCATACAAATGGTATAAAGAAAGTTCTAAATTTCTAACAACTTATTATGGTCAATTATCTCATTTAAAAATATCTCCTAACGAAACTTTTGCATTAAATGAATTGATGGATGTTGATAAAGATCTTGCAGAAAATTTTTATAAAAAAGATTTAGTTAAAATTGTTTATTTGTTAGATGAGTTAAACAAAGATAAATATACTAAACATATATTGAGATATCTCGCTAATGAAAACATTGAGCAAGGCAGTGAGGTATTATCAGCTAAGTTAGCCACAGACATTTCAAGATTTGATTTTGCAATTCAAGTTTCTAAAATTGCCTCTTATCAAAAAAGATTTCAACAATAGTATCTCAACTAATTGCTTTTTTAATTATTTTTTTGAAAGTTTTAAAAAATGAAAGAATAAAAGAAATTCTTAAAGAGCATTTAATTCCAAAAATATATTATTTTACTAATATTTTTTTTACAGCAATGCCGATTGTAGTTTCAATTTTTGCATATTCAATTACAGCAGCAATTGTTTTAGCTTACATTGGTATTTCAGGTGAATATGCAGTAGCTGGATATGGAGTAGGGACAAGAATAGAGCAAGTAGTGCTTTTACCAATATTAGGAATAAATACAGCGATTATATCAATTATTTCACAAAATTTTGGTGCTAAAAATTTTAATAGAGTAAAAGAAGCTTACTTCACATCGATTAAATATTCATTCTTAATAATGATTATATCAGGTTCAATGTTGTTTATATTATCTGATTTAATTATGAGTGTATTTTCATCTGATATTACAGTCATAGATTTTGGATCTAGATATTTAAAAATTTGCGCATTTATTTTACCTGCTTATCCTATTTTTTTTCTCTCTAATGGTTTATTTATGGCTATTAAAAAGGCTGAATATGCAATGATATCTAATTTATTTAGAAATGGATTTAATCCGGTAATGGTTTTTGTTCTTGCCAAGTACATAAATGCAAGTTTTGAGATCTTTTTTTGGATTTGGGCAGCTGTAAATTGGATATTCTCAGGAATTTATTTAAGTATACTAATTATTTATTTAAAAAGCCGTTTAGAGAAAACGAGCGCTATCATTAATCCACAACCATAAATCCTCTGAAAATGACCTTCTGACGAATAGGTTTAAATCATTCTCATCTTTGTTATGCATAATTACATCTACATGGTTTAAAACAGTTTGAACTACTGAGCCTTTCTTTTTTTTGAAATCTTTAAAGTTAAAAGGACAGCTTTTTGAAAGTAAATCAAATATTTTACTACCTTTTAAATTAATCATTACCCAATGATCAGAAACATTAGTAACAGCTCCTTGATTTAGCTTAGATATTTCATTAAATAAATTATTCTCTAATTCAATTTGATTATCTAATGTGTCATTCATATTGTTTGAATATATTAGCCATTCATCAGGGCTTAACCATAACAAACTATAACTTTCGTTACCTGATGAAGTATTTGCTTCGTTAGGTGGTAAAATTGACAAAATTTTTCCAATTTTTGTTGAAAATTCTCTTTTATTACTTCTTAAATTAATTTTTATAGTTGGCTCAATTTCTACAATTTTTAAATCATTGTAGTTTTTTTCTTCTTTAATTGGCGGATTAAAACTAAGCATTTAGCCTCTTATTTTCTTTGTCATAAAATACGGTGTCAGTTATTGTTACATTTATATTTTTATTTTCCATTGGCACTATAAGTTTTTTACCTTTAAGTTTTTTTCCACTCTTTACAACAGCGAGGGCTATTGACTTATTCAAATTAGGGCTGAAATAACTAGAAGTGACATGTCCTAACATTTCAACAGGTTTTGTGTTGATATTTTCAACTAATTGTGCCCCTTCTTCTAAAACTTCTTTCGGATCGTCTGTTAAAAGACCAACTAATTGTTTCCTATCTTCTCTAATTGTATCACTTCTATAAAGTGATCTTTTGCCAATAAAATCAAATTTCTTTTTTCCTATAATCCAATCCATTTGTAAATCTGAAGGAGTTAATGTTCCATCTGTATCTTGACCAGTAATTATAAATCCTTTTTCAGCTCTTAAAAGGTGCATTGTTTCAGTACCGTAAGGTGTTAAATTAAATTCTTTTCCTGCTTCCATACATTTAATCCATAAATCTTCTGCATAATTTGATTGAATATTTATCTCGTAACTGTGTTCTCCTGTAAAACTTATTCTCATTATTCTGCAATTCACATTGCTTATTTTAATATTTTTAAATGACATATGTGGAAAATTACTGTCTGATAAGTCAAGACTTGGAACAATTTTAGAAATTATATTTTTAGAATTAGGACCACAGATACTAATTGTTGAGTATTGATCAGTTACTGTAGTCAAATAAACATCTAATTCTGGCCACTCAGTTTGTAGGTAATCTTCCAACTTAGATAAAACATTTGCTGCTCCTCCAGTTGTGGTTGTCATAATATAATGATTTTCACCTAGTCTTGTTGTTACACCATCATCATAAACCATACCGTCTTCATTAAGCATTAATCCATACCTACATTTGCCTATCTCAAGTTTTGACCACGCATTGGTATAAACTCTATTTAAAAATTCTGAGACATCTGTTCCCTGGATATCAATTTTTCCTAATGTAGATGCATCTAATATACCTGCGCTATTTCTTGCTGCTTTGCTTTCTCTTTGAACAGCTTGGTGCATATTTTCACCATTTTTTGGAAAATACCAAGGTCGTTTCCATTGACCTACATTTTCAAACTCAGCATTATTTTTTACATGCCAGTTGTGGATTGCAGTTTTTCTTGTGTGGTCAAAAAATTCTCCGACATTTCTTCCTACGATTGCTCCAAATGTTAGAGGAGTGTAGGGCGGTCTGAATGTTGTAGTTCCAAGCTCACCCATATTAGTTCCCGTAGTATCTGCAATGATGCCCAATGCGTGCATATTAGATAATTTACCTTGATCAGTTCCCATTCCAGTAGTCGTATATCTTTTTACATGTTCAATAGATTTAAATCCTTCACGCAACGCAAGTTTAACATCCTTAGCAGTAGAATCGTTTTGAAAATCTAAAAAAGGTTTTGTTTTTCCAATAGGTTTGTCTGAAGGAAGTAGCCAAATATTTCTTTTTGATTTTTCTTCTGGACAATTAATTTTCATCTCATCGTAGCATGTTTTGCTTAAATCTAAAAAACTTTTTAGATTTTTAATAGTTCTGGTTACTATTTCATCTAATTTAAATTCACCGTTACATGATCCAACACTGATTTGATTCGGTGGGGTTTTATCTTGATCTGGAATAAATACATTATCTTCATTTCTAAATTTTAACTTTCCGCCAGATTGAGTAAATAAATGAACCATAGGAGTCCAACCACCCGAAATACCTAAGCAATCACAATTATGTTTAGTTTTATTTCCTATAACATTATTGCCATCTTCAGAGAGCTTCATTACCTCAAATGATTTAATTTTCTTATATCCTTGAGTTTCTACAACGGTTGATTCCCATAATACTTTCAATCCTAAGTCTAATGCCTCTTTAACAATTAATGATTCTGAATTTTTACGAATATCTACGATTATATTTACTTTAACACCACTTTTATTCAGAGAAATTGCAGTTTCATATGCACTATCATTGTTAGTAAATAGAGAAATATTTTCTCCAGTTTTAACGCCATAATAATCGATATATTTTTTTATTGACGATGAAAGGATAATTCCAGGTCTATCATTGTTGCTAAATATTAATGGTCTTTCGATAGATCCTGATGCTATAATAACTTTTTTAGCTCTTATTTTCCACAATCTTTGTCTTATCTTATTTTTTCTATCACTAATACTCAAATGATCGGTTAAATTTTCTCTTGCTAATAAGTAATTATATCCATGGAATGCAGCAAGACTTGTTCTATTCTTGATAATTAAATTCGGATAATTTTTTAAACTTTTTATTTCTTTAGCTAACCATTCATTAGAATAAATATCATTAATTTTATAGGCTTCATTTTCTTGATATATTGTTGATCCTCCAAGAAAATTTTTGTCGTCAATTAAAAATGTGTCTAAACCTTTTTCTGCGGATAGTTTTGCAGATATAATTCCTGAAATACCTCCTCCAACTACTAAAACATCACAGTGTGAATATTGATGATCATAAATATCTGGATCTGATTTTGTAGGTGCTTTACCAAGACCAGCAGAATGTCTAATAAAATACTCGTATTTTTCCCAAAAACTTGCTGGCCACATAAATGTTTTATAGTAAAATCCGGCTGGTAAGAGAGGGGATAAAAAATTATTTATACCTCCAATGTCAAAATTTACACTTGGCCAACAGTTTTGACTTGATGCCTCTAAACCTTCATATAATTCTATTTCAGTAGCTCTAACATTAGGATCAGTTAGAGAAGAGTCGTTTCCGATTTGGACTATTGCATTTGGTTCCTCTGAACCACAAGTCATTATTCCTCTTGGACGATGGTATTTAAAACTTCTTCCAACCAAATGAATATTGTTAGCCAATAACGCTGATGCTAATGTATCACCCTTATACCCAAAGAGTTGTTGACCATTAAATTTAAATGAAATTCTTGTTGTTTGATCAATGAAATTATTTTTATTTATTCTTAAATTTTTTGACATGATTATTTAACTGGAGGTTTTTCCCCCATCTTATACACAGCATGAATGTTGTCGTTAGAAGTGTCTCTAATAATATTGAACCACTTTCTGCATCCATGAGCATGATTCCATCTTTCAAATTGTACACCTTTAATATTTTTTCTCATAAACAGATATTCAGCCCATTGATCGTCACTTAGTTCAGTTGGTTGTTTTGGTCTTTCTATATGCGCTTCACCACCACATGAAAATTCTGTTTGGTCTCTTTCACCACAATAAGGACAATTAATTATAAACATCAGTGTGCTACTGCTGCAGCACCGTGTTCATCAACAAGATCTCCACTTACAAATCTGTTTAAATTGAAAGCTGCATTCAATTGATGCGGTTCATCATTTGCAATTGTGTGAGCAAATAAATCGCCTGAACCCGGTGTTGCTTTAAATCCTCCAGTACCCCAACCACAATTAAAATATAGACCTTTAATTTGAGTTTTACTAATGATTGGACTCGCGTCTGGACAAATATCAACAATTCCTCCCCATTGTCTTAACATTTTCATTCTACTAAATATTGGATATAATTCTAAAATTGCTCTTAATGTTTCTTCTACAATATTGTGACTTCCTTTTTGAGAGTATGAAACATATGAGTCAGTACCAGCTCCAATCACTAATTCACCTTTATCTGATTGACTTACGTAAGCATGCACAGCATTAGACATTACAACAGTATCAATAATTGGTTTTACTGGTTCTGATACTAAAGCTTGAAGTGGCTTACTTTCTAAAGGTAATCTTATACCAGCCATGTTTGCAATGACACTTGAGTGACCAGCTGCAACAACTCCTATTTTTTTTGATTTGATAAAACCTTTTGTTGTCTCTATACCCTCAACTTGGTCACCATTTCTTTTAATGCCTTTAACTTCGCAATTTTGAATAATATCAACACCCATAGAATCAGCTCCCCTAGCATATCCCCAGGCCACCGCATCGTGTCTTGCTGTTCCAGCTCTTTTTTGTAATGTTCCTCCTAAAACTGGATATCTAATATTAGGAGATGTATTAATAATTGGACAAAACTTTTTAACTTCCTCAGTACTTAACCAAACTGCATCAACTCCGTTTAATCTATTTGCATGTGTTCTTCTTTTTAAATCTCTTACATCTTGAAGGTTATGTGCTAGGTTCATAACTCCTCTTTGACTAAACATTACATTATAATTAAGTTCTTGGGATAAACCTTCCCAAATTTTTAAAGCATGATCGTAAAGTCCTGCGCTGGCATCCCACAAATAATTTGATCTTATGATAGTAGTGTTTCTGCCTGTGTTTCCACCACCAATCCAACCTTTTTCAACAACCGCAATATTTGTTAATTTATGCTTTTTGGCTAAGTAGTATGCGGTCGCTAAACCATGACCACCACCACCGATGATTATTACATCATATTCTTTCTTAGGCTCTGGATCTCTCCAAGCTCTTTGCCAATTTTCATGACCACTTAGAGCGTTTTTAATTAACGAAAATATAGAGTATTTATTTTTCATATTTTGCTCATAAATACTTTATAAATATTGAATATTCAATGGTTTCAAGTTACACAGTAGATAAGGAAGGATGGGTGAGCTGGTTTAAACCAACGGTTTGCTAAACCGTCGTACGCTTGAAAAGGTGTACCGAGGGTTCGAATCCCTCTCCTTCCGCCACTAATACAAGGGCTCACTTTTAAAGAAGTCTTTTAACAATATTGGTTTTTGTTCTAAAATGTATC
The DNA here is from genome assembly GCA_902570505.1 of uncultured Pelagibacteraceae bacterium. Taxonomy (GTDB): domain Bacteria; phylum Pseudomonadota; class Alphaproteobacteria; order Pelagibacterales; family Pelagibacteraceae; genus Pelagibacter. The sequence continues at coordinate 2,611 of CACFYR010000024.1, read as the reverse complement.
TATAGACATTATAATTTTCTAATACTCTTTGTACATAGTTTCTGGTTTCTCTAAATTTAATTAACTCTATCCAGTCAACATAATCTATTTGTCCCTTTTGAGGGTTTTTATTAATTTTTTTCCAATATTTAACTCTTTTAGGTCCAGCATTATAAGCAGCTATAGCAAACGGATAAGCACCATCATATTCAAGCAATAGGCCAGCTATATAATGAGAACCAAGATTAATATTGTATTCTGGATCTTTTGTTAATCTGGATTTAGAGTAAGTCATGTTAGCTTGTTTAGCTACAGTTCTAGCAGTGTAAGTCATCAATTGCATTAAACCTTTTGCACCAGCAGAACTGTTAGCCGAAGTATCAAATTCGCTTTCTTGTCTAATTATAGACAAAATAAAAGCAGCCTCGGGTATTTTTCTTTTATTAACATATTTTGGTGTGCTTATTATCGGATAATTATATTTGTTATGAAATCTTTTTTGATAAGAGGCAATTTTAGAAACTTGAATTGCAAAATCAAATCTTGAAATGTCTGTGGCTAACTTAGCTGATAATACCTCACTGCCTTGCTCAATGTTTTCATTAGCGAGATATCTCAATATATGTTTAGTATATTTATCTTTGTTTAACTCATCTAACAAATAAACAATTTTAACTAAATCTTTTTTATAAAAATTTTCTGCAAGATCTTTATCAACATCCATCAATTCATTTAATGCAAAAGTTTCGTTAGGAGATATTTTTAAATGAGATAATTGACCATAATAAGTTGTTAGAAATTTAGAACTTTCTTTATACCATTTGTATGCTTCTTCGCTATTTCCTAATATCTCATTTGATCTTCCTAGCCAATAAGCACCTCTTGAAAGACTAATTGGATATCCAACATTGTTATAAAATTTTGTGAAATGATCAATTGCGAGCAATGGATCATTCAAAAAACTCAATGCAATCCATCCACTCATCCACTCTGCATCTGCAAATTCAGGACCCTCGGTCAGACCATGTCTACTAGTTAATTTATAAGCGGTTGTAAATTTTTTTTTATAAATTAGTGACCTTGCTATAATTGACCTTTCCTTCCACCACTTGTCTGGTCTTACCATATAATCTTTGGTATTTTTAATTTTTGTTAATATTTCTAGTGAACTATCTACTCTTCCTCTTTTCCTTCTCCATTTAAGACGGTCATAATTCAATCCTGCATCATTTTTTAAATGTGAAGGAACTTTGCTGATTGCTGTGTCTACGCCATAAGATTTACTCATTAACAATTGTCTCGCTGTATAAAGCAATTGCTCATTTTGAGGCAGATATCTTAACATTCTTTTCAAATCCCAATATTTATTTTCCCAAGCTAAATAATCTGCTCTCTTAATGTAATCTTCATTATTTAAATATTTTTTAAATTTTTTTCTAAAAGATCTTAACTCTACTTTAGTTAAATCTGCGGTTATCCAACCTTTTTTTAATAAAGTTACACCTTTAGAAATTTCGCCTGATAAAATATAGCTTTCACCTAAAATTATTTCCCCATACCCGCTTAAAGGTTTTTCATTCTCAAAATACTTAATAATTTTTTTTGGTGACATTATTTTTGTTGAAAGTTTATGCTCAGATAAATATTTAATTCTTCCCATTCTAGGATAATCATTGTTTCGGTCTATGAAACTTTTATAATCAAAAAAAGATGCTGTATTTCCCACTGCTATTAAATGATTCCATTGAATAAAATTATATATTGATTTGTCTTTTGCTTTTTTTGCAATTCTTTCTGCTTCAAACCAATTTCTTTTTTCCATTAATTTGATAGCTTGGCGAGCAATACTAAAGTCTTTTTCAGAATAATATTTGGATTTTTTAGCTACAATTTTTTTGTCTTTTTTGACAATAAGAGGCTTTGTTTTGGGGAGAATTACACCATCAACAATCTTTATTGTTTTTTTCTTTTGATCAGATTGCTGAATTTCATTTTCATCTATTTGATAAGGTTTTTTTGGTGGAATTAGAAAATTACTTATTTTAGTCTTTTCTAAAGTTTTTTCTGAAATTATAGGTTTTTTTTGTGGAATTAAAACACCATCAGATAAAATTCTAAGGGGCAATATTAAAAATAATAGGTTTATTAACAGAATTTTTATAATTTTATCTTTCATAAAATATCAAACGATTCTACAAACTATGTTATAAATATTTATGTTTAAAGGATCAAATGTTGCTATAGTTACCCCATTTAAGAACAATAAGCTAGACGAAGAAGCTTATATAAAGCTTATTAATTTTCATTTGGAAAACGGTACTAATGGTTTAGTACCAGCGGGTACCACAGGGGAGTCACCAACGCTTAATCATGACGAACACGAAAAGGTTATAGAAATTTGTATTAAAGAAGCAAATGGTAAAATACCAGTTATTGCTGGAACAGGATCAAATTCAACTGATGAGGCGGTAGCTTTAACAAAACATGCTGAAAAAGCAGGAGCAGATGGTGTTTTGGTTGTGACACCTTATTATAATAAACCTACTCAAGATGGATTGTATGAACATTATAAAAAAATTAATGATAACACAAATTTACCAATTATAATTTATAATATACCTAGCAGATGTGT
>CACFYR010000023.1 GCA_902570505.1 uncultured Pelagibacteraceae bacterium | reverse complement strand
ATCTGATAATCTTGCTATAGAACTTTCAACAACATTTACTATTCCGCAAGTTTTTAATCCATTTTTTTTACATTTTTCAAGAGCTGCATATGTATCAGCTGTTTCACCGGATTGTGATACAAATATATATAAATCATCTTTATTTAATTTGACGTTTCTATACCTGAATTCAGATGCGATATCGGCCTCTACATCAATTGAGCTGAATTCTTCAATCCAGTATTTTGCCATTAAGCAAGAATGGTAAGCAGTTCCACAAGCAACTAATCTTATTTTATTTATTTTTAATGGATTTATAGGGATGTTATAAATGTTTATTTCATTTCTAGATTGATCCAAATATTCATGAATACATTTCTTTGTTGTATAACTCTGTTCATCAATCTCTTTTGACATAAAATCTTTATAATCACCTTTCTCAGCAATGTTTTCTTCGTTGGATAATTCAAAAATTTTTTTATTTATTTTTTTCTTATCAGAATTATAAAATTCTATTTTTTCTTTGTATAATAAGCAAAAATCTCCATCGTCTAGATAAGAAATTTTATTTGTCATAGTTTTTAGGGCATAAGAATCAGATCCTAAAAAATTTTCATTATGCCCATAACCTACAGCTAAAGGACTTCCACGCCTTGCTCCAACCACCACACCTTCAAAATCTTTAAAAATTACTCCTAAAGCAAAACTTCCAATTAATTTGTTTAATGTTTTATAAATACTATCAATTAAATTTTCTGTTTTTAAAAAATCTGTCAAAATAACTGTAATTACCTCAGTATCAGTTTGTGATTTAAAAATATATCCTTTGGACTCATACTCTTTTTTTAATTTATCAGAATTTTCTATTATTCCATTATGAACTACAGAGACTTGTTCTGTAGAATGTGGATGTGCATTTATTTTATTTGGTACTCCATGGGTTGCCCATCGAACATGTCCGATTCCAAGATCGCCAATTGAAGGATTTTCAAATAAAATTTTCTCTAAATTTTCAACTCTTCCAGAACATTTTTTTTCATCAATAAAGCCTTTATTTAATGTTGAAATACCAGCAGAGTCATATCCTCTATATTCAAGTTTTTTTAAAGCATCTACTATGCTCGATGATACAGATTTATTGCTTACAATTCCTACTATTCCACACATAAATTATTTTTTAATTTTTTTATAATTTTTAATCTCAATTTGATTTGCTCTTGTTAAAGCAAGAGATTTTTTATTGACTTTTTTTGTTATGACAGATCCAGCACCTACTATACTTTTATCCTCTAAAGTAACTGGAGCAATAAGAGATGAGTTAGAACCAACAAATACATTGTTTTTAATTTTGGTTTTTAATTTTCTTTTTCCATCGTAATTACATGTAATTGTGCCTGCTCCAATATTTGAATTTAAACCAATCTTTGTATCTCCAATATAAGATAAATGATTTACTTTTGAATTTTTTCCTACTACACTTTTTTTAACTTCAACAAAATTTCCAATTTTTGATCCTGATAATAATTTAGTCCCTGGTCTTAATCTTGCGTATGGTCCAATACTTACATTGCTATCAATGCTAGTATTTACTAAATGTGAAAAAGAAAAGATTTTTACATTATTTTTTATTTTAACTTTTTCACCTATGACAACATATGGATCTATTGTAACATTTTTACCAATAATTGTGTCTTTGGAAAAAAATATTGTTTCTGGTGCAATCATTTTAACACCTCGTTTCAAAAATTTTTTTCTTAATGTTTCTTGTTTTTTATTTAAATCATATAGTTTCATTTGCTATTTTGTTTATAGTTAAGTACATAGAATATTTAAGTCACAAAATATTTCTTAATAATACTTTTTTTATGACACAAAAATTGACATTACTTTTTGATCTTGACGGAACTTTGGCTGATACAGCTCCAGATTTAATGAAAGCTCACAATTTTGTAATGGATAAATTTGGATATTCATCAAAAAGTATGAATGAAATCAGAAATTTAGTTGGAAGAGGAGCGGCAGTTATGATTGGTAGATCCATATGGGGGTCTGCTAGAAAAGAATTATCTAAAATTTCAGATGATAAAATTAAAAAAGATATGACAAAAGAATTTATTAAATTTTATGAAAAAAATTTAGTTGTTGAAACAAAATTATTAAATGGTGTTTATAATTTTTTGGAGTGGGCTAAATCTAATAAAATTTCTATGGGAGTTTGTACAAACAAACAAGAACATTTGGCAATTGAATTACTAAAAAAAATCAAAATTTACGATTTTTTTGAATATGTAGCTGGAGGAAATACATTTGAAGTTTGTAAACCTGATCCTAAACATATTACAAATATGGTTGAAATAATGGGTGGTGAGGTCAATAAAACAATCATGATTGGGGATAGTGAAAATGATGCTAATGCAGCAAAAGCTGCTGGCGTCCCAATGATACTTGTTGAAGATGGCTATACAGAAATGAAAGTTGATCAAATATACCATAATTATTTGATTAAAGATTTTGTTGGTTTGGAAAATATAATTTTAAAATACATAAATGATTGAAAATAATATCTTAATAGCTCTGATTAGTTATTACTTTGTTATGTATATTACCCCTGGTCCCAACAATGCAATGGTGTTAACATCTGGTTTAAAATTTGGATTTATAAAGTCCATTCCTCATATAACCGGTATCACTATAGGACATGTATTACAGTTAATACTTGTATGTTTTGGTCTTGGAAAAATTTTTATTATATTTCCATTTCTTCAAAATATATTAAAAATTTTATGTGCAATATATTTATTATACCTTGGCTATAAAATTATTGGATCCTTTAGTAAAATTAAAGAAGATGGATCTAGGCCATTAAAATTTCATGAAGCTGCATTATTTCAAATTGTTAATCCTAAGGCTTGGACTATATCAAGTATGGCTGCCTCTGGTTTTCTACCAAAAGAGGGTGATTTAATTGCTTCAATAATATTTATAAGTAGTATTGCTCTAATAATTTGTCCGATATCAATATCCCCATGGGCAGCTTTTGGATCTGCTATAAAAAATTTAGTAAAAAATTTAAAAATCAAAGTATTAATTGAGTATTTTTTAGCATTTTTGCTTTTAATAACCGCTATTTTGATTGTATTAGATAAATAATTAATTATTAGTAATTTATTCGAGGAGTTAAATTGATAATTCACAATATAAAAGTTTATCCATCAAAAGTATACTTGCCAAAAAAGAAACAGCTTGCTTGGAAGCTGGCTGAAATTGCTAGTGATAATGCTAAATTAAATAAACTCTCTATTGATATGGCAATTAATAGAATAATAGATAATGCATCGGTAGCAATAGCATCACTCAACAGAAAATCGGTAATAGCGTCTAGAGAAATGGCAATGAAGCATCCTAGAAAAAATGGATCAACAATATTTGGAATAAACAGCAATGAATTATTTGATAGTGAATGGGCAACATGGACAAATGGAACAGCTGTTAGGGAGCTTGACTTTCACGATACATTTTTAGCTGCAGACTACAGCCATCCTGGAGATAATATTCCTGCCTTATTGGCAGTAGCTCAACAAAAAAACAAGAGTGGAATAGATTTGCTAAAAGGAATAATCACAGCATACGAAGTACAAGTTAATCTTGTTAAGGGAATTTGTTTACATAAACATAAAGTTGATCATATTGCTCATTTAGGACCAAGTGTTGCGGCTGGTATAGGCACAATGTTAAAATTAAATACAGAAATAATTTATCAATCTATCCAACAAGCATTACATACAACGGTATCAACAAGGCAATCAAGAAAAGGTGAGATATCCAGTTGGAAAGCTTTTGCACCGGCACATGCAGGCAAACTTGCGATCGAAGCAGTTGATAGAGCTATGAGAGGTGAAGGTGCCCCTAGTCCAATTTATGAAGGTGAGGATAGTGTAATTGCAAGAATTTTAGATGGAAAAAAAGCTAATTATAAAGTTCCACTTCCTAAAATTAAAGAACCAAAGAGAGCAATTCTTGAAACTTATACTAAGGAGTATTCAGCAGAATATCAGGCACAAGCAATAATAGATATTGCAAAAAAATTAAATAGAAAAATCAGAAATTTAAAAAATATTAAAAAAATTGATATTTTTACAAGTCATCATACACACTATGTTATAGGAACTGGAGCGAACGATCCTCAAAAAATGGACCCAAATGCAAGCAGAGAAACACTTGATCATTCTATTATGTATATTTTTGCAGTTGCATTAGAGGATGCAGATTGGCATCATGTAAAATCATACTCAAAATCAAGAGCAAAAAGAAAAAGTACAATTAAAATTTGGCGAAATATTAAAACTCATGAAGATAAAAAATGGACTAAAAAATATCATGACCCTAATCCAAGAAAAAAATGCTTTGGAGCAAAAGTAATTGTGACGATGAAAAATGGAAAAAAATATATAGAACAACTTGATAGGGCGGATGCCCATCCGTATGGTTTAAGACCTTTTAAAAGAGAAGATTATATTAAAAAATTTCAAACCTTAACGAATGATATAATTGACGAAAAAGAAAGTAAAAGATTTTTAAAACTTGTTCAAAATCTAAAAAAATTAAAACCTGGTAAATTGAAAGATCTGAATATTGTAATTAAAAAAAATAAAATTAAAAGAAATACAAAAGAGGGTATTTTTTAGTGCATTTTATTAAAAAAAAAACAAAACAAAAACGTAAAGATTTTGTAAAAAAAATTAAAACAGGAAATATTTTAAGAGTTCCTGGAGCATACAATCCATTGACAGCTAAATTAATTGAGGAAATTGGATATGATGCTGTCTATGTTTCTGGAGGTGTAATGTCTAATGATTTAGGTTATCCAGATATTGGGTTAACTACTCTTAATGATGTTAGCAATAGATCAAAACAAATAGCTAGAGTAACTAATTTGCCAACTATTGTAGATATAGATACGGGATTTAAAAATTGTATAAAAACAATTGAAACATTTGAAAAGAACGGAATTACAGCAGTTCACATAGAGGATCAAATTGATCAAAAAAGATGTGGGCACCTTGATAATAAAGAACTTATATCTCAAAAAAAAATGGTTAAAAAAATAAAAGATTGCGTTAAAGCAAGAAAAGACAAAAATTTCAAAATAATTGCACGATCCGATGCTAAATCAGTAGAAGGCATGGATAAAATGTTAGATAGATGTAAAGCTTATATAGACGCTGGAGCAGAGATTATATTCCCTGAGGCACTTGCAAACGAAAAAGAATTTGAGATAGTTAGAAAATCATTAGACAGCTATTTGCTTGCAAATATGACTGAATTTGGGAAATCTAAAATTTTAGACTATAAAGTCCTTGAAAATTTAGGATTTAATATTGTGATTTATCCAGTTACAACTCAAAGATTAGCCATGAAAAGTGTCGAAGATGGTTTGCGTGCTATTTTTGCGGATGGACATCAGAATAATTTAATTGGTAAAATGCAAACCAGGAAGCGATTATATGATCTGGTAGAATACGAAAAATATAACTCTTTAGACGAAAAAATTTATAATTTTAATACGGAGGGTCACGAATAATGGATGCGGACATAAAAAAAGGATTAATGGGAGTTACTGTAGATGAAACATCTGTTTCTAAGGTAATGCCTGAAATAAATTCCTTAACTTACAGAGGTTATGCCGCACAGGATTTATGCGCAAAATGCAAATTTGAGGAAGTTGCTTATCTTATTTTAAATGGAGAACTTCCAAATAAAAAACAATTAAAGAGATTTGAAACCCAAGAGAGAAAAGAGAGAAAACTCTCTAAAACGTTGCTTCAAGATATTAAAAATTTTCCTAAAAAAGCTCATCCTATGGATGTAGCAAGAACAGCTGTAAGTATTATGGGACTTGAAGATCAAGAGACCAAAGATAATTCTGCAGAAGCTAATATGCGAAAAGTAATGAGAATTTTTGCAAAGACTCCAGTAGCATTAGCGGCTTTTTATCGATCTAGAAAAGGAAAAAAAATTATTCCACCAAAGAAAAATCTTACATTTTCTGAAAATTTTTTTTACATGTGCTTTGGTAAAGTTCCAAATAAAGATATTGTTAAAGCTTTTGATGTTTCGTTAATTCTTTATGCAGAACATAGTTTTAATGTTTCTACATTTACTGCTAGAACGATAACAAGTAGCTTATCTGATATTCATGGGGCAATCACTGGTGCTATTGCAAGTTTAAAAGGTCCGTTGCATGGTGGTGCGAATGAAGAGGTAATGCACATGATGAATAAAATTAAAAAACCTGAGAATGCATCAAAATGGATTAACAACGCTCTTGATAATAAAGATGTTGTAATGGGTTTTGGGCATAGAGTGTATAAAAGTGGAGATTCAAGAGTGCCAACTATGAGAGAATATTTTAGAAAGGTCGCTAAAATTAAAAAAGATAAAAAGTTTGAGAGAATTTATGACATAGTCGAAAAAGTAATGATAGACAGAAAAAATATTCATCCAAACGTAGATTATCCAACTGGTCCAACCTATCACTTAATGGGTTTCGATACTGACTTCTTTACTCCAATATTTGTTATTTCACGAATAACAGGTTGGTCTGCTCACGTAATTGAACAATTAGCTACTAATAAGTTAATAAGACCTTTAGCGGCTTACAATGGAAATAAACATAGACAAGTTTCTGAATTAAAGAATAGATAATTTAATGTTTGATTGCTAAAATATTCTCTTTATCAATTTTTGAAACTTTATAATTATTTTTCTCAAATTTCTGTATTATTTCTTGTAGTTTATTTCCAGATTTTAAGTATCCATCAAAATGTTTGTACTCAAACATAATACTATTAATTTTTATTTCTGCTAAATCGATATCGCTTAATATCTCATATTCAAATCCCTCAACATCAATAATAATTTTTTCTATTTCGGTTATTGAATGCTTTTTTATTAAATCTTTAAACCTAAGAGTTTCAATTACTACTTTATCAATATCATTATCCTCAATCAAAAATCTTTTTGATCTATGGCTTATTAAATGATTTTTATCAAAAGATCCTATACCGCTTGCCCAGTGTTTTTTAAGCTTATTGATAGAGTTTCCTTTAACAAAATAAAAATCTTTTTTTTCATTAATATTCGATATGGCAACTGGCTCTATAATTATATTTTTATATTCTTTTAGGTTTTCTTTAATTGCATCAACATTATGTGGAACTGGTTCAACTAATAATATTGGACTATTATTTATTTTTGAAATTTCATCTTTTATGTGAACACCAATATGAGCACCTAGCACGACTAATTCAAATTTCATAAAAAATGATATACATAACTATATTTTAGCTTAATTATATAGTCTATTTTTTTAACATAGCCTTTTTAAAAAGGGACATACCCTCTTCAATCTTGCAATTGTAGGATTTTAAAAAGCTTTGAAGTTGCCAACCACTTAATCTATTTTCAATATCTCTAAGGTTTTGTTTTTTCCAATCAGCTGTCGTTTCTTCTGATTTCCACTTTAATTTTTCCTCATCTGTTCTTCCACAGCCGTAGCAATAGCCTGTGTCGGGATCTGTCTTACATATACTTATACACGGGCTTACGATCACAAATTAACTAAATGCATCTATCCAGTTACCTTGTGTAGATGCTTTTGAATATTCTGTTGCCCTTCCCTCAAAGAAGTTCATATGCTCAACTGCATTTAACATTGTATCTAACCAAGTTAGTGGATTTTTTTGAACATCGTAGATTGGCTCTAAACCTAATTGAGATAATCTTCTATTTCCAATAAATCTTATATAATCTTTTACCTCTTGAGCTGTTAAACCTTCCATTGGGCCCATTTCAAAAGCCAAATCTATAAAAGCGTCTTCATGCTCAACAATTGTTCTGCAGGCTTCGTAAAGCTCTTTTTTTAATTTAGGTGTCCATATTTCTGGATTCTCTTTGATAAATTCTTTAAAAATTCTAATCATCGAATTACAGTGAAGGGTTTCATCTCTTACTGACCAGGTAACTATTTGACCCATTCCTTTTAACTTATTGTGTCTTGGAAAGTTTAAAAGAATTGCAAAACTTGCAAACAATTGTAATCCCTCCGTAAATGCACTGAAAACAGCAACAGTTTTTGCAATGTCTTCTTTTGAATTTACATTAAATCCTTGCATGTAATCATATTTATCTTTCATTTCTTTATACTTCATGAAAGCTGAATATTCTGACTCAGGCATTCCGATAGTATCTAATAAATGTGAATAAGCAGCTACATGAACAGTTTCCATAGCAGCGAATGCTGTCATCATCATTAAAACTTCAGTTGGTTTGAATACTGAAGTATAGTGTCTTAGGTAACAATTATTTACCTCAACATCTGCCTGAGTAAAAAATCTAAATATTTGAGTAACTAAATTTTTTTCAGGTCCAGACAAGTTCTTTTGCCAATCTCTAACGTCATCTCCTAAGGGTACCTCCTCTGGAAGCCAATGAATTCTTTGTTGTGTTAGCCATGCATCATAACACCATGGATATCTAAATGGTTTATAAACAGGGTTCTCAACCAATAAACCCATTTTTTTTGGTTGTATTATTTCTTTATTAGTTTTTTCTATTACTGACATGATAGACACTCCTCATATTTGTTTTCTTCTTCTTGTATTTGTTTATTTTTAGATTTGTATACATTCGCTGTAATGTCAGTTGAATTTGCATCATTAACATTTTCAGCTCTTTGTATTGATTTTGACCTACAATAATAAAGACTCTTTAATCCTTTTTTCCATGCTTGAAAATGGATTTGGTGCAAGTCTTTTTTATGTACATCGGCAGGTAAAAATATGTTAATAGATTGTGCTTGCGAAATATGCGGGGTTCTGTCTGCACTTAAATCAACAAGCCACCTTTGATCTAGCTCAAAAGCAGTTTTAAATACATCTTTTTCATCTTGAGTAAGAAAATCTAGATGAGATACTGAACCTTGATTGGTTGTAATACTAGACCAAGTCTCATCATCATTCTTTCCATATTTTTCTAAAAGTTTCTTAAGATATTTGTTTCTAACATTAAAAGAACCTGAAAGTGTTTTATGAGTATAACTATTTGCAGCAATAGGTTCCACTCCTGGAGAAGTTCCACCACAAATAATTGATATTGAAGCTGTGGGTGCAATAGCAGTCTTGTTGGAAAATCTTTCCATTATTCCATAATCTTCAGCATCAGGGCATGCACCTCGTTCCTCAGCTAGATCTTTCGAGGATTGATCAACTTTTTTTTGTATATTCTCAAAAATTTGCTTATTCCAAACTTTACTCATTACAGATTCTAATGGCATCATTTTCTTTTGGAAATAAGAATGTAAACCCATTACTCCAAGCCCAACACTTCTCTCTCTAATAGCAGAATAAGTTGCATCACTAAATTCTTCTGGAGCGTTTTCAATAAAGTCTGTAAGCACGTTGTCTAGAAACCTCATTACATCTCCAACAAAAAGTTCATCATCTTTCCACTCGTCGTACTTTTCAACATTTAAAGATGATAAACAACAAACTGCTGTTCTGTCTCTTCCTTCTTTGTCTATACCTGTCGGCAAGGTTATTTCACTGCATAAATTAGATGTCTTAACTGTTAGACCAGCTAATTTATGATGTTGAGGAATTTGTCTGTTAACAGTATCTATATAAATTATATAAGGCTCACCAGTTTCTATTCTGGCAGTCAATAATCTTATCCAAAGATTTCTAGCAGATAGTGTTGATTGTACAGCGCCGTCTTTTGGACTTTTCAAAGCCCACTGTTCGTCAAGCTCTACAGCTCTCATAAATGCGTCAGAAACTAAAACTCCATGATGTAAATTTAGTGCTTTCCTATTTGGATCTCCACCTGTTGGTCTTCTCATCTCAATAAATTCTTCTATTTCTGGATGATCAATTGGCAAGTAACATGCAGCAGAACCTCTTCTTAATGATCCTTGACTTATAGCCATTGTTAATGAGTCCATAACTTTGATAAATGGAATTATACCGGAAGTTTTTCCCACTCTTCCAATTTTCTCTCCAATAGATCTTAAGTTGCCCCAATAGCTTCCAATCCCTCCACCTCTTGCTGCTAACCAAACATTTTCACTCCAAAGTCCTAATATTCCGTTTAGACTGTCACCAGCTTCATTTAAAAAACACGATATGGGCAAACCTCTTGTCGTGCCTCCGTTAGATAAAACTGGAGTTGCTGGCATAAACCATAAATTGCTTATGTAATTATAAAGTCTCTGCGCATGTAGGTTGTCGTCAGCATAATGGCTCGCTACTCTAGCAAATAAATCTTGAAAAGATTCGTTCTCTCCTAAATATCTGTCACTCAAAGTAGCTCTACCAAAATCAGTCAGATTTTCATCCCGGCTTCTGTCGATTTTAATGGTGATACCTTTAGAGTTTTGAAATAATTCTGTTTTATTATTCAAAGAGAATAAATCTGGTCTTTTATCTTTATTATCCTTTACAACCTTAGGTGTAAATTCAGAGACAGCTTTCTTAATAGCTTGTGACAATACTTTGTTCATAAAACTCCCTATTTTACCGCAATATTTAAGTAAAACAACTATATGTTGTGTGTAGATATCTTAAATACACTATATAAATTAAAAATCAATAGAACATTTATAGAACACAAAAAAAAAAATTCAATAAAAAAATTAAATAAATGTACAAATATCAACATGAAAAATGAAAAGAAAATTGATCCATATGGTTTTAGGGAATATGACGCAAGGTGGCTGTTTCCAGATAACATAAATGAATTAGGAATCGAATCTGTAGGAAAAGGCTTTGGTACACAAGTAGTTAAAAAGATTAAAAATCCAACTGTAATTGTAGGACATGATTACAGATCCTATAGTGAAAATGTTA
>CACFYR010000022.1 GCA_902570505.1 uncultured Pelagibacteraceae bacterium | reverse complement strand
TCAGACAATTATATAGATAAATTTAAAATTTACTGTTTAATAAAGCTTGAAAAGAGGGAGGATGCTCAAATTTATTTGGATTTAAAAAAAGAAGATAATTTTAAAGATAAATCCTTCGAAAAAATATTTAATGTATTAATGGGTTACGAGGATAAAAAAGATATTGAAATTTCAGATAAATCAATTTTAGATTTTCATTTGTCAAGATTGACATCTACAAATTTTAATTACGTTCCAAGTGAAAATACCTCAAAATTAATATGGAAATATCTATCATCTAATAATTTACTGGAGAAAGTAAATGATATTGACTTAGAAAATATTGAAAAAATTAATACAATTGAAAAAGCAACACATGATGGAAATTACTCAGAAGAAGAACTATTTAATTTGTATAAAAGATTTAACTTTACATTTGATGAACTATTGAATGTAAACGAGAAGTATAAATTAATGAGCAATCAAAAAGGCAGAGCCTTATTATATCAAAGAATTTTATTGACATATGATATTGACGAAAAGTTAAAATTATCTAAAAAACTTAAGAAGTATATGAAAGACGATGAAATAGATAATGCATTTTATTTAGAACTATCTAAAATTTTAAAAGAAATCAAAATTGATGATGTTCCATCGGATCACACTACATTTTATGAAAAAAATTTAATTAATGATATTAGTTTAAATAAAAATATTAAGTTTAATAACAAAATACTACATCAATCTAAATTACTAAATTATTTCATAAAAGATTTAAATAATGAAAAAGTTTCCAAAGATGCTAATGAGATATTAAAAAAAATTAAGTCTAATAAAAAATATAAATTTTCTAGAAAAGATAAAATTCTTTTAGATAGTTTGAGATATGATGGGGTAAACATTCAAAAAAAGTACGATAATTTATACGAAAAAGATCCAAATATTCCTACTGATTTACAAGTGTTAATTAATAATAACAATATAGGAATGATTTTACTACGACTTGTAGAGATTATTGGTGAAGATCAAATAGAAAAATTAGGAACAGAAACATTATATTTTATTACTGCAGTTTTGAATGAAACGAATTTGGACAATTTACGAAATAAAATAATAATTAAAACTCTTCCCAACAGAGTATAAAATGAGCGTAAAAGAAATTATCACCGTACCTGATGAAATTTTGAGGAAACATTCAACCGAAGTTGAGAAAGTTGGAAAAAACGAAAAAAATTTAATCAAAAATTTATTTGATACAATGTATGCCTCTAAAGGTATAGGACTGGCTGCGATTCAAATTGGTGTACCAAAAAGAATAGTTGTAATTGATGTTTCTAACAAGGACCAAGAGAAAAAGCCAATATGTTTAATTAATCCAATTATATTAAAAAAAAGCTCTGAAACATCTGTATATGAAGAAGGTTGTTTGTCTATACCTAATACATTTATTGAAATCGAAAGGCCCAAAAAAGTTTGGATAGAGTATATTGATCAAAATGGAAAAAAAAATAAAATTATATGTGATGGACTATTATCCACCTGTGCTCAACATGAAATACAGCATTGTGATGGCAAACTAATAATAGATTTCTTATCTAAATTAAAAAAAGATTTTTTAATAAAAAAACTTTCCAAACAAAAGAATAATAATCAAAAAGTAATAGTTTAAATGGCAAAAATTATTTTTTTTGGAACACCAGAATTTGCATTACCTATTTTAAGAAAAATAAATAACAGCAAACATGAAATATTAACAGTATATACTCAATCTCCTAAAAAATCTCTGAGAGGTCAAAAGATAAACAAAAGTATTATTCATGAATTCTCTGAAAAAAATAATCTAAATGTAAAGACTCCTGAACGCCTAGAAGTTGAGGAAAATTTCTTAAAAAAAATTAATTTTGATCTAGGAATAGTCGTTGCTTATGGAAAATTAATTCCAAAGAAAATTTTAAATTTTTCTAAATTTGGTTTTATGAATATACATGCATCGTTATTACCAAAATACAGAGGGGCAGCACCAATACAAAGATCTATTATAAATCGTGACAAGGAAACTGGTATTAGTTTTATGAAAATAATTGAAAAATTAGATGCGGGTCCAATCTGCAAAAAATACAAAATAGAAATTAAGAAAAATGAAAATTATAATTCATTATTAGACAGACTTAGCAATCTAGCAGAAGAAACTGTAATTGAGATTATTGATAAAATTATCGAAAACAAAATCAAATTTGTTGATCAAAATCATAACGAAGCAACATATGCAAACAAAATTGAAAAAAAAGATGGTAAAATTAATTGGAGTGAAAGTGCTGAATTAATTCAAGCGAAAATTAATGCACTAAATCCAAACCCAGGAGGCTGGTTTATATTTAATAATGAAAGATATAAAATTTTAGATGCTGACATTTCTTCCAAATACGGCCAACCAGGTGAAGTGCTTGACGAGAATTTTATTGTTGGTTGTGGAAATAAATCTATTAAAATCTTAAAAATACAAAGACAAGGGAAAAAAACTCAAAATTCTAAAGAATTTTTATTAGGTAGCAAAATTAAACCTGGCACAAAATTATTGAATGAATAGATATCAAATATTAATTGAATATGATGGTACATCAAGGATTGGTTGGCAAGTTCAAAAAAAGGGTGAATCTATCCAAAAAATATTACAAAACATCTTATCAAAGATATTAAAAGAAAAAATCAAGATTCATGGATCTGGAAGAACAGATAAAAATGTTCATTCTATTGAACAATCTGCACATTTTGATCTTAGTTCAAAAATAATGAATGTACATTCTTTAATTAAAACTTTGAACTATTTTCTGAATAAAAAAAATATTTCAATTTTAAAAATTATAAAAAAAAATAATCAATTTCATGCACGACATTCAGCAAAAAAAAGAAGTTACATTTATTTAATAAGAAACAATATATCAAAATCTGTTTTAAATAGAAATAGAGAATGGCATATAATAAGTAAAATCGATGTTAATTTGATAAAAAAAGGTGCATCGAAACTTTTAGGAACACATGACTTCTCAACTTTTAGAGCATCTAATTGTAATTCAAACAGCCCAATTAAAACAATTTATAAAATAAATATTTCAAAAAAAAATAATTTAATTAAAATTAGATTTGTATCTAAATCATTTCTTAAAAGTCAGGTAAGGTCAATGGTTGGTTGCCTTAAGTATTTAGGAGAAAAAAAATGGACACTAGACAGATTTGAGCAGGTATTTAAATCTAAAAATAGGAAATATTGTGCGCCATTAGCACCACCCCATGGTCTCTATCTTGAAAAAGTTACTTATTAGAACTTTTTCTATATTTTTTATTAATTCTCCACCTAGAACCCTCACGAACAATATAACCACAACATTTGTTAGTGCCACATTTACAAGGAAATTGTTTATAATCTTCGTCATAACCAAATCCGTAATCATAAGACAATTCTTCACCTTTTTTTATATCTTTGATAGACGAAATCCATAATTTAAGGCCTTTGCCATCAACTTCACAATTTGGATCGCAAGAATGATTTATTAGCCTTGCTGTGTTATAAGAAAAGTCACCATCCAAATCATATCTGCTATTTAAATTATAAAGATAAATTGCTTTACTGTTATCGAATTTAGGATTTTTCTCTGTTTCTTTTTTTGTAATGATTTTGCCAATATAATTTATAATTTTTGTACCTTTCTTAATATCTTTATTAGCAAATAAACCTTTGTTGTTAATCTTTGAGTTACCAATTTTATATAGTTTCATTGTTCTGTTTCTGAAAGAGCGTTTACATGATTAAGAGCACTTTCTGCAAGCGCATTAAGGTCGTACCCACCTTCTAACACAGACACAACTTTTCCATTCGTAAACCTATTAGTTGCTTTCAGTGTTCTTTTTGTAATTTCATAAAAATCCTCTGATGATAGCTCAAACTGAGCTAAGGGATCATTTTTATGCGCATCAAAACCAGCTGAAAAAATAAGAAAGTCTGGTTTATAATCAATTAATCTGTCAATTACACGATCATAAGCGTTAAAATATTGTTCTGAGTTAGTACCTGCTGGCAAAGGAATGTTTAGAGAGTTATTATATTTACCTTTATCATATTCTGTTCCGCCTCCGGGATAAAAAGGGTATTGGTGAGTTGATATATATAAAGATTTTTTATTGTCATATAGCACATTGTAATTACCATTACCCCAATGAACATCAAAATCAACACAAGCAATTCTTTTATAATTATATTTATCTATTAAATAGTTTGTTGCAATACCGGCATTTGATAAACAACAAAAGCCCATAGCTTTATTTTTTTCAGCGTGATGTCCAGGAGGTCTAACAACACAAAACGCATTTTTAAATTTTTTTTTCTCAATCCCATCAATTGCCTTAATTGTTGAACCAGCTGCATCGAATACTGCCTCTTTACTGCCGGGAGATATAACTGTATCCCCATCTAGAAAGCTAATACCCTTTTTAGGAAAAGAGTTTTTTAAATTTTTAATGTAATCCTCAGTATGTGTAAGAGTTAATATTTTTTCAGGAACAACATCAGGTTTTTCCCATATCAAATTTTTCTTTTTTTTTAAAATATTAATTATTGACTCTACTCTTTTAGGTTGTTCAGGGTGACCATCTCCAGTAAAATGTTTTTCAGAACTATCAGATGTAACTATTGCGGTTTTCACGAAAAATATTTATCTAAGATTAAATAATAAATTTTTGTTAATTTTTTCAAATCACTCAAAGATACTGCCTCATCAATTTTGTGCATAGTTTTACCAACTAATCCAAACTCTAAACATGGAGATATATTCTTTATAAACCTAGCATCTGAAGTTCCACCTGTTGTAGAAAGCTTTGGTTTTATTTTTGTTATTTTTTTTACGCTATTTTGAATCATTAGTGTTGTTGTATTTGGTTTTGTTAAAAAAGCTTCACCAGATACTCTATATTCTATTTTAAATTTAGATTTGCTTTTTTTGCTTATTTTACTAAATATTTTGTTAAGTTTTTTTTTTAAAGAACTCGACGAATGTTTATCGTTATATCTAATGTTAAAGGTTGCCTCAGCAGAATTTGGAATAACATTATCAGCATTATTATTAACATTTATTTTTGTAACTTCTAAGTTTGATGGTTGAAAATTTTTTGTCCCTTTGTCAAATCTGACATTTTTTAATTTATTTAAAATTTTTATTAATGTAGTAGAAGGATTGTTAGCTCTTTGTGGATAGGCAACATGTCCTTGAACACCAAGTATTTTCAGCTTTCCAGTTAAACTACCTCTTCGGCCAATTTTAATCATTTCGCCTAGTTTATTTGGATTAGTGGGTTCGCCAACAAGGCAAAAATTAATTCTTTCTTTTCTTTTTTTTAAATATTCTACAACTTTTTTTGTGCCATTCACTGCATCGCCTTCTTCATCACCTGTAATTAATAAGCTAATAGATCCATTAAATTTTTTATTTTTTGATAAAAAAGTGCTTACTGCAGAAACAAAAGCTGCAATAGAACTTTTCATATCATTTGCACCTCTTCCAATCAAATGACCTTTTTTTACGGTTGGTCTAAATGGATTGATTGTCCAATTTTTTGTATTTCCTGGTGGAACAACATCTAGGTGGCCTGCATAACAAAAATTAGGTTCTTTTGTTCCGAACCTGGCATATAAGTTTTTTACAGGTTGAAATCCTTTTTCTTTGAATTCTAATATTTTTGTTTTGAAACCTAATTTTTTTAATTTTTTTTCTAAAAATTTCATTATCCCAGCGTCAACTGGTGTTATTGATGGAAATCTGATCAGCTCTTTAGCTAATTGTAATTCATTTATTTTTGGCATGTTTAATCTCTTAACAGATCGTTAACTGATGTTTTTGATCTTGTTTTTTCATCAACTTGTTTAATAATTACTGCACAGCTTAAAGATGGTGCAGATGGATTATTTTTATCTGGTAAAGAACCTGGCACAACAACTGAGTATGGAGGAATTTTCCCATAAGTAATTTCACCTGTTGACCGGGTTACTATTTTAGTGCTTTGCGTAATCAGCATTCCCATACTTAATACAGAGCCCTCTCCAACTATCACACCCTCAACAACCTCGGACATAGCCCCAACAAAAACATTATCTTCAATAATTGTTGGTAATGCTTGAGCAGGTTCTAATACACCTCCAATTCCAGAACCTGCAGAGATATGACAATTTTTTCCAATCTGACAACAGCTTCCAGCACGACTAAACGTATCCATCATCGTCCCTTCATCAATATATGCTCCGATATTCACATAACAAGGCATCAAAACTGCATTTTTTCCAACAAATGATCCTTTTCTTACTGGTGAATTTGGTACCATTCTAAAACCAGCTTTTTCATGATCTTCTTTTGTCCATCCAGCTGTTTTTCCTTTAAGTAAATGAGCTTTGTCATACCAGCTACTGTATGGACCATTTAAATTTTCCATTGGATACATTCTAAAACTTAACATGATAGCTTTTTTTAGATGCTGATGAGTAACCCATTCGCCGTTGATCTTTTCAGCTACTCTGGCTTTTCCGCTGTCTAAATCATCAATAATTTGATTAACAGCATCCTTTAAAGATTTATCTGAATTTTGGCCTACTTGGTCTTTATTTATCCAAGCTTCATTTATAATTTTTTCTATACTCATAATTTTATGAGTTTTTTAATAACCTTATTTCTTTTAAAAATAAAGAAAGATTTTCTATTTTGTAATCAATGTATTCTTGATCAGACTCTTTTTTGCCCCACTCTTCATTATTTATTAACCAAACAGTTGTGCAGCCTCTTTCTTTACCTATTGATAAATTTTTTGCAATATCCTCTACATATATTGTTTCACTAGGATCTAAATCAAATTTTTTTGTCATTAGATCAAAAGCCCTAGGTTCTGGCTTTGGTTGATATTCTGCATCAGTAATATCAAAAATACCTTGAAATAAATCATCTATGCCCAGGTGACTTAATACATTTTTGGCATGATCTGTGCTACCATTTGTAAAAATAAGTTTTCGCATATTTAAATTTTCTAATTCTTCTCTTAGAACTAGATCTTTTTTCATAAATGAAAGATCTATATCATGAACATATTTTAAAAACTCTTTAGGTGGAATATCGTGATGAATCATTAATCCATTTAGAGATGTATTATATTTATAAAAATAGTTAGTTTGAAGTTCCTTTGCTCTCTTCAAGTCCACATTTAATTTTTCAGATATATATTTAGTCATTAATTTTGAAACCTGGCCAAATACAGACTCTAGATCTTGGTATACCGTTCCATCTAGATCCAGTAAGAGATTTTTTTTATTTATTAAATTATTCATTTTCTTATCAAAGTCCCAGAACCTTTATCCGAAAATATTTCAAATAAAACTGAGTGCTTTTTTCTACCATCTATTATAGCAACAGCTGTAACTCCATTCTTGACTGCGTCAAGGCAGGTATTTATTTTTGGTATCATGCCTTCGGTTATAGTTCTATCTTCTATCATCTCCATAATTTTGGAAGATGATATTTCTTCAATTAAATTTTTATCTTTATCTAGAACACCTTCTACATTAGTCATTAAAAGTAATCTTCTTGATTTAAGAGATTTTGCTATAGCTCCAGCTGCAGTGTCTCCATTAATGTTATAAGTCTTATTTTCGGGTCCTAATCCAAGAGGAGATATTATAGGTATAAAATCTTTCTTAATTTTATCTATTATAACATCAGCATTAATTTTATTTGGTATACCAACAAATCCTAAATCTTTAGACTCAGGTATAATTTTTAAAACATTATTTTCTTTTGTATTTAAGGATATACCCCTACTCCCTATATTTTTTAATGATGAAACAATATCTTCATTAAATTCAATTAGCACTTTTTCAACAATATTAATAATTTTTTCATCAGTAACTCTTAAACCTCTTACAAATTTAGAAGTTATACCTGATTTATCTAGTTCTCTTTTTATTCTTGGCCCACCACCATGTACAACTACAACAGATAAGCCTAGTTTTTGTAATATTGATAGGTCACTAATGAAATCATTAAATATTTTCCTACTAATGAAAATATTACCACCATATTTTATGGTAATAATTTCATCTTTATACTTTTCTATATACTTTGAGACTTCTTTAATATTGGGACCGTCATTTGGAAGAATTCGTTTTAATTCTTCTGAGTTAATAATCATTGAGCTAGCTCTTAACTTTAATGGATCTGTTGATAACGTATTGTTGAATTATTGTGAGACAGTTGGTACAGACCCAATATAAAATAAGACCTGCAGCGAACGGAGCTAGAATAACAGTCAAGAAAAGAGGCATAAACATAAAAATTTTCTTTTGCATTTTTTGCATATCATCCGAGCCAGATGGTTGTGGAGACAGTTTCATTTGAAGCCACATGCTACTTCCCATAAGAACTGGAAGAAGACCAATTTCTAAAAAACTTGGAACACTGTAGGGCAGCAATCCAAAAAGATTAAATATTGTTAAAGGATCTTTGGCAGAAAGGTCTTTCCATACCCATATAAAAGGTGAATGTCTCATAGCAAGATCTAATAGTAAAAGTTTATATAAACTAAAAAAAATTGGTATTTGTATAAGAATAGGAAAACATGAACTTGCAGGATTCACACCATTAACTTTATAAAGTTTCATCATCTCTTTTTGAAGTTGCTGTTTGTCATCTTTAAATCTCGTTTTCAGATTTTCAATCTCTGGACCCAAGCTTTTCATTTTACCCATAGATTTCATAGAATATTGATTAAGAGGGAAAAATACTATTCTTACCAATATCGTTAGAAGTATTATTGCGTACCCATAGTTTCCAGTAAAATTGAAGAAATAACTAAGTATTTTATGCATTGGTACAATTATGAAATAAAGCACTCCATAATTAACTATTAAATCTAATTTCTCAATTTTTAAATCATCTTTATATTTGTTTATTTGATCTATTTCTTTTGCCCCTATGAGAGATTTTACATTATGTTCAACAACAGTATTTGGTCTAACTTCGTAGCCTTTTAGATCGATATAACTTGCCATGTATTTATCATTATACTTCAGATCAAATCTAAATTTTCTACCTTGTTCAGGTATTATAGATGTCATCCAATATTTATCACCTTGAATAAGTACCCCAGTAGTTCCCTCGGTTGAAAATTTTTTTTCTTCAACATCGTCATAATCAACTTCTTCTAAACTATCTCCTGAAATTAATGTATATCCCTCGTGTAAAATATAAAAATCAGTTAAATCACTTGGTAGGTTGTTTCTATTTATTGTTGCGTAGGGGTACAATTTAAAACTATTATCTGATTTATTAATTACAGTTTGCTTAACACTAAATAAGTATTTATTATCAATTGATATTTCTCTCTCGAATCTTATATTTTCATCATTTACATAAAATAATTTGACTGGATTATTCGGAGTTAAACTTCTTGATCCATCAACTTTCCACTGAGTATCAGATTTAGGAGTTCTTACATCAGACTTTGTAGCCCAACCGGTATTAAAAGTATATCCTTCATTTGTAGACGCAGGATTTAGCAATTTAATTTTATTTTTGCTATCTAAAATTTTATTATATGTCTTTAATTCTAAATCATCAATAATCCCTCCATCTAAAGATATTGAACCTTTTACAAATTCGTTTTCAAAAGTTATTCTCTGATTTGAACCCAAAGCTTCTTGTCTTGAAATTTTTTTAACTTCTACTTTGTCTTCTAAACTTGGAATATCATTATTCTCTACAATCTCATTTTGTTGAATTTTATTTGATTTTGAAAGTTGTTCAGGAGATGGAGCAAAAAATAAACCATACAGAACAATTACTGCGGCTGATAAAGCTATTGCAGCTATAATATTTTTTAAA
This sequence comes from uncultured Pelagibacteraceae bacterium, assembly GCA_902570505.1. GTDB lineage: Bacteria > Pseudomonadota > Alphaproteobacteria > Pelagibacterales > Pelagibacteraceae > Pelagibacter. Next base: position 1,151 of record CACFYR010000022.1, on the reverse strand, counting down.
TCCATTACTCATCTCCTTTTTTTACAGGGTCATGGCCACCAGTTTTAAACCAAGGATTACATTTAATAATTCTTATTATGGATTTAAGAGTAGCTGTGAAAAAATTAAATTCTTTAAAGCAATCTAGTGCATAAGAACTACACGTTGGATAAAATTTACATGAGTTAGAAAAAAAAGGACTCAAAAATATCTTATAAGCATTTATTAAAAAAATTACTGGAAAATTAAAAATTTTGTTCATATGATTTTTTCAATATCTTTAAAAATATTATTTTTGATTAATTTATACTCGTCATCAAATACATTCTTTTTTGCAATAAATAAATAAGAATATTTTAAATTAATATCGCATTTTTTTAATGCATCATACATAATATTTCTCAATCTTCTTTTGATTTTATTTCTTAAAACAGAGTTGCCTAGTTTTTTTTTGGTTACAAAACTTATGTTTAAATAATTATTGTTTTTTGATCTTATCGTTTTAAAAAAAATAGTTATATATTTATTAGAAATTTTTTTTCCGTTTAGTAAACTTTTAAAATCCTCATTTTTAGAAAGACTAACAATTTTAGTTTTCATTAAACAGATAGTTTTTTCCTATTTTTTTTTCTTCTATTTTTCAAAACTTTCTGTCTTTTTTTAGTTGACATTCTAGAGCGAAATCCATGCTTACGGGCTCTTTTGACTTTCGAAGGTTGCCAGGTTCTTTTCATAGTACTTATTTTAAATCCGATCTTATAGAAAATAAAACTATATAAGTACAGTTATTTTTTATAAATTATTAAGATGGATAATATAAAAAAAATCAAAATTTTACTTGGAACTGCATATATTATTATATTATCTGTATTTTTGTGGGTATTATTTAGCAATTTCTCAATCAAAGATTTTAGTAGCTATGAAATAATAAAATCTAATACTGACATTCTTAATAATATTAAAGATAATAATTTAATCTTTTTATCTTTGGGGTTTTTTTTATTTACAGTCATTTGGGTGTTGCTTTTAGGTTTTGGTTCACCAATTTTACTAATAGGTGGTTTTATTTTCGGAAAATGGATAGGTACAGTTATTGTCATATTTAGTTTAAGTATTGGATGCACTGTTTTATATATTTTTGGCAGTTATCTTTTTAAAAATATTATTGAAAA
>CACFYR010000021.1 GCA_902570505.1 uncultured Pelagibacteraceae bacterium | reverse complement strand
AGAGATATTTGGAAAAATGATAGTTTTCAAATTGTTTATGAACAATATGTTGATAGTAAAAATAAATTGATAAAAAATGGAGAAATAATCTTTGCTAAGTTGAACCTTCAAGGACAAGAATATCCTTTGTATAAGTTTAAATCTAAAGATTTAACTGATTACTTCGATGAACGTGGACAAAGCGTAAAGAAAACTTTAATGAAAACTCCAATAAATGGTGCAAGGCTATCTTCAAGTTTTGGAATGAGAAAGCATCCTATTCTAGGTTTTAACAAAATGCACAAAGGTACAGACTTTGCTGCTCCAATGGGAACGCCTATCATGGCATCAGGTGACGGAAAAGTAATTAAATCTTCATGGTGCGGAGGAGGAGGTAATTGTGTTAAAATTAAACATAACTCAACATACACAACAGTTTACGCTCATCTATCTAAATTTGGCAGAGGTATAAAAAAAGGCGTAAGAGTAAAACAAGGACAAATTATTGGGTATGTTGGATCAACTGGGATGTCTACTGGTCCTCATCTTCATTATGAAGTAATTGAAAATGGTAAAAAAATTAATTCACAGACATTAAAATTACCATCTGGAAAAACACTTTTAGGAGAAGAAAGAAAAAAATTCGAAGTTGAAAAAATAAAGATAGAAATACTTAAGTCAGATTTGATTTACAAAAGTTAAAAATTTAATTTATATCTATTTCCTTATTTTCAGTTTCTTCTTTTGCCTTTGTTAAATTTGATTGAGATGGGAGAATTTCGCTATTTGATTTATTTGAGTTTTCTTTATCGCTAATTCTTATAAAATGATCAGCATGTTGGAGATAATTTTCTGATAAAATTTTGTCTCCGTTCGATAATGCTTCTTTAGCTAATTCAGTATATTTTTCAATAAGTTTTATAGGATTAAAGTTTTTATTAATTTTTTTTCTTTTGTTGTCTATTATTTCATTATAGCTTGATTGAAATGGTTTATTATTTCCATTACGTTTAAAAACTCTATCCGAGTTATTTCTAAATCTGTTTTTTTTAAAGTTATTTTTAAAGTTCCTCATGTGGCTAATATTTAGTACTAAAAATGCATCTATAATTATTCATTAAGTCTTTTGAAATATCATTTATATAAAACTTATATTCTTTGAGTAATTTTATACTTTCCCTTAAGATTTGGTTATCTATTTCAAGAACTAAGTTACCATTTTTTTTTATAAGAATTGAGCTTTTTTCTATCACTTTTTTTATCATTGAAATACCATTTAATCCACCGTCAAGAGCAATCTTAGGCTCATAATCCTTCACATCCTTTTGTAAATTTTTTAAATTGAATTTATTTATATAAGGTGGATTTGATACTATAATATCATATTTATATGCAAAAAATTTGTCAACATCAGAATTTATAAATTTGATCCTATTTTTCAATTGTTGCATTTTTGCATTAAATTTAGCTACTTTAATTGCAGATGAAGATATATCAATACCTATGCCTGTACTTTTAGGTCTTTCCAATAGGATAGATATTAAGATACATCCAGATCCTGTTCCAATATCTAAAAATTTAAAACTTTGATCTTTTGGTACTTTTTCTAACACTTTTTCTACAATTAATTCTGTCGCTGGTCTAGGAATTAAAACGGACTTGTTTACGTAAAATTTGCTTTTCCAAAAGTGCTTATATTTCAGAATATATGCAACTGGTATGTTTTTTTTTCTTTGCTCAATAAATAAATTAAATAATCTTAAGTGATTACTATCGATTTTTTTTTGCAAATTTAATATTAGATTTTCTCGTTTAATTTTTAGGATATTTGAAAGAATTAACTCAGCATCTAATGCTGGATTTAAAATAGATTTTATTGTTAAATCTTTCTGTGCTTGTTTAAGAATTTCAATATATTTCATTTACACAAGTTGATTAATTTCTTCCTCTTGGGATCTTAGGACAAGATTTTCTATCAGCTCATCAAAAATCTCTCCTTCCATAAATTCTTCTAATTTATGAAATGTTAAATTAATTCTATGATCAGTAATTCTTCCTTGTGGATAATTATAGGTCCTTATTCTTTCAGACCTGTCGCCGGTTCCAATCTTGCTTTTTCTATATTTGGATCTTTCATCGTCCATTTTTTTTCTTTCATACTCATATATTCTTGATCTCAAAATTTTGAGTCCTTTTTCTTTATTTCTTATCTGTGATTTTTCGTCTTGTTGACTTACGACTATACCAGTAGGTAAATGTGTAATTCTAACAGCACTATCTGTTGTATTTACACTTTGTCCTCCTGGTCCACTACTTCTAAAAACATCAATTCTAAGATCTTTTTCATCTATTTTTACATCGACGTCCTCAGCTTCAGGTAATACTGCAACAGTTGCTGCGGAAGTGTGCACTCTACCTTGTGTCTCCGTATCTGGAACTCTTTGAACTCTATGAACACCGCTCTCATATTTTAAAGATGAGTAAATATTTTTCCCCTTTATTAAAGAAATTACTTCTTTAAGTCCACCTGCTTCACTTTTAGAAATGCTTATTAGATCAATAGACCATTTTTTCTTATTACAAATTTTTTCATACATTTTATATAAATCTCCAGCGAATAAACTTGCCTCTAAACCCCCAGTGCCTGCTCTAATTTCGATTATTGCGTTTTTGCTATCTGCTTCATCCTTTGGTAATAAATAAATTTTGAGTTTTTTTTCGTGATTTTTGTTTTCACTAATTAAATTATTTAGCTCTGTTTTAGCTAACTCCTTTATTTCGTCTTCACTTTTGCTTTCATTAATTATATTTTCTAGGTCCTTTTTATTCTTTTCAAAATTTTTATATAGATTTGCTATTTCTATAATCTCATTAAGATCAGCATACTCTTTTGATTTTCGCGCAAATTTATTTTTCTCAACTGTATTAGATGACAATTCTTTTTCTAAACTTGCATGTTTTAGAATTAACTCCTCAACTTTACTTAGCGGTATCATGATTGATTTTCTAATTCTGCAGCTTTTTTTTCAACTAATTCTACAATTTTTGATATAATATTTTTATTAGAGATTTTATTGTGTTGAATTCCATTTAAGTATAGCATGCTGCTGTCTTTGCCTCCTCCGGTTAATCCAATATCTGTTTGAGAAGCTTCACCAGGTCCATTTACAACGCAACCAATTATAGATAATGTTATTGGTGTTTTAATATGCGATAATTTGTTTTCGAGAATTTTTACAGTATTAATGACCTCAAATCCTTGTCTGGCGCAAGATGGACACGAAATAATTTTCACTCCTCTATTTCTTAAATTTAAAGATTTTAAAATCTCGTTTCCAATTTCAATTTCTTTGAAGGGTTCATCAGATAAAGATATTCTAATAGTATCACCAATTCCCTCCATTAAAAGAATCCCAAGTCCTATTGAAGATTTAATACTACCTGGAATAAAGCTGCCTGACTCGGTGATACCTAAATGCAAAGGGTAATTTGTTTTTTTTGATAATTGCCGATATGCATTTACTGAAAGAAATACATCTGATGATTTGACACTTACTTTTAAGTTAAAAAATTCCTCATCCTCGAGAATTTTAATATTTCTTAAAGCACTATCAACTAGAGCCTCTGGACATGGTTCTTTATATTTTTCCAATAAATCTTTTTCTAATGATCCAGCATTAACACCAACTCTGATCGCACAATCATTATTTTTTGCTGCTTTAATTATTTCCCGAATCTTATTTTTATCTCCTATATTGCCAGGGTTTATTCTTAAGCATTTTGCTCCGTTATCGGCAGCTTCTAATGCTCTTTTATAATGATAATGCACATCAGCAATAATAGGTATAGAAGAATGTTTTGTTATTTCTTTTAACGCATTGCTACTTTCTTTGTCTGGGACAGAAACTCTAACAAGATCTCCACCTTTTTCAATAATTTGATCAATTTGTTTAATAGTTGCTTTTACATCTGTTGTTAAAGTGTTAGTCATAGATTGAACAGAAATTGGATTGTTGCTACCGATCAATACATTTCCAACATTAATTTCTTTAGTTTTGTTTCTGTTAATATCTCTAAAAGGTCTAATACTCATTTTAGTTTTATAAATTAAATTCTTTGTGGAGTGCTTGAATGCCTCTTTTTAAATTTGATTTCTTAATGAGAACAGAAATTTTAATTTCAGAAGTTGAAATAACAAGTATATTTATTTTTTTTTTACTTAAAGCTTGAAACATTCTATATGTTACACCAGGAGTAGTAATCATGCCAACTCCAATTATTGATAATTTTGAAACATTTTTATCAATTAAAATTTTATCATATTTAAATTTATTACTATTTTTTAATAGATTTATTGTCTTTAAAGTATTTTCATTTTTAATCGTAAATGTTATATCAGTTTCTTTTTTATCTGCAGAAATGTTTTGGACAACCATATCAACATTTATATTATTTTTTGATAAAGGTTTAAAAATCGCTGCAGCTACACCAGGCTTATCTTTAACTCCCAACATAGTAATTTTTGAGTCGTTTTTTGTTGAAGAAATACCAGTAATAATTTTGTAATTTTTAATTTTTTTTCTTTTTGTAATTAGAGTTCCTTCACCTTTTTTAAATGATGATTTTACTAAAACATCAGTTCTATTTAGTCTTGCTTCTTGAACAGAGTTTGACTGCATAACCTTAGACCCAAGAGACGACATCTCCAACATTTCTTCGTAAGAAATTGTTCTAATTTTTTTTGCTTTGTTGTAGTTTCTTGGATCGGTTGTCATCACTCCATCAACATCGGTAAAAATAATACATTTTTCCGCAAGAAAATATTTTGCTAATGTAATTGCAGTATAATCTGATGCCCCTCTTCCTAAGGTAGTCACTTTGTCATTTTCAGTTATTCCTTGAAAACCTGCAACCACTGGTATTATTCCATTAGATAATATTTTTTTTATTTTACGAACATTTACAAAGTTTATTTTGGCGTTCTTATAATTGTTGTCTGTAATAATGGGTATTTGCCAACCAAGAAATGACCTCGATTTATGACCCATGCTATTAAGTTGACCAGAAATTAATGCACATGAAATTTGCTCACCCGAAGAAACTAACACATCATATTCTGAGGGTTCAAAGTTTTTTGATATTTCTAAACTTTTTTTTATTAAGTTGTTAGTCATACCGCTCATGGCAGATGTGACAACAATCACTTTGTATCTTTTTTTTTTAAAACTTAATATTATTTTACATACTTTTTTAATTCTTTCTATAGTACCTACAGATGTTCCACCAAATTTTAAAACGACAATTTTCATTGATTAAATTTAATTTAAATTTAAATATTGATAAAATATATCTAAATTATAATGTCAGTTGTCAATGAAAAGAACAACAATTAAAAACACCGAAATAGAAAAATTCTCAAAAATTGCAGAAGAATGGTGGAAACCAGATGGTAAATTTAAGCCATTGCACAAATTTAATCCTATAAGAATTAAATATATTAGGGACAGCATAACAAAAAAATTTGGAGTAAAGGACACTAATAAACCACTCAAAAAACTTAACATTTTAGATATTGGCTGTGGGGGCGGATTGCTTAGCGAGCCTATATCAAGGTTAGGGGCAAATGTAACTGCAATAGATCCCTCTGATAAGAATATAAATATAGCTAAAGCTAGATTGTTAAAAACAAAACTAAAAATAAAATATTTTCATACCTCGCCTGAAAAATTTAAGACAAACAAAAAATTTGATGTAATACTTAATATGGAGGTAGTTGAACACGTTAATGATATTGAACTGTTTATATCACAAACTACAAAATTACTAAAAAAAAATGGGATTATGTTCATTGCAACAATTAACAAAACACTAAAATCTTACATTATGGCAATAGTGGGAGCCGAATATATATTAAGATGGTTGCCAATTGGTACTCATGACTGGAATCAATTCGTCGAACCTGATAAACTTATTGATTTAGGGAAGAAAAATTCCTTACACTTAAATAAAATCGATGGAGTAAAATTTAATCCAATTCAAAATAAATTTAAATTAAGCGATGATAAGTCTGTAAATTATATAGCTGAATTTTATAAAAACTAATTTTCCTTATTGTTTATCCATGGAATAGTCTCTGTATCTATACCTTCGTCTTTAAGCTCTTTAATTTCTTTTTTTGTTGCTTTACCAAATATTCCATTTCTAACATTCTTATTATCTTTATTGTAATGAATATTTCTAGCTTCATATGCAAAATTATTACCTACATAATTATAATTTTTCTCAATAAATTTTTGATAATTTTTTAAGTTTTTTTTAATTTCTTTAAATTTTTTTATTTTCTCTTCATTAATGATGTCTTGCTTCTTTTTTGTTTTATTTAGGTTAGGAGTCATCAATGATTTGTTCACATTTACTGAGTTACAAAAACTACAAATTAGTAGTTTTGACTTCTTGATTCTTTCAAATTCTTCTGAAGATGCAAACCAGCTATCAAAAATAAATTTACAATCATCGCATTTTATGCTGTATTTTATCATTATTTTTAAACTTTTTTTAAGATCTGTAATCTGAGTTAATGTCTATGTATTTTTTTGTCAAGTCCATAGTATAAGCAGTAAAATTTTTATTACCTGCATTTAAGTCAACTAAAATATCTATTTTGTCGTCTTTCATATATTCTTTAACGTTATTTTCATTAAAATTTTTGAATATTTCTCCCTTTTCAATTACTTTATGACTTCCTATGTCAAGATTTAATAATTTAACATTCATTTTAACATTTGCTTTACCAATAGCCATTATAATTCTTCCCCAATTTGGATCCTCACCTGCAATAGCTGTTTTAACAAGTGGAGAATTAGCGATTGAAAAAGCTATTTTTTTTGCATCATCATCTTTTCTGCAATTTGAGACTTTTACAGTTATAAATTTTGAGGCCCCTTCTCCATCAGCAACAACTCTCTTAGCTAGATTGAGTAAAACTGAATTTAATTTCAGTTGAAATTCTGAAAGTTTAGGGTCATTGATATTTTTAATTTCAGAATTGTTTGCCTTTGAAGTTGAAAAAATAGATACCATATCATTAGTACTTGTATCACTATCACACGTAATAGCATTGAAAGTATTATAAATATTTTTTTTTAATAGTTTTTTTAATATGCCCGAAGATAATTTTGCATCTGTAAAAACAAACCCTAGAGTGGTAGCTAAATTTGGCTGTATCATTCCTGATCCTTTTGCTATACCAAAAATTTTTACGATTGTGTTACCTATTTTACATTCCTCCATTGTCATTTTAGGCTTTAGATCTGTAGTTAAAATGCCCATGGCTGCTTTGATCCAAACATATTTATTTTGTGTGTATTTTATATTTTCTACTAATTTAGTTATGTTCAAAACAATTTTTTCAGTGGGAAATGTTTCACCTATTGTGCCAGTACAAGCAAACAAAATTTCGTTATTTTTTACTTTTGCTGGTTTCTCCTCGTCAGATAATTGTTTTAATGTCAGCTCAGCACTCAGTTTATCAGCTATAGTTTTTAATCCTCTGTATCCATCTCTTCCAGTAAACGAATTTGCATTTCTTGTATTAATAAGTAGGGCTTTAATTTTTTTTGACTTTATATTTAAGTTCCATTTGATATTTTCTGAAATTATTTTTGACTGAGTAAAAACACTTGCATGATTAGCTCCATCCCTAAAATAAAACATCACAAGATCATCTCTTTTAAGATTATATAAACCTGCAGATATTGTTGAGACTGAAACACCATCTAAATGCTCTAAATCTTGAAAATCCCCTATTTTAGAGTTTTTATTTTGAAAATTAAAAAAATTATTTATGTTTATAACCATTGTGTTTAAAATCTATATTTAATGACTATATAAATTATTGCAACAAATTATACAAAACAAAAAAAATGATTAATCCGTTAAACTTTATCTCAAAACTTATTAAATCAGGTAATCAAAGAGAATTGGACAAAATTCAAAAAGTAGTTTCTAAAATTAATGAATTAGAAAATATAGTATCTAATTTTGAAGATAGTGAATTTCCAAAAAATACAAAATTATTCATAGAGAAAATTTTAAGGGGCGAAAATCTTGAGAATATCTTACCTCTTGGCTTCGCAATGGTTAGAGAGGCCTCGAAAAGATGTAATAGAGAAAGACATTTTGATGTTCAGTTAATTGGTGGACATGTTCTATGTAACGGAAAAATTGCAGAAATGAAAACTGGTGAAGGTAAAACTTTAACAATCGCTTTAGCAGCTTATTTAAATGCATTGCAAGGAAAAGGTGTGCATGTTGTTACAGTTAATGATTATCTGGCAAAAAGAGACTGTGAGAATATGGGGGTAATTTATAATTTTCTAGGTCTGACTTGTGGTTTTATTAATGCTGGACAATCAGACGAAGAAAGAAAGAAAAATTATAATTGTGATATTACCTATGCAACTAATAGTGAATTAGGATTTGATTACTTAAGAGACAATATGAAATACGATTTGCAGTCAATGGTTCAAAGAGGTCATAATTATGCAATAGTCGATGAAATAGACTCCTGTTTAATAGACGAGGCCAGAACACCTTTAGTGATTAGCGGTCAATCTGAAGATAAAACTAATCAGTACGTCGCAATAAACAAGCTTATAAAATCTTTAAAAAAAAATGATTTTGAAATTGATGAAAAAGATAAGAACATATTATTAACAAATTCTGGAATTGACAATGTGGAAAGAATATTTTCAAACGCCGGTATATTAAAAAATAACAATTTTTATGATCCAGAGAACATTTCTTTAGTACATTTTGTAAATCAAGCTCTTAGAGCAAATTATTTATTTCAAAACGGTAGAGATTATATCGTTAAAGATAATCAAATAATAATTATAGATGAACAAACTGGTAGACAACTCCCAGGACGAAGGTATGGGGATGGACTTCATCAAAGTCTTGAGGCAAAAGAAAATTTAGAAATACAAGCTGAGAATCAAACGCTAGCCTCTATCACTTACCAAAACTACTTTAAGCTTTATGATAAAATATGTGGCTGTACAGGAACCGCTCAAACCGAAGCAGAAGAATTTTTTGAAATATATAAATTGCCTGTTGTATCAATACCGACTAACAAAAAAATGATACGGCTTGATTATAATGATTTAATTTTTCGTACACAAAAAGAAAAAGATCAATCTATAATAAATAAAATTGATGAAACTCATAAAACAGGCCAACCAGTTTTAGTTTTCACTTCTAGTATAAATAAATCTGAACATTACTCTGAGTTGCTAGATAAGAAAGCTATCAAACATCTAGTTTTAAACGCAAAAAATCATGAAAGAGAAGCTGAAATTATTGCTAATGCAGGAAAAAAAGGCTCGGTGATTATAACCACAAGTATATCAGGTAGAGGTGTTGATATTAAACTCGGTGGAAAAAATGAATTCGAAAAAGAAAAACAAATAATTAAAGAATTAGGTGGTTTATTTGTAATTGGAACAGAGAGATTAGAGAGCAGAAGGGTGGATAATCAAGCAAGAGGAAGATCGGGTCGACAAGGAGATGAGGGCTCCTCTATTTTTTTTGTAAGTTTGGAAGATGATCTTATGCGAATATTTGGATCAGACTCTCTTGATGGAATTTTAAAAAAGCTTGGGTTGAAAGATGGAGAAAGCATAGATCATCCATGGATTAACAAAGCATTAGAGCGAGCACAACAAAAAGTTGAAGCCAGAAACTTTGACATAAGAAAAACTCTTCTTAAATTTGATAATGTACTAAATGACCAAAGACAAGTTATATTTACACAAAGGAATAATATTTTAAATAACAAGACAAACAATTATGTAGAAGATTTCCTTGAGGAAATACTAATAAACTTATTACCTAGCAAAGATAAATATAAATCAGACCCGAAAGGTAGTAATTTTTTAAATACTTTTAAACAAATATTCGCCAAATCATTCAGCGAAGATGAGTTAAATGATATTATTAAAATGAGTAATGATGATTTTAAAAGTTCAATAAAATATAAGTTTAATAATAATAAATTAGAAAGAATAAAATATCTAGGAGAAGTGCAAAATACTGAGTTAGAAAAAAGAATATTTTTACAAATAATTGACCAAAACTGGAAAGGTCACATACAATACCTTGAACAACTCAGACAGGTAATAGGACTTAGATCATATGGCAATAGGGATCCACTAATAGAATACAAAAAAGAAGCATTTTTGCTTTTTGAAAATTTATTAAACAAGTTAAAAAATGATTTAATAATGATTTTATTAAATTTAAGTGTCCAAAGAGTTGAGAAGAAAAACGATAACGAAAAATTGAAAAAAAAAATAGATCCTAGGCTTGTTGGAAAAAAAATTGGTAGGAATGAATTATGCTTTTGTGGGTCAAAAAAAAAATATAAGCATTGTTGCGGCTCATTATAGAAATATAAAATATAAAGCTAAAGCTAGAACTACTGAGACACCAATTATGATATTTTTATTTTTTTTTAACAACTTTTTAATTTCAAGATTATTATTTTTAATTGTTCCCAAAGGATTTTCTCTGTCTATTTCAAAACCTTTATCTCTTCCAATTGACAAAAATTTATTTTTTCTATGATCTAATATTTCGACTGTCGACATTGTTTTGAAGAAGTCTAAATTTTTTTTTAAACTAATTTTTACATTCTTAAGTATTTCATGCTTGTTTCGATGTGCTCCCCCAATAGGTTCATCTATTATTTCATCAATAATTTTTAAATCCAATAGATCTTTTGATGTCAATTTCATAGCTTTTGATGCCTCCAAAGTTTTGGTGGGATCTCTCCAAAGTATTGCGGCACAACCTTCTGGAGATATCACAGAATATATTGCATGTTCCAACATTATTACTTTATTTGATGACGCTAATGCGATAGCACCTCCAGATCCTCCTTCACCAATAATTATTGAAATGTTAGGCACCTCTAAATTCATACAATGTTCAATTGACTTAGCAATTGCTTCAGCCTGGCCTCTCTCTTCAGCTCCAACACCCGGATAAGCACCGGGCGTATCAATAAATGTTATAACAGGTATTTTAAATTTCTCTGCAAGAGACAATAATCTTACTCCTTTTCTATATCCCTCTGGTCTCATCATTCCAAAATTTCTCTCAATTCTACTATCGAGATCTTCTCCTTTTTCTTGACCAAGTACTAAAACAGATTGATTATCAAATTTTCCAAATCCTCCTATCAAGGATTTATCTTCTCCAAAATATCTGTCACCTGATAACTGAACAAAATCATCTATAAGATTCTCAATAAAAAATTTCGCTCTTGGTCTATCTTCATGTCTAGCTACCAAAGTGGTTTGCCACGGG
>CACFYR010000020.1 GCA_902570505.1 uncultured Pelagibacteraceae bacterium | reverse complement strand
GGGTTTCTTTCATTCTTAGGAATTGGAGCTTATTTTTTGCTTTAGTTTAAAAATTATCTATAAATCTTATATTTTTAAAATAATAAGCTATAAATATTTTAAAATTTCCTTTACTTATTTTTTTTGAAAAATTAATTTTATTTCTTATTTCTAAATATTCCAAATTTATACCAGTTTTTTCCAGTAGCATTTTAGTATGACCTAAATTTTTAACATTTTTCTTTTCTTTTTTAAGAGAAAAATAAAATTTTTTAATAATCATTGTTACAGATTTTAGTATATGTAAATCTTTATTTTTTAATAATTTATTTCTTGACGATAAAGCATACAAATTGTTTTGTCTTATTGTTTTACATAAATATGCCCTGGTGATAAATTTATCTTTTATAAAATTTGATATCAAATGATATTGCTGATAGTCCTTTTCTCCTAAAAATATAAATTTTGGCTGAATAAGGTTTAAATATTGATTAATAACATGTAATACGCCTTCGAAATGGCCCGGTCTATATTTGGCACATAAAATTCTATCTTTATTTTTAAGTCTTATTTTTTTTCTTAAATTTACACGAAATAATTCATCGTATTTAGGTAGAAGTAAATAATCGACTTTATTCTTTTTTAATAATTTGATGTCTTTATTTAAATTTCTTGGATAATTTTTAAAATCTAATTTATTATTAAATTGTTTTGGATTGATAAAAATACTTACAACAGTTTTATCACATTTTTTTTTTGACTGATTAATTAAAGACAAATGTCCCTCATGGATAGCACCCATTGTTGGAACAAATCCAATATTTTTACTAAAATTTACCTTTTTTTTTAAATTATTAATGCTTTTAAAAATTATCATTTATGATAGTTGATATTCTTATAAATTTAATGATTAGACAAGCTATAATACCTCTTGCAGGTCTTGGTACAAGATTATTGCCTTTATCAAGCGTTTTTGCAAAAGAATTACTACCGATTAATGGCAGACCTGGAATTGAATATATTCTCGATGAATGCGATGATGCTGGCATAAAAGAAATAATTTTTATTATCTCAAAAAAAAAAGAAGTAATTAAAAAATATTTTTTTAACGATAAATATTACAAAAAAATTATAAAAAAGAAGAAGGATAAAAGAATAGAAGAAATATATAAAAAAATTCTTAAATACAAAAAAAAAATTAAGTTTGTTTATCAGAATTATCCTAAAGGAACTGGAGATGCTGTATTAAAAACTTCCAAATATATAAAAGACAAATATTTTTTAATGTTATTACCTGATGATTTAATTATGAAGAAAAATTGCTCCAAAGAAATGATTAAGATACATAAGAAGTTTAATTCATCAGTTATGGCAAGTATGAAAGTTAAAAAAGACACTGTTTCTAGATGGGGCATATATAAAATTAAAAAAAAAATAGATAATAATAACTTTATTATTGATGACGTGGTAGAAAAACCAAATAAAAAAGATGCACCATCAAATAATGCTGTCATTGGTAGATATATACTTCCAAAAAAGGTATTTAGCTTGTTGAGAAAACAAAAAAAAGGTCAAGGTGGCGAAATTCATATCACTGATACTCTTAGAAAACTTATTTTTTTAAATGAAGTATTTATTGGTCATATCTTTAAGGGCAAATATTTGGATTGTGGAAGTATGGATGGATATATTAAGTCAGGACTAGAAATATCAAAGTTATGAAATTATGTATGATAGGAACTGGTTATGTTGGCCTTGTTAGCGGTGTATGTTTTGCTGATTTGGGAAATGATGTTATTTGTGTAGATAAAGATTTATCAAAAATTAACAGTCTTCAAAAATCTATTATTCCTATTTATGAACCAGGTTTAGAAGAACTTGTTAGAAAAAATTCAAAATCGGGTAGATTAAAATTCTCTACAGATTTGTCTACTTCAATACAAAAATCCGATATAATATTTATTTGCGTAGGTACTCCTACAAAAAAAAATAAATATGAGGCAGATTTATCCCAAGTTTATTCTGTTGCAAATATAATAAGCAAGAATATAAAATCTTTTAAAATTATAATTAATAAGTCAACAGTTCCTGTTATGACAGGTGATAAGTTGGAAAAAATTATATCTAAAAAAATAAAAAAAAATCTTTTCAGTGTAGTCTCTAATCCCGAATTCCTAAGAGAGGGCGAAGCTATAAGGGACTTCATATATCCTGACCGTGTTTTGATTGGTACATCTGATAAAAGGTCTAATAGAATTTTAAAAAATCTTTATAGTCCTTTAATATCTAAGGGCGCTAAATACTTGAATACTTCACGTAGAGCTGCTGAATTAATTAAATATGCATCTAATGCATTTTTAGCGACAAAAATAACATTTATAAATGAATTGGCTAATTTGAGTGAAAAATTGGACATAAATATTGAGGATGTTTCTATAGGAATTGGTTCGGATAAAAGAATAGGGAGTAGATTTTTAAGAGCTGGGCCTGCTTATGGTGGTTCATGCTTTCCTAAAGACACTAGAGCTTTAGTTTATACTTCAAAAGCATCTAAAACTAACTTATCTGTAATTGAAACAGTTATTAAATCAAACAATAAAAGATCTGATCTATTACTAAAAAGAATTAATAGTATTTTAAATAAAAAAATTAAAAATAAAAAAATTACTTTTTTAGGTGTTACATTTAAAGCTAACACAGATGACATGCGGGAGTCTTCAAGCTTGAAGATGATACCATATCTTAATAAGAGAGGCGCTAAAATACGTTATTATGATCCCACAGGTAAAAAAAGTGAATTTGATAAATTTAAAAATGTTAATTATAAACCAAATATCAAAGAAGCTTGTGTTAATTCAGATTTAATTATTATTCATACTGAATGGAATGAATTTAAGCTAATAGATTTAAAAAGAATTGTTAAAAAAAGAAATTTTATTGTTTATGACATGCGTAATATTTATTCACCAGAAAAAATGAGAAAACAAAATATTAAATATTTTGGTGTTGGAAGATAAATTAACTTATTTCAAAAATAGCATCGACCTCAACTGCAACCCCTAAAGGTAAACTATTTGTGCTTACAGCTGCTCTAGTATGAATTCCTATATCACCAAAAATTTTTACTATTGTATCAGATGCGCCATTTATTACTTTAGGTTGCTCTGTAAAATTATCTGTTGAATTTACATAACCAGTAAGTTTAATGCATGATTTAATTTTAGAAATGTCATTCCCAAGATATTTTTTTGCTTGCGAAACTATACTTAATGCACATCTAACTGCAGCATTATACCCGTCCTCAGTCGATAAATCTTTACCAATTTTCCCTTTTATCAATTTTCCATCTTGATCAATAGAAATTTGACCTGAAATATAAAGTAGTTTGCCGACTTGTTTACTTGCCACATAAGAGCCAACAGGATCAGCTGCTGTTGGAAGATTAATATTATTTTTTTTTATATTATCTTCAAAATTCATCTTTTTTTTTGAACCAATCTGAAATTGTTTTCTTTTCTTTGATGTTAGAAGTATCTAAAACAACATTAGTTTTATCTTTTGCTTTGCTTGTTAAACAAGATAGATACTCTTTAGAAAGTTTTTTTAAATTAGAGCAATCTGTACCACTATGAACATTTGCTTGGAATGATAAAAAAATTATAACTGTTAATATAAGCTTTTTCACTTTTTACCTTTTTTTTTATTTTTGTCGTACTCTTTTCTTTTTTCTATCAGAATTAACGCCTCTTCCATAGTTAATTCAGTAGGATCTTTTTCTTCCGGTATTGTTGCATTCAATGATTTATATTTGATATACGGTCCATATTGACCTTTCATTACACGCACTGGTTTTTTATCTTCAGGGTGTTCACCTATATCCTTTATTAAAGATGATGAAATTCTTCCAGGTTTGGCTTCTGCTATGAGTGATACAGCTCTATTTAATCCAATTGTAAAAAGTTCATCTACATTTTCTAACCTAGCGGATTTATTCTCGCACTTTAAATATGGACCAAATCTACCGGAATTGATGGTGATATCTTTACCATTTTCAGGGTGTTGACCTAATATTTTTGGAAGAGAACATAAAAATATTGCTTTATCTAAATCAATATTATTTATTTCAATTCCTTTTGGAATTGAAACATTTTTAAAATTGTCACCTTCACTTTTCTTTCTCTTTTTTGTTTTTTTTTTATTTTCGATTTCCTCTTCGATTTGCTCATATTGGAGATAAGGACCAAACCTACCGTTTTTAAGATAAATATCTTTTCCATTATTATTTTTCCCAATTAGCTTTGGTTCTGCTAAGGCTATTTGTTCATTTGCCTTTGATTTCGATAAAGGTCTAGTAAATTTACACTCTGGATAGTTAGAACATCCAATAAATGCACCACCTCTAAAGCTATTTTTTAAGCTTAATTCACCTGTTTCACACAGTTTACATTTTCTATTAATAGATCCATTTTCATCTGACTCGAATATTAGTGCGCCTAAACTTTCATTAAGAAGATCAAGTACTTCTCTAGTTCTTTTTTCCTTAACATTTAAGACATTAGTATTGAAGTCTCTCCAAAAATTGTCAAGAACCTTAATCCACTCCTCTTTACCTGAAGTAATGTCATCTAGTTGCTCTTCTAAACCAGCTGTAAAACCATAATCAACATATTTTGAAAACAACTTTTCTAAAAAAGCAGAT
The DNA here is from genome assembly GCA_902570505.1 of uncultured Pelagibacteraceae bacterium. GTDB lineage: Bacteria > Pseudomonadota > Alphaproteobacteria > Pelagibacterales > Pelagibacteraceae > Pelagibacter. The sequence continues at coordinate 6,859 of CACFYR010000020.1, read as the reverse complement.
AATAATTTACCTCTGTCAGTAGGAAAAAATCTTTTATTAATTATATCAGCATAACCTCTGTTTGAGATAACAGAAATAATACTGGCATAAGTCGATGGTCTACCAATACTAAGTTCTTCAAGTTTTTTAACTAAGCTTGCCTCTGAATATCTTGGGGGTGGCTGAGTAAAATGTTGTTCATCAATAAATTTATAAGCCTCAACCAAACCTTTTTTAACATTAGGTAGAATTTTTTCCTCTTCGTTATTATCAATTTTTGTAAGCTTTAAATATCCATCAAATTTAATTGTAGATCCAGAACATCTAAATTCATTAAGTTTATCTTGGGATGAAATTGTTATTGTTTTTCTATCAAATTTGGCTGCTTCCATTTGAGATGATAAAGCCCTAGACCATATTAATTCATATAATTTAATTTGATCTGTGCTTAAAAACTTTTTCATTTTATCAGGTGTTCTACTTATATCGGTTGGCCTAATGGCCTCATGCGCCTCTTGAGCATTTTTTGCTTTTTTACCAGAATAATTGTTAGGTGTAACAGGCAAGTAATCATTACCATAATTTTCTTTTATATAGTCTCTAAAATCGCCAATAGCATCTTTTGAAATATTGGTACCATCTGTTCTCATGTAGGTTATTAATCCCACTGTATCCCCATCTATATCAATACCCTGATACAATCTCTGGGCTATTTGCATAGTTCTGGATGCCCCAAAACCAAGTTTGCTAGATGCTGTTTGTTGTAATGTTGATGTTGTAAAAGGTCCCACAGGGTTTCTTGTGTAAATTTTGGAATCAATGTCTGTTATTTCATATTTTTTTGTTTTTATTTCATCTATTGCTTTATTTATTTCGTTCTTGTTTTTAAAATAGAATTTATCAATTTTATTATTATTAATCTTAATGACATTTGAGTTTAAAATATCTCCCTCAACTGTTTTAAAATCAATCTGAAGTGTCCAAAATTCTTTTGGAATAAATTGTTCAATTTCATGTTCACGTTCAGTTAATAATCTCAAAGCAACTGATTGAACACGTCCAGCAGATTTTGAACCAGGTAATTTTGTCCAAAGTATTGGTGATATATTAAAACCTACTAAGTAATCTAAAGCCCTTCTTGCCATATAAGCATCGACAAGGTTAGACTCTATATTTCTCGGATTTTCTATACCATTTGTTACAGCTTTTTTTGTAATTTCATTGAATACTACTCTTTCAATTTTTTTATCTTTTAAGACTTTTTTCTCATCAAGATATTCTTTTACATGCCACGCTATAGCTTCACCCTCTCTGTCAGGGTCTGTTGCTAAAATAATTTTAGTAGATTTTTTTGCAACATCGGTTATTTCTTTAAGATATTTTTTTGAAAAACTATCAACCTCCCATATCATTTTAAATTTATCTTTTGGATCCACAGATCCATTTTTGGATGGGAGGTCTCTTATATGCCCATAGCTCGCTAAAACAGTATATTTATCTCCTAGATATTTGTTAATAGTTTTTGCTTTAGCTGGACTTTCAACAATTACAAGATTCATTAAAAAAGAACCTACACAAAATATATATGAATAGTCAAATTAATAAATTTTAGTTTTAGATTCTTCTTTATTTACAAGTCTTTTTATATTTTCTCGATGTGTGTAAAATATTAATACAAACATAATTATATAAAAAGAAATTAATTCATTTTTTAAAATAAAATAATCAATAAATGGAATTGATAGTGAAGCTACCAATGAAGAAAGAGAAGAATATTTAAAAATAATCAAAGTAATTATCCAAAAAAAACCAAATCCAATACCCAAATATAAATTTATACAACATAGTATACCTACATATGTTGCAACACCCTTTCCACCTTTAAATTTTAACCATATAGGAAAAACATGCCCCAAAAAAACACTTAATGATGCTACAAATAAGTATTCATTCATATAAATTTTTATAATTATTAACGGTAAAATTGCTTTAAAAACATCGAGTAATAAAGTTGAATATCCTATAATTCTATTTCCTGTCCTTAAAACATTGGTTGCCCCAATATTACCTGATCCGATTTTTCTAATATCTTTTTTTAAAAAAAATTTAGTAATTAAATACCCAAATGGTATAGATCCAAAAGCATACGAGATTGCTATAATTACAAATATTTCATTGAAGTCATTCAAGAAATTCATTTTAAATTAAATAACTCATTTCCATTAATATAAGTGCACAAAACCTTTCCTTGAAGTTTTTTGTTTTCTATACAAGTATTTTTAGATTTAGAAATCATCTTTTCCTTTTTTACAATCCAAGGTTTATTCACATCTACAATACAAAAATCTGCATCATTTCCAATTGATAGATTTCCTTTATTTATCTTTAAAATTTTTGCAGGATTACTAGTTAGTAATTCAATAATTCTATAAAGTTTTACAGAACCATTATGAAATAGCTCTAAGGATAACGGTAATAAAGTTTCTATTCCACTTGCGCCAGTTGCTGCCTGCGTAAAGGTTAGTCTTTTGGACTCTTCATCTTCTGGTTTATGATCTGAGACAATTACATCTATTAAATTTTTATTAATTGCTTCTATTAAAGATAATCTGTCTTCTTCAGTTCTTAATGGAGGAGATAATTTTAAAAAAGTCCTAAAATCTCCAATATCATTTTCATTTAGCGAAAGATTATTTATTGATACACCAGTTGAAAAATCTACATCATTTTTTTTATGCTTTATTACCTCTACTGATTTAGATGATGATATTTGCGCTATGTGATATCTGCAATTAAAATCCTCCAACAAGGATAAATCTCTTTCAATTATGACTTTTTCCGCTAAGTCTGTTATACCTTGTAAGCCCAGCTTTGTGGCGATTATTCCGTCATTGACAGTCCCGTTCTCTGCCAAATGATAATCTTCAGCGTGTTGGATTATTAACGAACCCAAATCATATGCCGAGCGCATTATTCGAGACATTAGCCTAGAATTTTGGATTGTTTTTACACCATCAGTAAAACCAACAATGCCTTTACCTTGTAAAAGCCCAAACTCAGTCATATTTTTCCCTTCAAGGTTTTTTGTTAGAGTAGCCGTAGGATAAATATTAATTTTTGCTTTATCTCTTCCTCTTCTTTTTAGAAAGTCTACTATCGAAACATTATCTATAACTGGCTGTGTATTTGGCATTGTAATAGCAGATGTGACACCGCCAGATAATGCTGCGTTACTTAATGTTCTAAAATTTTCTTTGTATTCAAGGCCTGGTTCTCCAACAAATACTCTCATATCCACCAAGCCAGGAAAAATATGTTTACCTGATAAATCTATAAACTTTTCTCTTGAGGGAATATTATTTTTATTTACTTTTTTCCCAACAGCTTCAATTTTGCCATTTTCATTAATTATTAACCCGCCCAATTCATCAATAGAATTTTTAGGGTCAATTATATGAGCATTTAAAAAGTATTTTTTTTTCATTATTCACAAAAAAGTTTTAAACATGCCATCCTAACAGCAACTCCGAGTTCTACTTGTTCTTTGATTACACTTTTATTGATATCATCCGCTAATTTAGTATCAATTTCTATTCCTCTATTCATAGGTCCTGGATGCATTATTAAAGCATCCTCTTTAGCAAAACTTAATTTATCTGGTGTTAGTCCGTAGTATTCATAATATTCTCTATTGGAAGATAAAAATGAACTTGTCATTCTCTCATTTTGCAATCTAAGCATCATGACTATATCACAATCCTTTACACCTTTTTTCATATCAGTAAATTTATTTACTCCTAGTTTATCTATATCTTTAGGCATCAAATTTGAAGGAGCTACGATATTTACCTCTGCACCTAACATGTTAAGTAAATATATATTAGACCTAGCTACCCTAGAATGAAGAATGTCACCACAAATTGCAATTCTTAAACCTTGAATTTTTTTCTTTCTGTCTATTATAGTCAAAGCATCTAAAAGTGCTTGAGTAGGGTGTTCTCTACGTCCATCTCCGGCATTTAAAACAGCACAATTTACTTTTTGTGATAATAAATTACATGCACCAGAATCTTGATGTCTAATTACAATTATATCAGGATGCATTGCATTAAGAGTCATTGCTGTATCTATAAGTGTTTCACCTTTTTTAATTGCAGAATTTGTGATATTCATTGACATCACATCTGCACCTAGTCTTTTACCTGCTAATTCAAAAGAGCTTTGTGTTCTTGTAGAGGGTTCAAAAAATAAATTAATCTGGGTCTTTCCTCTCAAGATATCAATTTTTTTTTTCTTACTTTTGTTAAGAGTTATAAATGTCTTTGATTCTTCTAATATCACATTAATATCATTGATCGATAAGTCTTGGATTCCTAACAAGTGTTTTTGAGAAATTTTAATAGCTTTTTTTGAAGAGGCCATTAAAACAAACTCTATAGCTTCAATATGAATTAAGTGCAAGTGTTAATTATTTAGGAAATCGATAGCTCCTTGAAGTATAAATGCAGCTGCTTTTTCGTCTATATTTTTTTTTCTATGTGGAAATTTAATGTCCAAATTACTCGATATATTAAAAGCACCTGAGGTTGATAGCCTTTCATCCCACATAGCAATCATTACATTAAGCTCTCTACCAATAATTTTGGATTTATCATTGATAGATTGTGCACTTTTTCCAAATGAACCATCCATGTTTATTGGATTTCCAACTATAATCGCGAATATATCATTTTCTTTAATAATAACTTTTAATTCACTTAACAAATAATCCATATTTCTATACTCAATTGTTTTAAATGGAGTAGCAATTTTTCTCTCATCATCACAAATTGCAACACCTATACGTTTTGATCCTAAATCTAATCCTATTAATCTAGCCTTATCTGCTAATTTGTCTTTAAGTTCATCCAAAGTCACCATATTGTATTTTTTAGATTAAATGATAGTTTTTAATATTCTTATCATATGACTATAGATCTTAAAACAGTAAAGCACATTTCAAAATTATCAAGAATCTCCATAGAAGAGGAAAAAGCAAAAAAACTAAGTAATGATCTTAACTCAATATTTGAATTTATAGAAAAATTAAATGAGTTAGATACAAGCAAAACTGAACCTTTAACGTCAATAGCTGAAACGACTTTAAAATTAAGAAAAGATAAAATTGAAACTAAAAATATTAGAGAAGATATTCTTAAAAACTCACCTGATAAAAATAAAGATTTTTTTGTAGTACCTAAGGTGGTTGAATAATGTCAGAAATAACAAATTTTAAATTGTGTGATTTAGTAGATAAAATAAAAAAAAAAAAATTATCTTCAAAAGAAATAACAGAGGCTTTTATAAATAGATCTAAAAAATCTACAAAATTGAATTCATATATTTCTGATAATTTTGATGATGCTATAAATCGTGCAAAAGAGTTTGACTCAAAACCTAATCTTAATAAAAAAATCCCTGGTATTCCAATGGCTGTCAAAGACCTTTTTTGTACAAAAAATTTAAGAACCACTGCTGGAAGTAAAATTTTAGAAAATTTTATACCAACATACGAATCTACGGTAACACAAAATATTTTGGATCACGGGGGTATAATAATTGGAAAATTAAATTGTGATGAATTTGCAATGGGTTCTTCAAACGAAACAAGCTATTATGGAAATGTTCAAAACCCTATATCAGAAAATTTAGTTCCTGGAGGATCATCCGGAGGATCATCATCTGCACTCGCAGCTAAATTAACTCCTGCTACAATCGGAACTGATACAGGTGGTTCTATAAGGCAACCTGCATCTTTTACTGGCACTGTAGGTTTAAAACCAACTTATGGAAGTTGTTCAAGATACGGAATAGTCGCTTTCGCCTCGTCACTTGATCAAGCTGGTCCGATGACTCATGATGTTAAAGATTGTGCCTTACTTTTAGAAGTAATGAGTTCTTATGATGTAAAAGACTCCACCTCTGTAGATTTTGTTAGAGGTAATTACCTAAACGATTTGAGCGATAATATAAAAGGAAAAAAAATTGGAATACCAAAAGAGTATAGAGTAGATGGAATGCCTAAAGAAATAGAAAAACTTTGGGAAAAAGGGATAAAAATCATTAAAGATAATGGTGGTGATGTTATTGATATATCATTGCCTAATACGAACTATGCTCTACCAGCTTATTATATTGTTGCTCCCGCAGAGGCTTCATCAAATTTAGCCAGATATGATGGAGTAAAATATGGTTTTAGATCTAAAGGTGAAAATTTAATTGATATGTATGAAAAAACTAGATCTGAGGGGTTTGGTGACGAGGTAAAAAGAAGAATTATGATTGGTACTTATGTATTATCTTCTGGTTATTATGATGCTTATTATCTTAAAGCTCAAAAGGTGAGAAGATTAATTAAAAATGATTTCGATGAAGCTTATAAAAAAGTAGACGCAATATTAACCCCATCAACACCTAGCTCGGCATTTAAAATTGGGGAAAAATTAAACGATCCAGTTTCAATGTATTTAAACGATATTTTTACAGTTCCTATTAATTTAGCTGGTCTTCCCGCAATCTCACTTCCGGCTGGCCATGATAAAAATGGTTTTCCTTTAGGGCTTCAAGTTATTGGTAAAGCTTTTGATGAGCAAACTATTTTAAACATTGCTTATTCAATTGAAAAAAATATTGGATATAAAAATAATATCAATGATTGGTGGATTAAATGAGTAAAAATAATAAAGAATATTTAATAAAAAGAGACAATAAGGAATATGAAGTAGTAATTGGTCTAGAAGTTCATGCCCAAGTATTATCAGAATCTAAATTATTTTCGGCTTCACCAACAAAATTTGGCTCAGAGCCAAATACACAGGTAAGCCTAGTAGATGCTGCATTT
>CACFYR010000019.1 GCA_902570505.1 uncultured Pelagibacteraceae bacterium | reverse complement strand
AATTTACAAGAATAACACCTATAATTATTAAGATTATACCAATAGTTCCATAAATATTAGGCAATTGATTATATTTTAAAATACCAAAGATCGTTACTGCAGTAATTGTTATTCCTCCATATGTTGCATAAGTAAAACCTACTGGAATTATATTCATTGCTTTAGATAAGCAAAATAGACATAAAATAATTGAGATCACACAAAAAATAGTTGGATAAATATTTGTAAAGCCATTAGTGGTTTTTAAAAAACCATTAGCAGCAATTCCTAAAATAATTGCTAGAAATAAAAAAATATAACCCGAAATTAAATTCATGATTTAACCTACTCTTCCATATATGTCTTGGTATCTTACAATATCAGTTTCTTTTAGAATAGATCCTTTCTGAATTTCTAAAATTTTTACGTTAATTTTAAATGGATTTTCTATTCTGTGAATGGCACCCTTTGGAATATATATAGATTCATTTACAGATTTTGATAATTTTTTCTTATTTAATGTAATTAAAGGTTTACCTTGGGTAATTAACCAGTGCTCAGATCGATGATGATGTTTTTGTAGACTTAATATACCTTTTGATTTTACATTTAATTCTTTAACTAAGAAATTTTTACCTTTGAATAAGTTGGTATAACTTCCCCATGGTCTATAAAAAACATTCTTTTTTTTGAAATATTTTGATTTATTTTTATTAAAAATTTTTGAAATTTCTTTCCAACTTCCTAGATCAGACCAAGGAATATCCAATTTTATAGCATTAATGTTTTTTGATTTTTCAAGGATTGCATAATCAAAAGATTTTTCAACTGACTTAATAAATGCTGATTTGTTTAAATAATAAGTATTATTTTTGTATTTTGATTTATTTACTGATAGTAAACAGCTCTTATAAGTTTTTGGTTGATATTTTTTAAAATTATTAATTATCGAGTCTTTCCTTAAAAAAAACATACCTGAATTCCAGTAACCTTTTTTCTTTATGACCTGTCTAGCTTTTAAAATATTAGGTTTTTCAATAAACTTTGAAACTTTATTAATATTTTTAATCTTTTTTGTTAAAAAGTAACCATATTCGCTTGATGGATTGGTAGGTTTAATCCCAAATATAAATATATTTTTATCGTCTAGATTTTTTACATTGTTCTTAATTGATCTATTAAAAATACTTGTTTTTTCAATTAAATGATCTGCAGCAAAATACATTAGAGATTGTTTTAATGGAATATCTTTAATCAATGCAGAAGAAAGTATTGCTGGAGCTGTATTCTTTTTTGCTGGCTCAAGCACAATTTTAAATTTCTTTATTTTAGAATTTTTTAAAGATTTTCTTACTTGTGATAAATATTTGTTATTAGTGCTTATGATGGGATAATCGAAGATCGGATTTTTAATCCTTTCTAATGTTTTTTCCATCAGGTTCCATCCTCCAAAGTCAATAAACTGCTTTGGTTGATGGTGTTTTTTATCTTCCCACAGTCGAGTGCCTGCTCCACCACACAAAATAACTGGTCTAATTTTCATTAAATATCAGCGTAAACTTTTACTTCGTTTTTTGCTCCTGGATGTGTTGGTGCTCCTAGATATGCAGGTCCAACAGTTTGTGCATATTTCCAAAGAGTACCATTACCAAAGTTAATTTTCTTTGGTTTCCATTTTTTCTTTCTTTTCGATAGTTCTTTTTTTGATAATCTTACGTTAATAGTTCCTTTTTTAGCATCTATATCAATTACATCACCATTACGTAAAAGTGCTATTGGACCGCCTATAGAAGCCTCAGGACCTACATGACCGATACAAAAGCCCCTAGTAGCACCAGAAAACCTTCCGTCAGTTATAAGTGCAACTTTTTCACCTTTTCCTTGGCCGTAAATAGCTCCAGTTGTTTGTAGCATTTCTCTCATACCTGGTCCACCTCTTGGTCCTTCGTATCTAATAATTATGATGTCTCCATCTTTGTATTGTTTTTTTTTGAACAGCTTTAAATGCAGCTTCCTCAGTATCAAAACATCTTGCTCTTCCTGTAAATTGTAATTTTTTAAGACCTGCAACTTTAACAATTGCACCTTCGGGTGCTAAGTTTCCTTTTAATCCAACTACACCTCCATCTGGAGATAAAGGATTATTATGTTTTCTCATTACCTTTTGTTTTAAATTAAATTTAACTTTTTTTAAATTTTCTCTCATTGTTTTACCAGTTACAGTTAAACAATCTCCATGTATGTATCCACCATCCATTAAAGTTTTTAATAACATTGGTACTCCTCCTGCTTGCCACATATCTTTTGCAACATATCTTCCACCTGGTTTAAGATCAGCAAGATAAGGAGTTTTTTTAAAAATTTTTGCAACATCCATTAAATCAAATTTAATACCTACTTCATTTGCAATTGCTGGTAAATGTAATGCTGCGTTTGTTGAACCACCTGTTGCTGCAACTATTGTAGCTGCATTTTCTAAAGCTTTTCTTGTAACTATATCTCTTGGTCTGATATTTTTCTTAAGCAAGTTCATTACAGCTTTTCCACTTAACATTGCGTACTTATCTCTTTGCTCATAAGGAGCTGGTGTTCCTGCTGAATAAGGTAATGCTAGTCCAATTGCCTCTGAAACACATGCCATAGTATTTGCTGTAAATTGTCCACCACAGGCTCCTGAACTCGGACAAGCTTTTAATTCAAGTTTTCTTAATGCGTGTGCTGACATTTTACCTGAAGAATATTTTCCTACACCTTCAAATACATCAACTACAGTCACGTCTTTACCATTAAATCTTCCAGGCAAGATAGATCCACCGTAAATAAAAACGCTTGGCACATTCAACCTAACCATCGCCATCATTAGACCTGGTAACGATTTATCACATCCAGCAACGCCAACTAATGCATCATAACAATGACCTCTTACTGTTAATTCTGTTGAGTCTGCAATTACATCTCTTGAAATTAATGATGATTTCATACCTTCATGGCCCATCGCAATTCCATCGGTGACAGTAATTGTACAAAATTCTCTTGGGGTTCCACCGTTGCTTTTAACTCCTTTTTTAACAGATTGTGCCTGTCTCATTAAGGCGATATTACACGGTGCTGCCTCATTCCATGTTGAAACTACTCCTACGAAAGGTTTGGCAACATCTTTTTCTGTTAAATCCATTGCATAATAAAACGATCTTTGTGGTGCTTTATCAGGTCCTACTGATGTATGTCTGCTAGGTAATTTCTTTTTATTAAATTTTAACATTATAGATTTTGAATTATTAATGAAATTTTCTTAACATCATTTTTCAAATTATTATAGTTATTTTTTTCTTGTTCAACAACAGTTTTGGGAGCCCTATCTACAAAATTTTTATTTTGTAACCTTTTATTAATACCTTCCATCTCAGAATTATATTTATTTTGTTTTTTTATAAGATTTTCTTTGATGATTTTAAGATCTATATTCTCTTCAAAATAAACCTTGATTATATCACCGCCAATTACCATTGTTGCTGAAGGTTTATCTAGATCTTTATTAAAAAAATTATTTACTCTAGCTATTTTTTTTAAAGTATTTTCATTTTTTGCATAAAAATTTGACTTTTTATTCTTTATACTGCCTAATGATACATCAACAAATGAGCCAGGACTTATATTTAGTTCGTTCTTAAAGGATCTGAGTGAGGATGTAAAATTTATAATATTTTCAACATTTTTTATTTCATTGTTCTTTATAGGTTTTTCATTAATCCAATTAGAAAACATAAGGTAATTTTTACCCGATTTATCTAGCTTATTTTTTAGCCATATTTCCTCAGTCACAAACGGTATGAATGGGTGCATTAAAATTAATATTTGCGTAAAAATAAAACCAGAAACATCCTGAGTTTCTTTAATATTTTGCTTATCATTTGAGTATAGAATTGTTTTCGAAAGCTCTAAATACCAATCACAATAAGAATTCCATACGAACTGATATATAAGTCTGGATGCTTCATCGAATCTATATTCTTTAATTTTTGTCTCTACTTCTTTTTTTATTTTTACAAGCTCATTAAAAATCCAATTATTAATATTTAAATTAAATTTTTTTGGTTTTTTTTCAGAAAAATTACACTTATTTTGAATTAAAAAATTATTTGCGTTCCATAACTTATTTAAAAGATTTCTATATCCTTTAACTCTATCTTCAGATAGCTTAACATCTCTACCAGGTGAAGCCATCGAGAGAAGTGTAAACCTTAATGCGTCTGCACTATATTTATTAATTAATTCTAAAGGATCAATTACATTACCTTTAGATTTAGACATTTTTTGTCCTTTTTCATCTCGCACTAAAGCATGTACATAAATATCTTTAAAGGGTTCCTTGTTTAAAAATTCCATTCCAAGCATCATCATTCTTGCAACCCAAAAAAAGATTATATCAAAACCTGTAACCAAAACTGTAGTAGGATAAAATTTAGTTAAGTATTCATTCTTCTTTGGCCAGCCAAGTGTTGCAAAAGGCCAAAGCCCAGATGAAAACCAAGTGTCTAAAACATCAGGATCTCTGGAGATGTTTGTGTCTTTTTTATAATGTTTTTTTGCTAGTTTTTTTGCATCATTTTCGTTTTCGGCAACAAATATATTTTTATCTGGTCCATACCATGCAGGTATTTGATGACCCCACCATAGTTGTCTCGATACGCACCAAGGTTCAATATTATCCATCCATTGGAAATATGTTTTAGACCAATTAGTTGGAAAGAAGTTAGTTTTTTTTGATCTAACTATTTTTTTTGCTTTGACTGATAATTTTTTTGCATCAGCAAACCATTGTTCAGTTAAAAAAGGTTCTATTATAGAGTTTGATCTATCTCCATATGGAACTTTATTTTTTATATCTTCTTCTTTAACAAACAAATTCTTGTTTTTTAATTCTAGTAGTATTTTTTTTCGAGCTTCAAAGCGATCTAATCCAATATATTCACTTGGTGCGTTTTCATTAATTTTCCCATCCTCAGTAAAGATATTAATTATTTCTAGCTTGTTTCTGATTCCTACATCATAATCATTAAAGTCGTGCGCTGGGGTTATTTTAACTGCTCCACTTCCTTGTTCTGGATCAGCGTAATCATCAGCTATAATTTTTATTTTTTTTTCGACAATTGGTAAAATTACGTTTTTTGAAACTAAATTTTTGTATCTTTTATCTTTTGGATTTACTGCAACAGCTGTATCTCCTAACATGGTTTCAGGTCTTGTTGTTGCTATAGTTATAAAATCCTCACTGTTTTCGATAGGATATTTTATATAATATAACTTCGAATTAACCTCTCGTTGATCTACCTCTAAATCAGATATAGCTGTTTTAAGAACAGTGTCCCAATTTACTAATTTCTTAGACTTATAAATGAGCCCTTTATTATAAAGATCTACAAATACTTTAATTACAGATTTTGACAAATTGTCATCCATAGTGAACGCATTTCTTGACCAATCACATGAACAACCTAATTTTTTTAATTGGTTAATAATTATATCGCCATATTGTTTTTTCCATTCCCAAACACGGCCAATAAATTTGTCTCTTCCTAGTTGATGTTTGTCTAATCCCTCTTTTGATAGTTTTTTTTCTACTAAGGCTTGTGTTGCAATTCCTGCATGATCTGTTCCTGGTTGCCATAGGGTTTCATAATTGTTCATTCGATGGTACCTGGTTAATAGATCCTGAATGGAATTATTTAAAGCATGTCCCATATGCAAATTACCTGTTACATTTGGAGGAGGAATTACAATTGAGAACTTTTTCTTATTTTTTTTAGGTTTAAAAAGTTTATTTTTTTCCCAGTAAGTATAAATTTTGTCTTCAACATTTGAATGATTATAATTATTTCCGCTCATGTACTTCGTATTTTATAAATTAAACTGATAAATAAACAAAGTTATTATTTGAGGTTGAAATTAATGGACTAATTTAAAAACAGTTATATAAGCTAATCTTAAAGTAATTATTATACGCAATATAAGGCAACGTGGCGGAATGGTTACGCAGAGGATTGCAAATCCTTGTATCCCGGTTCGATTCCGGGCGTTGCCTCCATGAAAATAATAGTTGTTTTACAGAAAAAAAAAAGTAAGTTTTGATTTATTCCTCGGTAGCTCAGTTGGTAGAGCAGTTGACTGTTAATCAATTGGTCGCAGGTTCGAGTCCTGCCCGAGGAGCCAAAATTAGACAGCCTTATTTATCAAACTTCCAGAAAGTTGTAATGATTTTGTAAATTTAATTTTTTGATCTTGATTTAATTCAGAATATATCTTTGTTAAAAAATTATAATTTACATTCATGTGACCTTCCTTTGATTTATCTATATTTATTAGATAATCGGGAAAATCCTCAAAAAAATAATTTATAGGAACTTTAAGATAATTAGATAGTTGTAAAAGTCTAATTGAACTAACACCATTTGTGCCTTTTTCATATTTTTGAATTTGTTGAAATGTTACATTAATTGCTTTTGCTACTTTAGTTTGAGTTAATCCTAAAGCTAATCTTCTAAGTTTTAGTTTATTACCTAGATGTTTATTGAAATTTTCTTCCATCAAAGACCCCTCTTTAATTTAATATAATGTAAGTTAATAGAAATCAAAATGATATTTCAAGTAAAATAATTTTTAAAAATATTTAAATTTTGGAATTTTAATAATCTTGTCAAGCAACTTTTATAGATTTTATTAGAATTATTATAAAATCTGGCTTAAAAAAAGCTTTGTCCTATCACTTTTAGGATTAGCAAAAAACTCTTTTGTTTCGGCCTTTTCTACGATCATCCCTTCGTCCATGAAAATTACTTCGTCAGCAACCTCTTTAGCAAAGCCCATCTCGTGAGTTACAACAATCATAGTCATACCTCCTTTTGCTAAATTAACCATAGCATCAAGAACTTCTTTTATCATCTCAGGATCCAATGCAGATGTAGGTTCGTCAAATAGCATTATTTTAGGCTCCATACATAGAGCTCTAGCAATAGCACATCTTTGTTGTTGTCCACCTGATAATTGTCCAGGAAATTTTTGCGCTTGATCTGAAATTTGAACCTTTTCAAGCTGATGCATTGCTAACTCTTGAGCCTGTTTTTTTGGCATTTTTCTAACCCATATAGGAGCTAGAGTGCAGTTATCTAATATTGATAAATGTGGAAATAGATTAAATTGTTGAAAAACCATTCCTACTTCAGCTCTAATTTGTTCGATATTTTTTGTATTTTCGTTTAATTCAGTACCATCAACAACAATGCTTCCTTTTTGATGTTCTTCAAGTCTATTAATACATCTTATAAGTGTAGATTTTCCTGATCCTGAGGGTCCACATACAACAATCTTTTTATTTTTTTCAACTTCTAAATTAATGTCTTTTAAAACTTGGAAATCCCCAAACCATTTGTTCATGTTTTCAATTTTGATAATTGCTTCAGACATTTTATCTTTCTGTTTTATATTTTTCTTCTAAATTATAACTATATTTACTCATAGCATAACAAATTATCCAAAAAATTATAGATGCAAATATATAGCCTTCCATAGCAAAACCAAGCCATTTAGGATTTGTTTTTGCTAATGCTAACATACCAGCCAGTTCTGCTAAACCTACAACAAATATTAGAGGGGTATCTTTTACTAAAGCTAGGAATGTATTGCATATACCGGGTATTACTAATTTTAATGCTTGGGGCAAAATTACAAAAATATGCATTTTCCAATATCCCATTCCCAAGGATTTTGCAGCATCATATTGGCCTCTTGGAAGAGATTGAAGACCACCTCTTATAACCTCAGCGCAATAAGCGCCTTCAAAAAGAGTTATGGCAATAATTACTCTTACGAGTTTATCCATGAAAAAATCTTCAGGTAAAAACATTGGAAACATCACTGATGACATGAATAAAACTGTAATTAAAGGCACACCTCTCCAAAATTCAATATATCCAATAGAGATATATCTCACAGCTGGTAAACTAGACCTTCTACCTAATGCTAACAACATTCCTAATGGAAAACAAAATATTAAACAGAAAAAAGACACTATAAATGTAAGTGATAATCCTCCCCATGCGCCTGTTTCAATCCATTCTAAACCAAAATAACCTCCTGATATTAAATAGTAGATAATTAAAAAAGCAAGAATTGGGTAAATAACAACATAATATAAGGCTAAAAATTTTTTCATCTTTTCTGTTGCGAATAAACCAAATGTACCTAAACCGATTACTAATAGAAACGCTGTATTAATTCGCCAGTGCTGTTCATTTGGATACATTCCATACATAAATCGTCTGAACCATACCTTTATATAAGTCCAACAAGCCCCTGAACCCGTGCAAGCATCTTTTGAATCGCCTGAAATATTTGCATCTAAAATCATCCAGCTTAGAGATGGAGGTATTGCTTTTAATATTAAAAATAATATCAATAAAGTTAAAAAAGCATTGAAGGTAGATGTATTAATATTTTTATTTAATATATCAATATATCTATTTCCTGAATACTCTATCCGAATTAAATGAAAACCCATCATCCCAATTACAAGTGGGAAAATAAAACTTATCTTGCTTGGAAGAAATGATATTAAATTAATTTTAAAAAATGAATTTAAAAAAACATCAAAAATACTTATTGTAATAAGAAAAAGTCCAATTATTAAAACTAATTGGATATTGCTTCTATCAGACTTTAGAAAAGTTAGCTTATTCATTATTTTTATTTTTCCTTAATTTCAATTAGTTTGTTGTACCAATTCATTAATGCTGCGATTGCCAGACTTATAGATAAATAAGTAAGCATTGTAATTGATACTATCTCTATAGCTCTTCCGGTTTGCATTAATGCTGTACCAGCAAAGACTAGCACTAAATCTGGGTAAGCTATTGCTGCTGCTAATGACGAATTTTTTGTTAAATTTAAATATTGGTTTGTTGTTGGTGGAATTATAATTCTTAATGCTTGAGGCATTATTACTAGTTTAAGCACTTGATTTGCTGTTAATCCTAATGAACTTGCAGCCTCTTTTTGACCTTTTCCAATACCTTGAATACCTGCCCTTACACACTCCGCAACAAAAGTAGCAGTATATAAAGATAATGCTAAAGTTAGAGCTATTAATTCTGGGGGTAAAGCTATACCTCCATCATATATAAAAGATGTTGCAGATAATTGTTTTAAAACTGGAATTTCAAAATTTAAAGATACACCTCCAAACAAAAAAGTGAATAAAGGTAAAATTATTAAAATTATTAATGATATATAAAAAACTGGTATTTGTTTTCCTTGTGTGTCACGCAGTTTAATCGCATAGTATCTTATAAAAACAATTGATACTATTGCAGCTAAGATAGAGTACATAAATACATTCAAGTTATTCCATATAAATGCTGGCATATAGTAACCCTTAATGGTTAGGTAAGTAACTCCAAACAATGGACTTGCATCTTGAGGCAAAGGTAAAGCCCTTAATGCTGCATAATACCAAAAAAATATTTGTAATAATAATGGTATGTTTCTAAAAAACTCTACATACCAAGCTGCTGTATTTCTAATTAGAAAATTCGGTGATAATCTAGCAACACCAACTACCACTCCAATAATTGTGCAAAAAATAATTCCAAGAACTGCAACTAACAAAGTATTTAGTAAAGCCACGACATAAGCCCACCAATAAGGATCTTGTCCATCATAATCCATTAAACTAAATTGCATATCAAAAGAAGACTCTTGAGCTAAAAAATCAAAACCAAAATCAATACCTCGATTTTCCATATTGATTTGAGCATTAAAAGTAAAAAATAAAAATATTAAAACAACAACTGCTAAGCATATAAACTGAGGAGAATAATATTTTATTCTGGTCGTACCAAAATTTTCTAAAGACATGCTAACTCGTGATTCTTTTAGAAAAACACCTCCCAAAGAAAAAAATAATACTGGAGTAAAGACGAGAATAGGATTTGCTATTTCGTAATAATCTTCTGTAAATCTACTAAATATATTCCCATAAAAAATTTTTATGGTTAAATCCGTTACACCTAATAAGAGGAAAAAATAAGCTAAAATTCTAAATTTCATTTCTATGGACAATAAAAAAAAGGGCTAGAAAAATCTAGCCCTTTTTAAACTTATATTTAAGCCTTATCTAGCTGGTGGTACGTATAAAATTCCACCTTTTGTCCATAACTCGTTTGGACCTCTATCTGGCAAAATACCAGTGTCAGCAATATTTCTTTTATAGCTTTCACCATAATTACCAACTTGCTTAATAATTCTTAAACTCCAGTCATTATCAAGACCAAAAGCAGCTCCTAGTTCACCCTCAGCACCAACTAATCTTTTAATTGCTGGGTTATCTGAAGTTTTCATAGAGTCCGCATTAGCAGAAGTAATTCCATACTCTTCTGCTTCTATCATAGTGTTTAAAGACCATCTTACGATGTCTTCCCATACAGAATCACCTTGTCTAACAACAGGACCTAAAGGCTCTTTTGAAACAGTTTCAGGTAAAACTATATGTTCATCTGGATTAGACATTTTTGTTCTTTGTGCAGCAAGACCTGATTTATCAGTAGTATATGTATCACATCTACCTGCATCATAAGCAGCTACAACCTCATCAGCTTTTTCAAAAGCGACTGGTTCATATGAAATTCCTTTTGAATTGAAGAAGTCTCTCATATTAAGCTCAGTTGTTGTACCGATATTTGTACAAGCTGAAATGCCGTCTTTGAATTGACTTGTTGAAGTTATACCAGAACTTTTTCTTACCATGAAACCTTGTCCATCATAGAAATTAACACCAACAAAAGTTAAACCTATGTCAGCATCTCTAGAAAGTGTCCAAGTAGTGTTTCTTGACAAAATGTCGATCTCGCCAGAAGTTAAAGCTGTAAATCTTTCTTTAGCACTTAATGGTGTGAATTTGACTTTGTTCGCATCACCAAGTACTGCAGCAGCTACCGCTCTACATACATCAACATCTATACCAGTCCAGTTTCCTGATGCATCAGCATTAGAAAATCCTGGAAGACCTTGTGAAACTCCACATCTCACAAAACCTTTTTTCTGAGTGTTCTTTAATGTTTTTGACTTTTTCGCAGCCATAGTTTCAGTCGTAAATGCAAATAGGACAGCAACCACTGCTACAAAAGAAGTTAATTGTTTTATTGTTTTGAACATTATTATTCCTCTTTTTGTTCGTTTATTTGTTAACAAATATTCAAAAGTATTTTTTGAATAACAATAGTTAACCAGAAAGTTTGGTTATCATCAATATTAAAAAAATGTTTATTATGAGGATATTTATGGCGCGCCCTGAAGGATTCGAACCTCCGACCCACGGTTTAGAAAACCGTTGCTCTATCCAGCTGAGCTAAGGGCGCATTTAGATAAATATATATATCTTAATTAGTTTTTGAAAAGAAATTTTTTAATAATAATCAAGATTGTAACTAATTCAATTCTTCCAATTATCATAAATAAAATAAGTACAATTTTAATATATTTACTAAAATCTTGAAAATTCAATTCTTCAAGACCATAAATACTTGAATTTACAGTGTTCATTATCGTTAAAATTCCTAATTTGAATGACTGCTCTAATTCCAAAC
>CACFYR010000018.1 GCA_902570505.1 uncultured Pelagibacteraceae bacterium | reverse complement strand
AATCTGAAGTGAAAGATATTACAAAAAATTTAGTTTTACTCTCTTTAAAAGCATCTGAAAGATTACCATTGAATTGCTTTGTTAAATCAAAGTAGTCCATTGCTCGTGTTATATATAAGTAGCTATTTGCATCGAACCTATCAACAAAAACTGATCCCTGATATCTTAAATAACTTTCGATTTGAAAATCAGCATCAAAACCAAATTTTATTTTATCTCTTTCTTGAAGTTTTCTACCAAATTTTTCCTCTAATCCTTTTTTTGACAAGTATGTTATGTGAGCTGCCATTCTTGCTACTGCTAGTCCTTTTGATGGAGATTTTTCAGTGTCTAAATAATTACCTTTATTCCATTCACTATCTGCCATTATTGCTTGTCTTCCAAGTTCATTTAATGCAATGTTTTGAGCTGAATGACTTGCCGTACAAGCAATAGGTATTGCCACCTCAGCTTTATTTGGAAAATTAGAAATAAATTGAAGAACTTGCATACCACCCATTGAACCACCTATAACAGCAAATAATTTTTTTATTTTAAAAAAGTCTAATAAAAAATTTTGTGCATTTACCATGTCATTAATTGTAATTACCGGAAAATTAGATCCATATGGTTTATTTGTAGATGGATCAATACTAGAGGGGCCAAATGATCCCATGCATCCACCAATTACATTAGCACTAATTACGAAAAACTTATTTGTATCTATAGCTTTACTCGGTCCAAGAGCATAACTCCACCAACCCTCTTTATTTGTAATTGGGTTTTTTCCACATGGAAATTGGTCACCTGTCAAGGCATGAAATATTAAAATTCCGTTAGTTTTTTCATTATTCAATTTCCCATATGTCTCGTATGCTATTGGAAAATTTGAAATTTCCTTACCACAATCTAATTTTAAAACATCTTTTACTATATACTTTTTTAAACTATCAATTTTATTCATATCTTTTAGTGAATTGAGAGGAAAAAAAACTTATTTAGCGGTTTTTTTATAGCGCTCGCAATTCAGTTAAATCAGCGCAAATAATGTTTACAATATAGATTTTTATATGTCAAATTTTTAAGGGAATATTACTTATTTAATTTAAATAAATTATAATTTAACTATAAATAGCGAAAATACTTAAAGTTATGAAATTAACCAAATTTAAAAAACTAAATTTTCAATCCTATAAGCCAGGGAAATATGAAATACCCTCGTTAAAAAAAACAAAAAAAATAATTAAACTTTCTGCAAATGAATCTGCATTGGGAGTCAGTTCAAAAGTAAAAAAAATTTTAAGAAATAAAATAAGTACCTCTAAATATCCAGACTATACGTCTAAGCTATTAAGAAAACAAATTTCAAATAAATTTAAATGCAATGCTAATAAAGTAATTTGTGGATCTGGATCAGATGAGATTATACAAATGTTGTGTCAGTTATTTCTAAATAAAGGTGATGAAGTTGTAGTGCCTGAATTTAGTTTTTTAATGTATAGAATTTATGCATCCATTTCAGGAGCAAAAGTTGTTTTTTCAAAAGAGAATAATTTTAAGATTTCAATAGATAACATTATAAAAAAGGTTAATAAAAAAACTAAAATTGTTTTTTTAGCAAACCCAAATAATCCGACAGGAACTTATTTAGACAGAAATGAATTAACTAGTCTTAGAAAAAGATTAAGAAAAGATATTTTGTTAGTAATAGACGATGCTTATTATGAGTATATGAGAGATAAGAAATACGCTTCTGGGTTAAAGATTTTCAAAAATAATAAAAATGTCTTTATTTTAAGAACATTTTCAAAAATATATGGACTAGCAGCGTTAAGAATTGGATGGGGATATGGAGACAAAAAAATTATTGATGCTTTAAATCTAATTAAACCACCTTTTAATGTTAATGAAATTGCACAGATATGTGCCATAGAGGCATTAAAAGATAATAAATTTATAAATAAATCTATAAAACACAATTTATATTGGAGTAAAAAAATAAAAAAAACGTTAGAAAGATTTAATATTTACACTAATAAAATTAGTGCTAATTTCCTTCTATTAAATTTTAATCGTTGCAAATTATCAGCAAACTATACTGAAAAAAAATTAGAAAAAAAAGGTATTATACTTAGAGAAATGAGAACCTATGGAATTGATAATCACTTAAGATTGACAATTGGTAATACTGACGAGAATAAATTATTTCTAGGGGCAATTGAAGGAATTTTTAAATATGTTTAAGAATACTTTAATTATTGGATGTGGATTGATTGGATCTTCAATTTTAAGAAGTTCAATAAAAAACAAAATATCAAAAAATTTTTATGTTTTTGAGAAATCAAAAAAAAATAAACAAATTATAAAAAAAATAAATTCAAAAATTATATTTGTATCTAACCTAAACAAAGATATAGATAAAATGAATTTTATAATTATCTGCACTCCAATGAGTGAATATAAATTTATAATTCCAAAAATAAATAAATTAAAATCAGAAAATTATGTTGTCACAGAGGTAGGGTCTACAAAACGTAATTTAATTAATTTAATTAAAAATAAAAATTTTGTTTTAAGTCACCCGATTGCTGGATCTGAGGTAAGCGGTCCTAAGTTTAGTGATCAAGATTTATTTAACAATAAATGGTGTATAATTATCAACAAAGGCAAAAAAAATAAAATTAATTTAGTAAAGAAATTTTGGCGTAAAATTGGGTCTAAAGTAATTTTAATGGATGCAAAAAATCACGATAAAATATTTGCAATAACAAGCCATCTTCCACATTTAATAGCTTATAATTTAATCAAAACTGCTCAGGATTTCCAAAAAAATGAAAAAAAGAACTTAATTAAATATAGTGCTGGCGGCCTCAGGGATTTTTCAAGAACGGCTGCATCCAATGAAATTATGTGGAGAGATATATTCTTTAATAACAAGGATAACATGATTAAATCAATAGATAAGTTTATTAAAAATCTTAATTTGATGAAAAAAAATATCAAATTAGAAAAAGATAAAGAGCTAAAAAAAATTTTAATAAACTCTAAAAAAGTTCGTAAACAAATAATAACTTTAAAACAAGATGTTTCTAAACCAAACTTTGGAAGGAATATCTAAATTGGAAAAATTTTTTTTATTTTTAATCCTGCGGTATCTCTAATAATTTTTATAGTTTTATCTATTGGCATAATAACCACTTTTTTTGCGGGACCATAGGCATGTATAAGCTTCATACTATTTATACACAAAGCCACGTGCCCTTTCCAATAAATCAGATCTCCAGATTTATAATTAATTTTATGTGAAAGACCTTTTTTAAATTTGATTTGATCTACAGTATCTCTTGGATAAAATTTATTGTTGAATTTAAAATAAATTTGAATTAGTGCTGAACAATCAATTCCTCTAAATGTTTTACCACCCCATATATATTTACAGTTCTTAAACAAGCTGAATATCTTCAAATAGTTTTTTGTTTTTATTTTCTTTTTTTACTACTGAGTTTTTTTTTATCCATTTATTTTTTTCAAATTTAAAAAAATTTTTTTTTGAACCAACAACATTTATCTCACTTGAAAAAGATAGAAATTGTTTTGTTTTTTCAGAATTTTTGGGTTTTTTATATATATTTGCTTTAAGTATTTTTACTTTATAATTTGGCTTAAAATTTTTGGGAAATTTGTTTATTTTAATATATCCTTTATAATTATCATATAATGTTCTTATTTTAAAATAACCATTATTTTTTGATAAAATTTTAAACTTTTCACCGTATAAAATTTGAGAGCTAATCTTAGAAATTTTTTTTGGTTTTTCTAAAATACTACAAAAAGGTTTATTAAAGTAATAACTATTTCTCACTGATCTTAATTTTTTTTCTTATATACCATAAGCAAATTAAAGATGGTAACACCATTAATGATGTTAATATAAAAAAAATACCCCAATTTCCATCTAACCAATCAACTAGCGCACCAGATGATGAGGCTAACATGGTTCTACCCGCAGTACCGATGGATGCTAATAAAGCATACTGTGTAGCCGTATATGTTCTATCAACTAATAAAGATATAAAAGCTACAAAAGCTACAGTTGCAAAAGCAGCAGTTAAATCGTCTGCAATAACAGCAATTGCAAAAAGTAATTCTGATTTACCAACCCAATAAAGTATTGAAAATAAAAAATTTGTTAAAGCCATCAAAATACCTGCAATAAACATAGTTTTTAAGGTACCCACTCTCATTGCAAGAACTCCACCAATTAAAGTAAAAATAACGGTTGTAATCCATCCCAAAGTTTTGGAATAAATTGCTATTTGGCTTTTTGAAAACCCTATTTCTTTATAAAAAACTATGGACATTCTACCCAGAAATGCCTCTCCTATTTTAAAAAGAAATACAAATCCTAAAATTCCGATAGCAATATTAAAACCATTTTTTTTAAAAAAACTAATAACTGGCCCACCTACAGTTTCTGAAATCCAAGCAATTACTTTTGCGTGTAAACCTGTTGAACCAATTTTATCCTGAATAGCCCTCTGACTTTTTTTTTGTTGATCTGCTCTTTTGAAATCTTCTTCCTCATTGATAAAAAGAAGTCCAATA
Organism: uncultured Pelagibacteraceae bacterium; assembly: GCA_902570505.1. Classification (GTDB taxonomy): domain Bacteria; phylum Pseudomonadota; class Alphaproteobacteria; order Pelagibacterales; family Pelagibacteraceae; genus Pelagibacter. The sequence continues at coordinate 8,077 of CACFYR010000018.1, read as the reverse complement.
TTCATTAAAACTACTAATAAAATTAATAATAAAAATGTAATTTGCCAATAATTTTCAAAACCTAAATTTTGCAAGGTTTCAGCAGAAAATAAGGAGATTACCCCACCTAATTTATAACCACTCCACCAACCAACAACCGCCATTGCAGCACCCGCAGCCATGGATTTGGTCTCTTTTTCCCCAACCTGTTCAATTCTAAGTGCATCGACAGTTATATCTTGAGTAGATGATGCAATTGCTATGATTAGTCCAACAAATATTACTAATGTTAAGTTTTTGCTTGGCTCCATAAGACTCCATAATGCAAGTGATATTAATATTATTAATTGCATTAAAATAATCCAACTACGTCTATGTCCAAATTTTTTTGTTAATATCGGGATTCTTATCTTATCTATTAATGGTGCCCAAAGATAATTAAAGGCGTAGACTGCAAATATTAAACCAGCCCAACCAATTGTTGATCTGCTTAGCCCTTCCTCTTTTAACCAAAGCGACAAACTACTACCAATAATTACCCAAGGAAAACCACTAATAGCTCCTAATAGAAGTATCTTGAGCATTCTTATGTCATAGTAATAATTAAATATTCCCTCTGATTTTTTTTTAAAAAGCATTTAATATTTTCTCCAGAAAGAGGGTAAGAACAGCACTAAAATTGCGAATAATTCTAGTCTGCCTAAAATCATTGTCAAACTTAATATCCATTTAGAATAATCTGATAAACTTGAAAAATTACCATTAGGACCTATTAAATCCCCTAATCCAGGACCTACATTTGAAATAGAAGTTGCTGCGGCAGAAATTGATGTAACAAAATCAAGACCTGTTAATGATAATAAAGCAGTCGATATGAAAAAAATTAAGATATATAAATAAATAAATGTAATTACTGAAGACATAAATTTTTCATCAATATTTTGTTTTTCATATTTTGTATTAAAAATTCCGTGAGGGAAAATAATTTTTTTAATCTGATTTGAAAAAAATTGATATAGTATTTGAACTCTAAAAATTTTTATTCCACAGGTTGTAGATCCTGCACAGCCTCCAATAAACATAAGAATAAGAAAAAAAAGTAAAGGGAAGTTTCCCCAGTTGCTAAAGTTTTCAGTCACATACCCAGTTCCTGTTAAAATTGAAATTACATTAAAAGAGACAGACATTAAGCTTATATCTGTAAAACTTCTATTAACTATCGCAAGGTAAAAGAATAAAATGGCAATTGAGAACAAAATTATTTTAAAAAAAGATTTTATTTGAGTATCAGAAAACAATATATTTCTATCTCCATTTATAAATTTCAAATACGCTAAAAATGGTATGCTACCAGACAAAATAAAAATTATTGATGTTAGTTCAATATAAAAATTATTAAAATAACCGATTGACTCATTGTAATTTGAAAACCCTCCAGTTGCTATTGTTGTCATGGCATGAGTAAAACTGTCAAAAAAACTCATTCCACATAATTTATAAATAACTGAGCAAGTGAATGTTAATGATAAATAAATATAAATTAATCTAATAGAAATTTCCTTTGTTTTGGGTAATATTTTTTCATTTTTGTCATTAGATGATATTTTAAATAATTGCATACCTCCTACGTTCATTATCGGCATTAAAGTAATTGCCATAACAATTATTCCTATGCCTCCTAACCATTGAAGCATTGCTCTCCAGAACAAAATACCCTTTGGTGAGTCGTTTAAATTATTAATTGTTGTTGACCCTGTGGTAGTAATTCCCGACATACTCTCAAAAAAAGCATCGGTTACAGATAAATTAATTTCAGAAAAAATAAATGGCAATGAACCAAAAATTGCTATGCTCAACCACGATAAAGCAGTTAATACAAAGGCTTGCTGAATATTTATTTTTTTGTCATGGTCGAGATTTGAAAGATAAAAAAGCATACCAAAAATTATTGATATAATGCCCGAACCAATAAAGCCTGAATCGGTCTCATCATATAATATTTGTATTAAAATAGGAATTATCATGGATAAACCTAAAACAATTTGAAGCAAACCCAGCGTAAAAAAAACAGTTTTATAATTGGACATTTTGAATGAACATTATTTTATGGTAAATAAATTTCAACTCTATTAGAAAAAAATATAATAGTGTTTATAAGGAAAAATTTAGATTAATTGTGCTAGACAAAGAAACAATCGATAAAACAAACGCTTGGCCATTCGTTGAGGCGAAAAAAATTTTAAAAGAGAGAAAAAAATTTATAAACAAAAAAGGTAAAATTATACTTCAAACAGGTTACGGACCAAGTGGACTTCCACACATAGGGACATTTGGAGAAGTGGCAAGAACCTCAATGATAGTTAATGCACTAAACCACTTAACTGAAATACCTAAAGAGATCATAACTTTTTCAGATGATATGGATGGTTTAAGAAAGGTTCCTGAAAATGTACCCAATCAAGATATATTAATAAAAAATTTAAATAAGCCACTAACTCAAGTTCCTGATCCTTTTGGAAAATTCAATAGTTTTGGTGAACATAATAATGAAATGCTAAAAACTTTCCTAAACAATTTTAAATTTAAGTATATTTTTAAAAGTTCTACAGAACTTTATAGAAGTGGATTTTTCAATGATACATTAACAATTATTTTACATAATTTTGACAAAATAATGAATATTATTTTACCAACACTAGGAAAAGAAAGACAAAAAACATACTCTCCTTTTTTGCCAATTTGTCCTGATACAGGAAAAGTTTTAGAAATTCCTGTTAAAGAGATTAATAAGAAAAATAATAAAATTATTTTTGAAAATAATGGAAAAGATCTTGAGACAAATATTTTAGACGGTAATTGTAAATTGCAGTGGAAAGTAGATTGGGCAATGCGATGGTATGCGTTAGATGTGGATTTTGAAATGTATGGAAAAGATTTGATTGAGAGTGCAATCTTATCTTCTAAAATTATAAAAACTTTGGGTAAAAATAATCCATCAGGTTTTGCTTATGAATTGTTTTTAGATGAAAAAGGTGAAAAAATTTCAAAATCAAAAGGAAATGGTATTACAATCGATGAGTGGTTGAAATATGCTTCACCAGAAAGTTTATCTCTTTTTATGTATCAAAATCCAAAAAGAGCAAAAAAATTATATAATGAGATAGTATCAAAAGCTGTAGACGAATATCTAAGTTTTATTGAAAAGGGAAAAACTCAAAATCAGTCGCAACTTTTGCTAAATCCACTATGGCATGTTCATAATGGCGAGATACCAAAAGAAGAAATTATAATGAGCTTTTCAATGTTATTAAATTTAGTTGAAACTAGTAATGCATCCTCGAAAGATGTCCTTTGGAAGTTTGTTAAGAAATATAAATCAAACATCAACCAAGATGATTACCCAGAATTTGATAAGTTAGTTGGTTACGCGATTAAATATTTTGATGAGGTAGTAAAAAAAACTAAAAATTACAAAAAACCAAATGAGGAAGAAAAAAAAGCACTTTATGAACTCATTAAAATTCTTGAAAATTGCGATGAGAAAATGAACCCAGAGGAAATTCAAACTCGTATTTATACTGCTGGAAAAGAAAATGGATATAAAGAAAATTTAAGAGACTGGTTTAAGTTAATTTATCAAGTAGTATTTGGTGATGAAAATGGTCCCAGAATGGGTTTTTTTATAAGTTTTTTTGGTTTAAAGGAAACAATTCAATTAATAAAAAATAAATTACAAAATGTTTAATATTTTAAGACCTTTAATATTCAAATTTAATCCAGAGATAGCACATTCTTTGGCAATAAAAGCCCTAAAACTTGGAAATATACATACATTAAATAATAAAAAATCTCCGTTATTAGAACAGTCCATGTTTAATAAAAAAATTTACTCACCAATTGGTGTTGCAGCTGGTTTTGATAAAAATGCTGAAGTTTATAATTCCCTTTTTAACTTAGGATTTGGATTTGTTGAGGTTGGTACAGTAACTCCAAAACCACAATATGGAAACCCAAAACCAAGAGTTTTTAGACTTGAAGAAGATGAGGCTTTAATAAATAGATTGGGGTTTAATAATAAGGGATCCGAAAATGTGAGTTCACGGGTTAAAAACAATAAACCAAGAGGACTACTTGGGATAAATATAGGACCAAATAAAGATTCTATAAATAGAGTAGAGGATTATTTAATTTGTTTTAAAAAATTTTGTAATCTTGCAGATTATATAACAATCAATATTTCATCGCCAAATACTGAAAATTTAAGAGATTTTCATGAAAGAGGAGAATTAAGTACTTTGATAAAGACCATTAATAAAGAAAGAAACAATAATAATAGCACTATACCAATTGCAGTTAAAATCTCTCCAGATCTGACATTTGATCAAATTGAGAGTGTATCAGAAATTTTAATTGAAAATAATGTTGAAATAATAATTATTTCTAATTCAACAGATAAAAACAGAGATACACTTAAAAATATTAACAAACTTGAAAAAGGTGGTTTATCAGGCAAGCCAATTGAAAAAATTTCAAACAATATAATTAATAGATTTTATAAATTAATTGGAAAAAAAATAATTATAATTGGAGTTGGTGGAGTTGACTCTGCACATGGAGTTTATGAAAAAATGACGAGTGGGGCAACAATAGTCCAGCTCTATACAGGGATGGTTTTCAAAGGTCCTAAAATTGCTTCAACAATAAATGATGAATTAGTTAAGATTCTTGAAAAGGATGGTATTAAAAATATAAGAGAAATCATTGGATCAAAAAAATCATCTTGACGACGGGTCATCTAAATTCTATACAGGCAACTTATGTCGAAAAAATGCGAATTAACCGGAAAAATTCCCTTGAAGGGTCATAATGTTAGTCATGCAAACAATAAAACTAAAAGGAAGTTTGAACCAAACTTAAAAAAAGTAAAATTTAAAAGTGATATTTTAAAAAGAAATTTAAGGTTAACAGTTTCAAATGCAGGCGTCAGATCAGTTGATAAGAAAGGCAGTTTCGATGAATTTCTAAGATCTGTGAAATCCAAATATTTATCCTTAAGATTAAAAAAATTGAAAAAATCTATCACTAATAAAACTGCGTAGTGAATAAAGTATTTGTAATATTATCATTTTCTATGGGGCTTATTGTTTTAGCCTCGAATTTCTTAGTTCAGTTTCCTGTAAAATATTATGGACTTCAGGACATTCTTACATACGGAGCCTTTAGTTATCCCGTGGCTTTTTTAATTACAGATCTTGCAAATAGGTCATATGGAAAAACTGCAGCTAAGAAAATTGTGTACATCGGATTTAGCATTGGATTGAGTTTTACTCTTTTATTCTCTACAAATTTTGCGGATTTAATTTCAATAAGAATTGCAATAGGCTCTGGCACTGCCTTTATTGTAGCTCAATTATTAGATGTTCAAATATTTGATAAATTACGAAATAAACGATGGTTTATTGCGCCTCTTGGTTCTTCTGTAATAGGCTCGACAATTGATACATTTTTATTTTTTTCAATCGCGTTTTATGCAACTGGTATTCCATGGATTTCTTTGTCATTTGGAGATTTGGCTGTAAAACTAACCGTTGCTTTGCTCATGTTGTTGCCATTTAGATTGCTTTTAGGAACCTTAAAACCGGTTTGATTTATTTAAATAAAAACTTATAGCTTAATATTTTATAAACTAATTTTGCTACTAAAAAATTATAAGACTCAAAACCTTTAATTGGCGCAAGCTCATTTATATCTGCACCAACAACATTTGAACTCTTAAATATATATTTAAGTAAATTTAAAGTTTCATACCAAAATAAACCACCAGGCTCAGGGGTCCCGGTTGCTGGCATAATTCCAGAGTCAAAACTGTCAACGTCAAAAGTTAAATAAACATTTTTATTTTTTAAAATTTTTTTTAACTTATCTAATCTCCACTTATGTTTGTCCTTTGCCCAAAAAATATTTATTCTATGAGAGTTTTTCTTTAAAAAAGGTATTTCATCTTTTGATATATTCCTTATGCCCAGCGATAATAAAGATACATTATTATAATCTAAACATCTTCTCATTGCAGATGCATGCGAATATTTTTCACTGTTATAACTATCTCTTAAATCTGCATGAGCATCAAATTGAACAATCATCAATTTTTTATATCTTTTAACAAAAGGTCTAATACATCCACAAGTGATTGAATGCTCTCCTCCCAATACTACAGGAAACAAGTCTCGCATAATAATTTTATTATTTAGATTAGATATTTGATCTAATGCTTTTTTGATATTACTATTTATTTTAAAAGGTTTAATTGTTTTTACACCAATTCTTTTAAAAGTTTCTTGTTCAAATTCCTCATCATATAACTCTACTTGATGTGAAGCTTGAATAATTTTTTTAGGTCCGTTTTTGGTGCCTTTGCCGTAACTAACGGTTTTTTCTAATCCAAAGGGAACAATGACTGATTTTTCTCTAATTTTAAAGTTATTTTCTACTCCTAGAAACCCATTCTTATTAGATAAATAATTCAATTTTTTACTCAAATAATTTTGAGAAATTTTTTCTTTCTCTTTTTTTCCATTCACCATTATGATACGCATCGCTGGCAATTAATGGCAACACACTTGTTGCCTCTGCAAATACCATCTGTTCTTTCATTGTATCTACTTTTCCCCATGAACTTGCTTCTTTTAAAGTCGAGCTGCTACAAGCGCCATCTCTTGAGTCTGCTACAGTGATTTGAATTGCATATTTATGCATTTCGACTTCTTTACCTAATAATTCAGCACATATTACTGTATCCTGTATGAAGTTTTTTGGGACCCCACCACCAATCATAAATAATCCAGAGCCTTTTGATTGAATTTTAATTTCAGTTAATTCTCTAAATTCTCTTATTGCATCAATTGTTATATGCGCTTTCGGATTTTTTTCTTGATGCATAACTAATCCAAACCCTGCACTTGAGTCAGTAAAAGCTGGACAAAAAATTGGGACATTATTATCATAGGCAGTTTCAATTAGTGAATTTTTTTTCTTTGCATTATCTTTTAAATATTTACCAATTTCATGAATAAATTCTCTTGATGTAAAACTCTTAGGTGTTAAATTATCAGCTATTTCACAAATTTTTTTATCACAAAATTGCAATTCATCCTCATCAATATAAGTATCGTAAATTCGATCTATATAGTTTTTCCTTAATTCATTATCATCTTGAAACTGTGTCCCTTGATAATGCTTAAAACCAAGAGCTTCAAAAAAATCCATGTCAATTATGGAAGCACCAGTAGCTATAATTGCGTCAACCATATTATATTTAACCATGTCCCTGTAAATATTCATGCACCCTGCAGCTGAAGTCGATCCTGCTAGTGTTAGAAAAATTGTACAATCTTTATCTCTTAACATTTCATTGTAAATTTCTGCAGCTTTACCTGTTTCCCTAGAGACAAAAGACATCTTTTTCATTGAGGAAATTATTTTCCTCGAGTCGAAGGATGTAATATCAATATGTTCTACTGGATTTTTAAGAAAATCTTTTTTACTATTGTGACCTAATTTTTTTTTATCTGACATTTAAGCAACAAGAAATTCGCCTTTTTTTTCTTTGTCGTACATCGTCATTATAGGATTATCTTCAACTTCATATATTTGGTCTGAGTAAAAACCGTTGAATTCGGTTCTAAATGTAAGACCATAAGCACCTAGTTGACCTAATTCTATATAATCACCCTCTTTTATGTTATTAGGTAATAAGAAAGGACCTTTCATATAATCTAAACTATCACAAGTTGGACCGTAAAAATCAAACGCTGTCATTTTTTTTGAGATAATTCTATTTTGAGTAATAAGTTTAGATGGATAAACAATATTTGGAACACCAGCATCAAAAAGAGTTCCATACGTACCATCGTTAATAAACAATTTTTGTTTTTTTCTTAATATAACCCTAACAATAGTTGATCCACTTTCGGCTACTATTGCTCTTCCAGGCTCACAAATTACTTCAGGCATTTTATCTAACTTTAATTTATTTAATCCTGATTTGATTTCGTTAAAATAATTTAACATTGGCTGAGAAATTAAGTCTGGATATATA
>CACFYR010000017.1 GCA_902570505.1 uncultured Pelagibacteraceae bacterium | reverse complement strand
ATAAAAAAAATATTTTTAAGATGAGAATATCTGGAATAATAAATTCAATTCTAGGAAATAAATCTAAATACAGAATTTAAAATTAGTGACCTGGAAATTCAATTAGATTTTTTATTTTGTAACCTTTTTCAATGAGTTTCTCACATCCACCAAGATCGAATAAATTAATTACAAAGATAAAACCTGCTACACTTCCCTCCGACATTTCAACCAACTTTGCAGATGCCTCAGCTGTTCCTCCTGTTGCAATAAGGTCGTCTATTATTAGTACTTTATCACCTTTATTAATTGAGTCTTTGTGTACTTCTATTGTTGCATCGCCATACTCGAGTTGAAAATCTACAGAATGTGTCTCTGCTGGTAATTTATTTTTTTTTCTTAACATTATAAAAGGTTTGTTAGTTAAGTATGATACTGCAGACGCAAAAACAAAGCCCCTAGACTCAATTGCTGCAATTTTATTTGAATTAAATACTTTGCTTGCCTCAACTAACTGATCTATTGTGTGTTTAAATGCATTTTCATTCTTAATCAATGTTGTAATATCTCTAAAAAGTATTCCTTTTTTTGGATAGTCAGCAATTGATCTAATATAATCTTTTAAATCCATATTCTTTTGAGTTATAAATAAAACATTTTAAATAATATGACAAACAAATTAGGTATTATCGGTGGTAGTGGATTATACGATGTAGAAGAATTTAAAAACAAAAAATATATAGATTGTAAAACACCCTGGGGAAAACCTTCTGATCAGATTTTAAAAATAATTTATGAAGATAAAGAAGTTTTCTTTTTACCAAGGCATGGAAAAGGACATTATATATCGCCCTCAAAAATTAATTTTAGAGCAAATATTGATGCTTTTAAGCAATTAGGAGTTACCGATATCGTGTCTGTTTCTGCAGTAGGATCTCTAAAAAAGGAATTAAGTCCTGGAAAATTTGTAATTATAGATCAGTTTATAGACAGAACATTTGCTCGAAATAAAACTTTTTTTGATGATGAAATTGTTGCTCATGTTTCAATGGCTAATCCAACATCAATAGGTTTAATGAATGCTTGTGAGGAAGCTATAAAAAAAGCGAATATAGACTATAAAAGAGGGGGCTCTTATGTTGTTATGGAGGGGCCTCAATTTTCTACCTTAGCGGAGTCTGAACTTTATAGATCTTGGGGTGCTGATGTTATTGGTATGACCAATATGCCGGAGGCAAAATTAGCTAGAGAAGCTGAAATAAGATATGCATCTGTATCAATGGTTACTGATTATGATTGTTGGCATCCTGACCATGAGAATGTTGATGTTCAAAAGGTAATAGAGGTGTTAACAAATAATGCATCAAAAGCTAAACAGATGATCAAAAATTTAATAAATATTTTTGAACAACACATAGATCAAAATGATCCTGCAAATAATTGTTTAGATGTAGCAATTATTACTGCGCCTGAAAAAAGAACAAATAAAACAATTGAAAAATTAAAAACAATAGCAGGGAGAGTCCTAATCAAATGAAGGGTAATTGTGCATGTGGGAATGTAAAATATAAAGTTGAGGGCAAACCACTATTCACTCAAGCCTGTCATTGCAAAAATTGCAAATTATCTACTGGATCATCTTTTGTCATTCATACAATGATATTAGAAAATGATTTTAAAATAAGTGGTGATGTTGCATCCATAGATTTACCAACTGGAAGTGGGAAAGGGTATAATGCATATTTTTGTATAATTTGTGGAGTTTATGTATTTTGCAGGTATAATATTTCTAAGGGTCGAATTGCTCTACGAACCCAAACTTTAGAAAAACCATTAGAACCGCAAGCACATATTTTTATAAAAAGTAAAGATCCTTGGATTGAAATAAAAAATAAAAAAATTTGCTACAATGAGATGTATGATAGAGAAAATACCTGGCCCAAAGAGAGTTTAGATAGAATAAAATGAAAATAAAAGGCAAAGATTATAAAACAATTTGGTTTGATAATAATACTGTCAAAATAATCGATCAAACTAAACTTCCACATAAGTTTATTATTAAGGAATTGAAAACTGTAGAGGACACAATCAATTCTATTATAAATATGGAAGTAAGAGGAGCACCTTTAATTGGTGCAACAGCAGCATTTGGAGTTGTATTAGCAATTATAGAAAAAAATGAACAATCTTTTATTGATAAGTCCTGTAAAGATCTGATCAATGCAAGACCTACAGCAATTAATCTAAAGTGGGCAGTCGATAGAATGAATTCAAAATTGAAAGGTATTAATAGTGATGAAATATTAAGTATTGCAATTAAAGAGGCAAATGAAATTTGTAACGAGGACATTGGTTTCTGTAAAAGCATAGGATTGTATGGTTTAAAAATTATTGAAGAAATTTTCAAAAAAAAAAAAGGAACCGTAAATATTTTAACACATTGTAATGCAGGATGGCTTGCAACAATTGACTGGGGTACTGCAACATCTCCAATTTATCATGCACATCAAAAAGGCATACCAATTCATGTGTGGGTAGACGAAACAAGACCTAGAAATCAAGGAGCAAATTTAACTTCTTTTGAATTAAACGAAGAAAATATTAATAATACAATTATAACAGATAATGCAGGTGGAATTTTGATGCAAAGGGGCGAGGTAGATATGTGTATTGTTGGGACTGACAGGACTTTATCTAATGGAGATGTATGTAATAAAATAGGCACTTATTTAAAAGCACTTGCAGCTAGAGACAACAATATACCATTTTACGTAGCTTTACCCAGCCCAACTATTGATTGGAATTTAAAAAATTCGTCTGAAATTCCAATTGAAGAGAGAAATTCTGATGAATTGTCGACAATTGAAGGATTGGATAAAAGTGGAGAGATTCAAAAAGTACAAATATATCCAGATGATAGTAAATCTTTAAATTTAGCTTTCGATGTAACTCCAGCAAAATATATAACCTCTCTAATTACTGAAAAAGGTATTTGTGATGCATCAGAGGATGATTTAAGAAAGTTGTTTAAATGAATCCATTAATATTCTCTTTGATATCTTTAGTATTAGTTGCAATATCTGCAAACTTTTTAAGTTTAATCAAAAATAATAAAACATTATTATATATATCAACTATCCCATGTATTTACTTGGTCATTTATGGATTGTATCTTATTCTTGGCCCCATCAATCTTTATGAAGATGGATCACAGAATTTTTTTAATCAAAATCCTAAAGAAAAAGAATTACCAATTGTTTTCATTATTTTAAGATTTTATGAATATATATTAATACTAGTTGGTTTGGTGTTTGGTTATGTTTTTTCAAAAAATTTAAAAAAAAAAAATGATTGAAGCTGAGCTAGTTGTCAAATACGCAAAAATGCTTAATGTTAAAAACCTTTCAGCTTTAAGATCAGGAAACATATCAGTTAGATATAAGAATGGTTTTTTAATAACTCCATCTGGAATTAAATATTCGCAATTGAAATCTGAGGATGTAGTTTTTGTATCTTTAGATGGAAAATTTGATAACTTAAAACAAATTCCTTCATCTGAATGGAGAATTCATAAAGATATATATGTAAAAAAAGAAGAGGCAAATGCAGTTGTTCATGCACACTCAACACATGCAACAGCTGTTTCAGCACATGGCAAATCTATTCCAGCTTTTCATTATATGATAGCACTTGCAGGTGGAGATGACATTAAATGTGCAAAATATGCAACGTTCGGTACAGAAGAATTATCAAAAAATATTTTAGAAGCTCTTAATAAAAGAAAAGCATGTTTAATGTCAAATCACGGGCAAGTTGTTTTTGATACAAATTTAGAAAAAGCATTTGAATTAGCTGAGGAAATAGAAAATATTTGTCATCAATATATAAATGCTTTAAAAATAGGAATTCCCAAGATTCTTTCAAATAATGAAATGAAAAAAGTTTTGGAAAAAGTAAAAGATTATAAAAAGGAATAATTTATGACTAAAGTAGGAGAGCATATAACTTTAGATTTTATAGGTGTAAAAAAAGACTATTCACAAAAATTTTATGAAAAAATAATTTATAAAATTGCCAAATCTGCAAAAGTTGAAATTCTCGGTATTAATAGTCATAAATTTGAGCCACAAGGTTTTACAACTGTAGCTTTACTTGCAGAAAGCCATATGAGTTTTCACACATTTCCCGAAAAAGGGATCGTAAGTTTTGATTTTTTTACGTGTGGTAAGGTCCATCCAAAAATTGCATTAGATATTCTAAAAAAGGAAATAAAATCAAAAAGAATAGCTATTAATAATTTTGATAGGAGTACAGTTAGTCAATATGACGACATTTATAGTTCCCCTGGTTTAAAAAAATTTTATGTAGTTAAAGATGTTTTAGAAAACTTTACCTCAAAAGTGGGTCAACACATAGAAATTCTAAAATTAGAACAGTTTGGAAAAGCATTATTTATTGATAATGAAATCCAAGTAGCTGAGAAAGATGAGCATCTATATAGTTCAACATTTGTTAAATCAGGTTTAACCTTAAATAAACAAAGAGAAAAAGCCGCTATAATTGGTGGTGGAGATGGTGGCGTAGCGAGGGAATGTATTTCGAAAAATTTTGGATTTATTGATTGGTTTGAACTTGACCCACAGGTAGTCAAAGTCTGTGAAAAACATTTAGCTAAAGTTGGAGAAAAAGCTACAAAAAAGAATTCTGTAAAATGCTTTTGGGGCGATGCTTTCGAAAGTATTAAATCAATTGAGAGTAACAGATATGATAAAATTTTTGTTGATCTAAATGACGATCAATATTGTATAGATCTTGCAGCAAAAAATATGAAATCGTTAAAAAGAATTTTAAAAGCTGGTGGTACTATTACTGCTCAGGTAGGCAGTCAGGACAAAAAACCGAAGCAAGTTAAAAACTGGCTTGATGTATTTACCAAAAATTTTGGCAATGCTACTCTAGATAGAGTTTATATACCAAGTTTTGACTGTTCTTGGAATTTTGCAACATCTATTAACAATTAATTTATCTTTTTAAATCTTAATTTTTATGGAATAATAATGTTTATATTTTTGGAGGAAAAATGAATATATTAAAAAAATTTGGCTTAGGATTGTTAATTAGTTTATTTTTAACAATTTCTGCTAATGCCGATAAAATTAGAATAGGAACAGAGGGTGCATATCCACCATGGAACTCAAAAGATGCTTCAGGTAAACTTATAGGATTTGAAGTAGAATTAGCATGGGCACTTTGTAGATACATTGGTCAACAATGTGTAATAGTTGAACAAGATTGGGATGGAATGATTCCAGCTCTTCAAATGAGAAAATTTGATGCAATCATGGCAGGAATGTCTATTACCGATGAAAGAAAAAAAGTAATTACTTTTTCCCAAGGTTATGCAGATGAAGTTGCATCGCTAGCGGTGATGAAAGGTTCAGACTTAGAAGGAATGGACACACCTGAAGGAGTAAATCTTACTTTAGGTGGATCAGCAGTAAATAAAGCACTAAAAACAATCACTGGAGCTTTGGCAGGAAAAACTGTTTGCACACAAACTGGAACTATTCATCAAAACTTTCTTGAGTCAGGTGATGTAGGTAAAGTAAATGTTAGAACTTATAAAACTCAAGATGATGTAAATTTAGATTTAGCATCTGGAAGATGTGATGTTGCATTAGCAGCAGCAGTAGCATTTACAGATTATGCTGAAAAATCTGGAAAACCAGTTGTTCTAGTTGGGCCAACATTTTCAGGTGGAGCATTTGGAAATGGAGTAGGTGTAGGTCTAAGACAAGCATCGCAAATGGGTGCAGATTCTGCTCAAGGTATAAGAGACGCTGCTCTATTAAAAGCTTTTAATAAAGCAATTGATCAAGCAAGAAAAGATGGTGTTATAAGTAGATTAGCTATCAAACACTTTGGTTTTGACGCATCAATGTAATAATATATTTGAAATGGCGGTTAATTAATTAACCGCCTTTTCGATATGGAACTTCTTTTATTTGGCGAAACAGGTTGGGGTGACGAATTATTAATCGCTACTCTTATGACACTGGCTGTGTCCATAACAGCAATGTTGATAGGTTTTGTTTTTGCTCTAATATTCACTCCTCTTAAATTATCAAAAAATAAATTCTTAAATCTTATTGCAAATTTTTATACAACCGTAATTAGGGGAGTCCCCGAGTTATTAGTTATATATCTTTTCTTTTTTGGAGGTAGTAGTGCAATCATGTTCGTAGCCTCAATTTTTGGATACAATGATTATATAGAAATAAATGCATTTCTTACAGGAGCATTTTCAATAGGAATTATTTCAGGTGCTTATTCAACTGAAGTTTTTAGAGGGGCAATACAATCTATTGATAAAGGTCAATTTGAAGCTTCAAATGTTCTCGGTTTTAATAAAGTAACTAGTTTCTTTAAGGTTATTCTTCCTCAAATGTTAAGACTTTCGATACCAAATTTAAGCAATGTTTGGCAAATTACATTAAAAGATACATCGCTTATTTCAGTAACTGGCTTAGTCGAAATTATGAGACAGTCTTATATAGCGGCTGGTTCCACAAGAGATCCTTTGTTATTTTATACTGTTGCAGCTGTTCTATATCTTATGCTTACTTTTTTAAGCATGAAATTTATTAATAAGATGGAAATTAAATATAATAGAGGGTATTAATGGATTTTGATTTAATTATAAATAGTTTTCCAAAATTATTATCAGCAAGCATCATTACTTTAAAACTACTTTCTGTATCATTGATAATTGGATTATTTATAGGATTATTTTTTGCAATTTTGAGAATTAAAAATAATATAATTTTCGGAAAAATTGCTTATATATATTCTTATATTTTTAGGGGAACACCATTATTGGTGCAAATATTTATAATTTATTATGGTTTTGGTCAGGTTGAGTTTATTAGAGAAAGTTTTTTATGGATAATTTTAAAGGAACCTTACTGGTGTGCAGTTATAGCTTTTGCACTTAATACCGGTGCTTATACTTCAGAAATATTAAGATCTGCTTTTCAAACTATTAAACCTGGTTATATTGAGGCAGGTAGGAGTCTAGGTATTGCAAATAAAATAATTTTTTATAAAATACAAATACCAATAGCTATTCGCCAATCATTGCCTGCGTATGGTAATGAAATTATTTTAATGTTAAAAGGCACATCTCTAGCCAGTACCGTTACATTGATGGACTTAACAGGAGTAGCTAAGTATATAATATCAACAACCTTTAAGCCTATAGAGGTATTCATTATAGCTGGAAGTATTTATTTATTTATCACTTTTATAATCCATAATTTGATTAAGCTTTTAGAAAAGAAATATAGTTTTTAATATTTTGTATATTCTTTGATTTCTTTAATTTTAGATCCTGTATAATTATTTATCTCAAGTTTAATTCTTGCTCTTTCATCGTTTAGAAAATGAATATCTCTTGATAATTTTATGAAATTTTCACCGAAATCCTCATTTTTTTCACAAAGTCTCTTTTCATCCTCAATAACCCACAATCTAGAATTTATTTCTTTGAGAGAATTGTATAGCAAAGATAATTTATTGTCAGATTTCACTTTATTGTCATATTCTAATTTTAAAATAGTGTATTCTTTTTGAATATACTCAAGATTTTCTTTATTTTTAATCTTGTCTTTTTTTATGTCTAAAATTGAAATTTTATCTAATAACTCTCCAACTGAAACTTCAACTAAAATTTTGTCCATAAATTTAAATACTGCTATAACATGTTTAAAATATGTCTAATATTTTAATTATTAAACACGGCTCACTTGGAGATATAGCCCAAGCTAGTGGTGTAATTCAAGATATATATGAAAACCACAAGGGTGATAATATCTATATTTTAACAACAAAACCTTATTTAGAATTACTAAATAAAAATCCCTTTATTAATGAAGTGATTTTAGACAAGCGATTATCAAGATTTAATTTGATATATTTATTTTTTTTAATGAAAAAAATTAAAAGTTTTAAATTTAAAAAAGTTTACGATTTACAAAATTCTTCAAGAACTGAGTTTTATAAAAGAATACTTTTTCCAAATGCTAAAAATAATATTTGGTCTAGTTCAATTACGACATTGCCTGACAATATAAGCAAGGAGGACTTTGATAAAACTCCTGTTTTAGAAAGATTTAATCACCAACTTAAAAACTCAGGTCTTAATACTAATCACACATTATTACCATCTTTTGAATGGGCATGTGAAGAGATTGAAGAAATTAAAA
This sequence comes from uncultured Pelagibacteraceae bacterium, assembly GCA_902570505.1. Classification (GTDB taxonomy): domain Bacteria; phylum Pseudomonadota; class Alphaproteobacteria; order Pelagibacterales; family Pelagibacteraceae; genus Pelagibacter. Next base: position 5,401 of record CACFYR010000017.1, on the reverse strand, counting down.
AAAATTATAACCTTAATAAATATATATTATTACTCCCATTTTGCTCTCCGCATTTAGCTTCAAAAAAGTGGCCATACTACAACGAGTTAATCAAAATTATTTTAAATAAATTTAATAATAAATATAAAATTGTAATTGCACCAGGTCCAAGTGAGATAAGTCAGTCTAAAGACTTTAATGCTACATGCGTTTTAGATAAAAATAAAGCCATAAGTATTTCCAAGCTTGCTACATTAATTAAAGATTGTGAGTTTGTAGTTGCAAATGATACTGGTCCTGCCCATATGTCAGCTCATCTAGGGGTCCCAGGTTTAGCATTGTTTGGAAAACACACAACAGCACATAAAGTGAGTATCGAAAGAAAAAATTTTAAGGCAATACAAGTTAACGATCTACAAAAACTTTCACCTGAAAAAGTATTTGATAAAATGAGTGAAGTTTTAAGTTAGTACAAATAAATTTTATCAGCCAATCCATAGCACAATGATGCGCTTAAAGCAGAAAAAATTAAAGGTGCAATTATTCCTTCTCTGGATTTTTCTGGTGTTTTAACACCAGTTTTGTCTATTAAAATAGAATAAGAATTAACTAAAAATATACATAAATTTGTTAAAAAAACTAAGTTAAAAAAAGAACCCGCAGCAACAACGCCATTTCTTCTAATGAATAAAATATAAAATGCCATTAAAACCTGTCCAAGCATGAAAGCCCCTACAAATCTAACCATTGGAAAGCCAGAGTCATCTATTTCATATTTACTACAGAATTTTCTAGTTTGAAAAATGGTTTGATAAGCATAAGCCCCAATTCCTATGAAATGAATTAAAAATATTAGCAAGTACCAAATATTGTTAAATTTTTCTACCATATAAGTTTGTTACAGGATTCTTTTGTACTTTTCAATAATATTACTCCAAAGAAATTTAACGCAATCTTCTTTAGCATGCTTGCCAAACTCAATATAGTTTTTATTCTCTAATAATTTTTTAATGGATGAGTAAATTTCATCTAAATTGTTTCCATCGCATATTAAACCAGTCTTATCATGAATAATTGCATCTGATGCCCCACCATCTTTACCTCCTATTGATGGAACCCCATATTGAGCTGCCTCAACAAATGCGATACCAAATCCCTCAACAGATTTTTTGTATATTATTGATGGCATAACGAAAATATTTGATTTTGAAACTAGGGCGTTCTTTAAATCTTGATTAATATTATTTAAAAATAGTACTTGATCTTGTACCATCAATTCCTTTGAAAGTTTTTTTAATTTTTCTTCCTCATCACCGTATCCTACGCATACATAAATTATGTTTGGATAAATTGGTTTTAAATTTCTTATTGCCATAATTACCTTTTCATGATTTTTTCTTTTATCAAATCTTGATACGGTAATAATTCTCGGTGATTTATTAAGCATTAAATCCTCAGCCTTATTAAGATAAGTTTTATCAATATCTTTTACCGGATTAACCCCAGGATTTATTACCTTTATTAAATCGGGTTTTACACCTTTTTCAATAGCCAATTTTTTTGTAAATTCTGAATTTGCTATTACTAAATGTACATTATTTAAAACACTTAATACCCTTTTATTTATTTTGCTGTCATTTTCGTGATTAATTTCTTTAGAGTGAATCAAGCAAATTTTTTTTTTACTAGTTTTAATAAGCTCTAAACTTTTCCAATGATCTGAAAATATATTTTTAATATTTTTATTTGATTTTATATATTCATTGACTAAATAAGCTTTTCTATATTTTCTAAAAATTTTGAAACCACCAATTCTTTCAATAGTGAAAGTAACTTTTTCGTCGAAATCATTATGATTTAACTCAAAATCTGCAAAAACTTTTAAAATGTCAATTTTAGCCAACTCATTAGCTAATCCCCACATTAAATTTTGCATTCCACCAATAGATGGAGGAAATGATCTTGTAATCATAAGATTCATAAATTTACCTCCACTTAATATTACATCCCATGCTTGAAATTTGATCTGTAGGTCCTCTTCCTGTCTCAGCGATCATTTTCATTGCAAGATATAATTCACTTTCCCCATTTCTTATTGGTTTTAAGTCTTTGAGCTCTCTTATCCTTCCTCTATATTGAAGTTCTAAATTTTTATTATAGCCAAAAAAATCTGGTGTACATACAGCATCAAATTTTCTAGCTATTTCTTGTGTTTCATCATGTAGGTAAGGAAAATTAAAATTATTTGAGTTTGAAAATTCAATCATCTTATCAAATGAGTCTTCTGGATAATTAATTACATCATTAGAGCATATAGCCACGGAACTCACATTTAATTTTTGAAGTAATTTACAATCATTTACAATATCTGAAATTACTGCTTTGACGTAAGGACAATGGTTGCAAATAAACATTACTAATGTTCCATTATCTCCTTTGACTTCATTCAGTGTTAAAAATTCATTATTTGTAGATTTAAGTTTAAAGTCCTCAGCTTTTTTACCGAAATCACATATTGGTGTTTTTGTTAGCGACATGTTAAGACTATATATAAATTATGTTTTACGATTTGGAAAATAAAAAACCAAAAAACTCTGGCGAAAATTGGGTCGCACCCAATGCTGTTATAATTGGCGATGTTACATTAGAAAAAAATACAAGTGTATGGTTTAATGCTACTTTAAGGGGAGACATTGAAAATATTTATATAGGCGAGGGATCAAATGTACAAGACAGTTGTGTTCTTCATACAGACCCAGGCTATCCATTAAAAGTTGGAAAAAATGTAACTGTTGGTCATTTAGTTATGCTCCATGGATGCTCGATTGACGATAACAGTTTAATTGGAATAGGCGCAGTATGTTTGAATGGGTCAAAAATTGGTAAGAATTGTTTAATTGGTGCTAGAGCATTAATTACAGAAAATAAAATAATCCCTGATAATTCACTAGTGATGGGATCTCCTGGAAAAATAGTAAGACAGGTTACAGATGAAGAAATTGAGGCCATGAAACAAAATGCCATCAGGTATCAAAACAACTGGAAAAAATATATAAAAAATATATTTTAAGATATTAAATATGCACAATATTATTTCAGAAAAATTTAAAGATTTAAGAAGCCAATCAACAAATTATAAAAGTAAATTTATCAGTGCAAAACCGTTTCCATATATTGAAATTGATAATTTTTTTGATGAAAAATTTCTAAACAATGTTTTGGATAGTTTTCCAAAAATGAGTGAGAACAAACATAATTTTAATAGAAACAATAAAGCCGAGGTAAAATTTGCAACTAATTTACCTGAAAATATCCCAGATAATATTAATAAGTTTATAGAGTATTTAAATTCATATTTTTTTTTAAATTTTTTGAAAGATCTTACTGGTATTAAAGAAAAATTAATTCCAGATCCTTACCTAGAAGGAGCTGGATTACATGAAATTAAAACTGGAGGATTTTTAAAAATACATTCAGATTTTAATTTACATCCTGAATTAAAATTAAATAGAAGATTAAACTTATTAATTTATTTAAATAAAGATTGGAAACAGGAGTGGGGTGGACACTTAGAACTTTGGGATAGAGACATGAAATCATGTAAAGTAAAAATTCCACCTTTATTTAATAAAATGGTTATATTCAATACTACCGATTTTAGTTTTCATGGTCACCCTGAACCTTTGAATTGTCCAAATAATGTTACACGTAAGTCAATAGCTCTCTATTATTATACAAATGGAAGACCTTCTAATGAGATAAATTTTGAAAATGGAAATATGGATAGACCTACTTTATTCCAGAAACGTCCTGGTACAAGTGACGATTTTTTAAAAACTGGAGAAATCGTTAAAAGAGCAGAATACAAAAAAATATTTGGTAAATTTTATATAAAGAAGAAGGTCAAATATTAAAATTTATTAAAAATTATACATTTTATAAATTCAACAAAATATCTTGCTAATGCGCTTGTTCTTATCGCACTTTCTGTATCTGTCTCAATATAACTTGTAGGTATATCTCTTATCTGATAACCATTTTTAATTATAAATAAAAGGTTATTTAAATGACCAATGGGAGATTTAAATGTCACCTCCCTACTAATAAAATTTTTAACTAGACTCAATTTATAAAATCTAAAAGTATTTGAGTAATCAGATATATTTTTATCAAATAAAATTTTACAAACTAAAGTGATAAATTTACTTATAAAAACTCTTGATATCTTTCTGTTTTTTACAACCGACTCTCTGTGATATTTTGATCCAATCACTAAATCACAATTACTACTTTTTAATAATGTAATTCCTTTCTCAATGTCTTTGGGGTGATGAGCGAGATCAGAGTCTATCTCCACAATATAATTCGTTTCCACATTATTATTCAACCATTTAAATCCATCTAAAGAAGCAGAAAATCTTGTAGAGAAATTTTCTTGTTTTACTCTTTTTAAAACATGAAAATTATTAATAAAAGTTTTTTCTATTTCGTTTTGGGTTTCATTATCGGAGCTATCATCAACAAAACATACAAAATATTTAAATTTAGAAAGATGCTTAACTATTTCATCTTTAAGAGGTTTAATTTTATCTTTGTTGTGAAATACAGGTATTAATATTGCAAAATCAAAGTTAGTTAATTTTTTCACCTTCACCTATTTCTATAATTTTTATGCCTTCTCGACTTTTAATGTATCTGAAGGGATCTAAAATAGTTGAACCTTTGTTATATTTTGAGTTTAAAAATGCTTTATGTTGTGTGCCAATAAAATAGCAAATTTTTTTATTATTTAATTTATTTAATACTAAAAATTTTTCTAATGATAATTGATCTACCTCGGGATCCCAAATGAATATTTTAGATCTTTTTTTCTTAAGTGAGTTATATAAATAAATACTTGGACTACCTGTTGTAATATTAGTTTCAGGTTTGAAACTTTTACCCATTACTAATATTGGTTTACCTTTAGCCTCTTTTAAACATATGTCGGCAAGCCAATGATTATATTTTTGTCTTTGCAACATTATAGCTTCAAAAATATTAAAACTTATATTATGCCTTTTGGCCAAGTAGCTCATTGCAATATTATCTCTTGGATGACATCCTCCTCCGTCACCCATACCACCTTTCATATATGAGCTACTAATTATTCTTTTTGTAGATAAAGACAAAGCTCTAGACACTTCATCGATACTAGTATTTGGCAGTCTATGACACATCTCCGCAATTGAGTTAATATAAGCAATTTTGGTAGAGATAAACGTATTGTAAACAACTTTTATTAGTTCTGCATTTTCAATAGTCGTTTCAAAAAATGGAGAACTAGTTAATGTTCTATAAAAACTTTGCGCTTTTTGACTTACAAATTTATTTTCAGATCCAAATAATATTATTTCTGGATATAGAAAATCATCAATGGTTG
>CACFYR010000016.1 GCA_902570505.1 uncultured Pelagibacteraceae bacterium | reverse complement strand
TCTATTAAAATTTTATCAAATTACTATGACAATATTTTTAAATTAAGTGAGTTATTATTTAAAGGAATAATAAAACTATATGGTAAAGACCCCATTATTTCTAAAAAAGCATTTTCAAGATATAAAACATTAAGCACATTGCGATTTAATTTTTATCCAAATCAAAATAAACCAGTTGAAATTTCTAAACAAGATGGTGTTGCTTTAGGTTGTGAAACACATGTTGATAGCGGCGTGTTTACTATATTATATCAAGATAAGACTGGCGGATTACAAGTTCAAAATAGAAAAAGTAAAAAATGGTATAATGTTCCATTTAATAAAAAAGCTCTTGTCGTAAATACAGGAAGAGCTATGGAATTTTTAAGCAAAGGAAAATATAAAGCAACTAATCATAGAGTGCTTTGGAATAAGAAAAAAAGAATGTCTATTCCATTTTTTTTTGAACCTTCCTTTGATTTTATCATGAATAAATCCTTTCTTAATGAAAATTATAATTCAAAAAACGGAGTAATGTACAAAACATTTTTAAATAAATCTTTAAAAAAGTTTGTTGAGTATCAAAGGTAATATTTAATTTTTTAAAGCTGGAAAAACTGGATTAGATTTTTGAAATATCTTCTGATATTCTTGTTTTATACATCTATTTGAAACATACTTTATATTTTGTTTATTAGCTATTTCCTCTGCGTTTTTATGATGAATTCCGTATTGTAACCACAAAACTTTTGTTCCTATTTTCGATACTTGCTTAGCAATATCTGGCACTTCCTCAGAAGGTCTAAAAACATTTACAATATCAATTTTCTCAGTAATTTTATCCAAGCTTGAAACTACTTTTTCACCGTTTATAATTTCTCCTTCAGCGTAAGGGTTTATTGGAATTACTTTATATCCAAAATCTTGCATATATTTCATTACAACATTTGCTGGTTTCCTTTTTATTTTTTTCGGATCTTCCTTTTTTTTTTCTGAACTAATGCCAATCATAGCAATTGTTTTAGCATTTTCTAAAATAATTTTAATTTCTTTATCGTCCATTATTTATGTTTCCACTTCGGAGATCTTTTTTCTAAAAATGCTTCAATCCCCTCTTTTGCATCCATTGCCATCATATTTAATGTCATCATTTCACTTGTATACTTGTAAGCTTTATTTAATGGCATTTCTAATTGTTTATAAAAAGCTCTTTTTCCAATTTTAATAGTTAAGTTTGATTTAGATGAGATTTTTTTTGCAATATTTAACACTTCCTTGTTCAATTCCTTTTTTGAAAAATGATCATTAATTAAACCAATTTGTTTTGCAAAACTTGCTTTGATTGGTTCACCCGTTAACAACATTTTCATCATTTGTTTTCGATTTATTTTTCTGCTCACAGCCACCATAGGAGTACTACAAAAAAGACCAATATTAACCCCTGGTGTAGCAAAAATTGCATCATTAGTGCTGTATGCTAAATCACAACTTGCTGCTAACTGACAGCCTGCAGCAAATGCAGCACCATGAATTTTAGCTATCACAGGCTTTCTGCCCTCTACAATTTGCATCATTACTTTAGAACATAAATTAAATAATTTTAAATATTTTGATCTAACCTTTAAACTTTTAACTTCTTTTAAATTATGTCCGGCGCTAAAACCTTTTCCCTTACCATTAATTATAATTACTCTAGTCTTACTATCAGCATCAAATTTTTTTAACAATTTTGATAATTCGTTTAGTGTCTTGAAAGATAATGAGTTATATGTCTTAGGATCATTTAAAGTTATGGATTTTATACCTGAGCCAAGATCTTTTGAAATAACATTCATATCTAATCTAATTCACCCTTTTCACGCATCTTAGCTCTTATTTTAGTAGCTGATATTTTTTGAATTTCTTCAGAAAGAACTACTTCCTCTATTTTGTAACCAACTCCTCTACCATAAGAAATATTTGTAATGTTTGGTACTAGCATTATTTTAAACCTTCCCTCGTATTTCGGATTTAATCTATCTTCAATATTTTTTTTCACAGTTTCAAAATCAAATGGATTATCATCAACTCCCTGAACATCTCTAATTTGAATGCAAACTTGTCCAGTTTTTTTTACTATTTCTTCAAATAAAGCATAGTGTCCATCATGGAATGGTTGCCACCTGCCAAGCATCTGAGCTGTTGGTTTTTTGTTATCCCATTCATAAGTCATTTTTTTAGATCTCCCAAAATTTTTTCCGCCCAAACTTTAGCATTTTGTGAGGTTACATGAAAATTATATTTATCAGGTTTGACAAACATTTGATTAGTATCTTCAAAGCGACCAGACTTTATTGTATCAACCCAAACTATGTAATCCGCTGGAAATAGACTTCTTGCGGCAGGAGTTGGTGCTATAAAATCTGCGATAACATTATTTCCTTCTTCTTTAAGCTTTAATGCAAAGTCTGCCATTCTTTTTGCTTGTCTTTTTCTACCCTCTTCAGAAAAATCCCAATCATTTGCAGCTTTTCTTACCTCATCAGCATTTAATCTTTTTGCATTAATCATTGGCGCTAATTCATCAGCTAATGTAGTTTTTCCCGCTCCAGGTAATCCCATTATTAATATAATCTTCATAAAACTTTGTATAAACCTAACCAAGCATTAACATCTTTGCTTGCCAAATAATTTGACTTGAAAAATTCTATTTTTTTAATTTTATTAGTTTTCACTAAATTATCTATTTTACTTTTAAATCCGTAATCAATGTATATTGCCTCATTAATTGTAAAGCAAATTAAACCGTTGGTCTTTGTAATTCTAATAAATTCATCAAGTGCTTTTGCTTTGACATGGGCGAACGTAAACGTCCCTACGCACATAACAACATCATATACATTATCTTTTTTTAATATCTTATTGTTTAAATCTATTTGCTCTAACTCATTATATAAATTTTTGGGAACTTGATTTAATAGTTCTTTTGATAAATCCGCGCCATCAAAGTAGGAAAAACCGTATTTTTTTAATTCTATGCCAACCAGTCCACTGCCACATCCTGCGTCATAAATTTTTATATCTCTATCTTTTTGATACTTAGTCAAAACTTCAGAGGTTTCTCTAGGGCCGGAGTACTCCCATGCATTCATATCATTGTTATATTTATTTCCTTTGCTCCATTCGTCATAATAAAGCATAACTTCATTTGTAGTTTTTAACTCGTGTAAAGGTTTCTTATTTCCAATATCTTTTTGAGCCATAACAAAGGTTTATTTCAATTTTTTTTTAATTCCAACTATATGGACAATAATAACACTACCTCAAGTTGAAACAAATTTGCATTTTGTTAAATAGTATGTTCAGATTCAATTTTAATCTTAAGGAGAGAAAATAATGAAATTAATAAAAAAAATACTAATTTCGGCTCTATTTGTACTAGGTTTCAATTCATACAATGTATCTGCTAATGCAGAATGTGGAGACATAACTATTGCAAATATGAACTGGGCTTCAGCAAATTTTATGGCTGAGGTTGATAAAGTTATTTTAGAAGAAGGGTTTGGTTGTAACGTCGAACTAGTACCTGGTGCTACAATGCCTACTTTTACTTCTATGCAAGAAAAAGGTGAACCTGATGTTGCACCAGAATTTTGGGCTAACGCAGCAATTGTTGAGTTAGAAGCTGCTGTTAAAGAAGGAAGATTGCATTCTATTAACAAAGCTCCGATTACAGGTTTAGGTGAAGGTTGGTGGGTACTTCCACACACTTTAGCAAAACATCCTGAGCTTACATCAGCAGATGAGATTTTAAAAAGACCTGATCTGTTCCCGCATCCAGAAGATCCATCTAAAGGTGGTTTTCATATCTGTCCTCCAGGATGGAACTGTGAGTTGAGTAATAGAAACCATTTTAGAGCATGGGAAATGGAAGCTAAAGGTTGGGCAATAGTTGAAACAGGTTCAGCTGCAGGTTTAGACGGTTCAATTGCGAAAGCTGCTGAAAGAGGTGAAAACTGGTTTGGTTATTATTGGTCGCCTACTTCATTAGTTGGTAAATATAACTTACAAGCTGTTGATATGGGTGAATATGCAGGTAAAGATAATTGGGATAACTGTTTATCAAAACCTGAGCAAGAATGTGCAAATCCAAAAAAATCATCTTGGGTTAAGTCAGAGGTATTTACTGTAGTATCTGATAACTATAAAAGTACAGCAGGTAAAGCTGGTATGAACTATTTCAAAAAAAGAACATACCCTGGAGATGTTATGAACGGTATGTTAGTTTATATGGCTGAGCAACAAGCTGATGGAGCAGATGCAGCAGTTGAGTTTTTAGTTAGATATCCTGAAGTATGGTCAAAATGGGTACCTAAATCTACTGCAGATAAAATTAGAAAAGGTATAGGTTTATAAAAATAAATCTAATAAACGAGCCTGTTAATACAGGCTCGTTTATAGTATTATCGAAGAATGGATTTCAATAAAATTCCAGTAATGGATAGACAATCACTTCGTGATTTAAAAAAAGGAATTGATCAAAATTTTAAAGAATTTTCTAGAGAATATGGAGATGGGATCGAAAGCTTTTTTGATCCATTGTTATCATTTTTAATTTGGTTAGAAAAATTATTAGTTGGTGCCCCGTGGCCAATAGTAATTTTTGCTTTTGGGTTCTTAGCATGGGTTGGTTCTAGAAGTTATAAACTAGCCTTAGGAACAGTTTTAAGCTTTCTAGTAATAGGTTACTTTGGAATGTGGAAAAACTGTATGGCTACAGTAGCTATAATTTCTGTAGCTACACTAGTTTGTATTGCTGTTGGAATTCCAATTGGTATCTTAATGTCTAAATCTAATAGAGCTGAAAAAGCTATTTTACCCATTTTGGACATGATGCAAACAATCCCAAGTTTTGTTTATTTAATTCCGATAATAATGTTGCTTGGAATTGGAAAAGTTCCAGGACTACTTGCTGTATGTGTATATGCTTTACCACCAATAGTAAGATTAACAAATTTGGGTATTAGAGAAGTCGATAAAGAAACACTAGAGGCTAGTGAGGCCTTTGGCGCAACCACTATGCAAAAACTTAGAACGGTTCAAATACCCTTGTCTTTACCAACTATTTTTGCTGGCGTAAATCAAACGATAATGATGGCATTAGCGATGGTTGTAATAGCTTCAATGATAGGAGTTAAAGGACTTGGGATACCTATTTTACAAGCAATTTCTAACCAATATTTAGCCTCAGGACTTATGAATGGTCTTGCAATCGTTGCTCTAGCAATTATTTTTGACAGAGTAACCCAGCAGTATGGTCAGAGAATCCAAAAACATAGAGGGCAAAAAAAATAGTCCCGCTCTCACTTTGCCTCAGCCGATTTTTATAGACAGCCTTTATAAAATAAATAAGAATTGATTAATGAATTTTTCTTTAGAAATTGGACCAAAAACAGATTTGGATACTATTCCAGCGCTAAAAGATGTTTATATAACTTTTTTACCAGGCGGAGATTATAAAGAGACTGCAGAAAAAGCTGGTGAACTAGTAAAAAAAGGTTGTAATCCTATTCCTCATATTCCAGCTAGATCAATTGAGAATGATAATCATCTTAAGGAGTATGTTAACATGTGCAAAGATTTTGGTGTTAAGCAATGTCTAGTTATTGGCGGTAGCCGAGAACCAGTGGGTAAATTTGAAAGTTCAATTCAACTTTTAGAAACAGGATATTTTCAAGGTTTTAAGATAGGAATTGCTGGACATCCTGAGGGGAGTCCTGATATATCCGATTCAGAATTAGAAAAAGCTATGCAAGATAAAAAGCCTTATGCTGATTATATTGTAACACAATGGTTGTTAGATCCTCAGCCTATCATAGATTTTATTTCTAAGCAGTCAGTACCAGTTCATGTAGGAATTACTGGGCCACTAAAAATAACAAGCTTGATTAAGTTTGCAAATATTGTAGGTGCAAAAAATTCCATAAACTTTATTAAATCTAATTTTAGTAAGGCGTTAGATTTAATGAAACCTAAGGACCCTAATGATATAATTGGAAAATTGAAAGATCATACAGAACATTTTCATATTTATACTTTTGGTGGACTTAAAGAGACCAATAAATGGTTGATGGAGAACAATTATGTCTAAAGAGTTTGATTATAATAAAGTAAGGCACGTAACTTCAGTTGATCAGTCAGATAGAAAAGTACCTTATAATTTAAGGCAAAGTGGACCAACTAAAGTAGAATTATTAATTTCAACAAGAGTAAGAAAATCCCCTTACTGGCATTTATCTATGCAAGCAGGTTGCTGGAGAGCTACAGTTTATAACAGAATTTATCATCCAAGAGGCTATGTAAAACCTGAAGATGGTGGTGCTATGGTTGAATATGATGCAATCAAAAATCATGTAACTATGTGGAATGTAGCTGTTGAAAGACAAATTAGAGTTAAAGGACCGGAAGCAGAAAAGTTTGTAGATTATGTAATTACAAGAGACGCTACAAAAATATCACCAATGAGAGCAAGGTATGTAATACTTTGTAACTCAAGTGGAGGTGTACTAAACGATCCAATTTTATTAAGAATATCAAAAGATGAGTTTTGGTTTAGTTTGTCTGATAGTGATATTTCTTTATATCTTCAAGGAGTTAACTGTGATGGAAAATTTAATTGTGAAATAGATGAAATTGATGTTTCTCCTGTTCAAATACAAGGACCTAAATCAAAATTACTTATGCAAGATTTGTGTGGAGATCATGTAGATTTTGATAACATGCCGTTTTATGGTCTTGCTGAAGCAAAGGTTGGGGGCAGAAGTTGTGTTATATCTCAATCTGGATTTTCTGGTGAAGCTGGATATGAAATTTATTTAAGAGAATCTACTTTGTATGCTGAAGATATGTGGAATGCAGTGCTTGCAGCAGGAAAAAAACATAAATTAATGGTTATCGCTCCTGCACACCATAGAAGAATTCAGGCTGGAATATTATCTTGGGGTCAAGATATGGATTATCAACATAATCCTTTTCAATGTAACCTTGGATATCAGGTTTCACTGTCAGGAAAAGGTGAATGGAACAAAAAAGCAGATTATGTCGGAAAAAAAGTTTTAGAACAGATGAGAGATGATTTAAGGGCTGGTAAAAAATCATATAAGCTTCAATTAGTTGGTATGGAACTTGGAGGAAAACCAATTGAAGAGTATGCTCCTGATTTTTGGCTTGTATCTGGTGATGGAGGAGGAGAACCAATAGGTTTTATAACTTCACCATGGTACCATCCTGAGAAAAAAACAAATATTGCCATGGGCTATGTACCATATGATGGTACTTTAAATGCGAATGGATTTCCAAAAGGTAAACCTGGATCAAAATTTAAAGTACATTTACCTGAAAAATATTCAGATGAACCGGGGAAACCAGTAGATGCTGTTGTAGTAGATATACCATTTACAGAGTCTTACAATGCAAATACCAGAGAAGTAGTTAAAGGATAATTTTTCACAAGATAATGCTTGCCGAGTTTTTAAACATCTTTTTTAGATCTTTAAAACTCGACAAGTCTCTCTATAAAGAAAATAAATATTTTGGTGAAGCCGCAATATATTTTGCTGGATTAATAATGATTTTAGATGGTGTCGCAGGTGCTGTGGCAGCCAATACAGTGATTAAAACATCTGTCGGGATGTCTGGTTTAACTGCTATCATAACTTGGTTTATATGGGCTATATTTATTTATGTAATCGGAGTAAAAATTTTTCCTGATAAGGACGCAAATATACCTTTTAGAAAAATACTAATATCAGTTGGATATGCACATGCACCAGGTTTATTAAGATTTTTTGCTGTTGTTCCAGAGTTAGTTATACCGGTAATATTTTTAACTCAGTTCTGGATATTCGCTTCTCTAATTATATCTACAAAACAAGTTTTAAATTTAAAGTCGAATTTTAAATCTTTTGGAATTGTTTTTCTATCGTTTTTAATTCTAGCAATTCTTTCTGTATCATTCGTGATGACAAGAATGAGCTCTTTACCAGTTGGTAATATCACTTAGATAGGAAACATTGTTTTTGAAACCCTGCAAGACTCACACGATTTAAAACCAGTTAAAATTAAGTTTTGATTGACCGTTTCATGTTCTTTTTTACAAGATTCACATATATTATCTAATTCTTCAACAGTTTCATCAGTAGAATTATTGTTAGTTTTTTTTATCATTTTTGAATAGTATAACTATGTTAATATATTTTAATCAATTAAAATGAAAAAAAATACTAATAAAGTTTCAATAATAATGGGAAGTCAATCTGACTTTTCAACTTTAAAACATACTATTAAAGTTTTAAAAATATTATCAATATCACACGAAGTTAAAATTGTATCTGCTCATAGAACGCCAAAAAGAATGTTTCAGTATGCTTCAAATGCTGAAAAAAACAACATAAGTATCATCATTGCGGGTGCTGGTGGTTCAGCACATCTGCCAGGCATGATTGCAGCTCTTACAAGAATACCTGTAATTGGTGTTCCAATTGAGTCAAAAAAATTAAAAGGATTAGATAGTTTATTATCAATTGTTCAAATGCCAAAAGGCATACCTGTAGCAACTGTAGCAATTGGTAAAGATGGAGCTATAAATGCTGGCTTATTGGCAGCATCTATTTTATCGATATTTAATACAAAAATCAGAAAAAATTTAATTAAATGGAGATCTTCTCAAACAAAATCAGTAAAGAAAAAACCTTCATAAATGTTTAGACCTGTTCTTGGAATTATTGGTGGTGGTCAATTAGGTAGTTTATTAGCATCCGCAGCAAAAAGTATTGATATCAAAACTGTTATATTGTGTGATGATAATGATGCGCCAGCAAAACATTTTGCAGATGAGTTTATCCATGGAGAATATAATGATGAAAATACTCTAAAAAAATTTTTATATAAATCAGATATTATTACTTATGAGTTTGAAAATATACCTTTTTTAACATTAAAAACATTAGAAAGCTCTAAAAAAGTTATCCCTAAACCTGAAATAAATAGAGTAATACAAAATAGATTATTTGAAAAAGATTTTGTTAATAAATGTAATCTGAGAACAACCATGTATCAACATATTAAGAGTAAAAATGATTTAGAAGCTAGTAATTTTTTCCCAGGATTACTAAAAACATGTACTTTAGGATATGATGGAAAGGGTCAATATAAATTAAACAATAAAGAGGATATAGATAATTTTAATATTGATTATTCTAATGAGTACATCATAGAAAAATTTGTAAATTTAAAAAAAGAAATTTCTGTTGTTTTAACAAGATTTGGACACCAAAGATATGAAATATACGATCCAATAGAAAATGTTCATGAAGATCAAATTTTAAAATTCTCATATCTTCCAGCAATTATAGATGATCAAATTAGAGATAAATCTAAAGAATGGGCAAGTATACTTGCAGAGGAATTAGATTATATAGGCACAATGTGTGTAGAATTTTTTATTGACAAGAATGACAATCTTTATGTGAATGAGATAGCCCCAAGAGTACATAATTCTGGTCATCTTACTTTAAACGCCTACAATATAAGTCAATTTGAAAATCATATAAGAGCTGTATGTGGTTTAGAGAAAATAAAGATAGAAAGGCAATACGACGCCAAAATGATAAATTTAATTGGTAGCCAAATAAATGAGTACAGAGGAAAAAAACTTAATGAAAACGAATATTTTTATGACTATTTAAAAAAAGAAATAAAAGAAAAAAGAAAAATGGGTCATTTAACAATTTTAAATAAAAAAGATTAAATTTCCTTTATTAACAACTCATTATTATTCTTAGGTGAATTAACTTGATTTGAGATTTTATGAAAAGTTAGTAAAGGTTTATTTCTTTTTTGAAGTAGATCATGACCTTTAATACTTAAATTTAAGTAGTCCTTTATATCCTTTTCAAATAAAATGACTGGCTGCCGAATATGAATTTTTTCTATTTCGGGGTCTGCTTGTTCTGTAATTAGACAAAAACTGTTTTTTTCATAAATACCTGCAAAAAAAATTGTTTTTTTATCAATCCTGTAAAAATAGAAAGGTATTTTAATTTTATCATCTCTTTTCCATTCATAAAAACCATCAGCTATAACTACACATCTTTTTGACTTAATAAGTTTAGAAAAAGATGGTTTTGTACCAATTGTCTCTAGTCTTGCATTTATTAGGGGTTTAAAATCTCTATTTTTTGCCCAAAAAGGAACAATTCCCCAATTTAAATATTCTAGAGCATTTCCATTAGTATATTTTCTTACTACAGGTAAGTTCTGCATAGGATGAGCATTATAGTTATCTTTATCTTGTACCTGGGTAAAAGATTTTACAAATTTATCAGATTTTAATATAGGTTTTGTAATTACATATCGTCCACACATAATTTTCTTTATAAATTAAAATTATAGAATATATGATTTTAAAAAAGTATGAAATCAATAGAAAATAATTTTGATAATTTAGAGGTAAACGAGCTTTTGATAAATCATTTTAATGAACTTAGATCAGTTTCGCCTGAGGGTAGTACTCATGTGCTTGATATTGATGGTCTAAAAAACCAAAGTATAAAATTTTGGAGTCTTTGGGAGGATACTGAATTAGTTGGTTGTGGCGCATTAAAATTCTTATCCAAAACACATGGTGAATTTAAATCTATCAGAGTTGCAGATAATTTTAAAAAAAAAGGTTATGGTAAAAGGATAATTGTTGATCTTTTGTCTAAATCTAAAGTATTAGGCATTCAAGAAATAAGTGTAGAGACTGGTGCAGGAGAATTTTTTTTGCCAGCTAGAAAACTTTTTAAATCTTGTGGTTTCCAAGAATGTGAACCATTTGCACATTATTCATTGGATCCTAATTCGTGCTATTATAATTTAAAGATCTAGATTGATCATTTTTAATAATTTCTCTAGTTTTTTTGATATTCAAATCAACTAATATTAATAAACTCTCATCAATATTATTATCATTTTTTTTTTTATTTTTATCCTTATTTAATTTATTTGAGATAATTTCAGATGGAGATAAACCTGTTTCTTTTTCGACCATTTTATTTGCGCCAAAAGTAAAGCCAGTTTGAAGAACATTTCCAGTTGAAACAAAAGTGTATGCGGGGCCAACCATTGCTGTTGACTGAACGCAACTATTTAACAAAACTGTTAATATGAAAAACAGAATATATTTTTTCATGACCACAATATTAGATTTATAAAAATTTATATCTCAACTCAAGATAGAAATTTAAAAATACCTAAAATGGACTATTTTCTTTCGATTACAAATAATTCATTATTAAAATATAGGCCTCTATATTTATTAACAATTTTTTGCACAACTTTTTGATAATTTTTTGATCTTTCTGCTGCAAAAATTTGTTCATCTGTTATTTGATTTACATAAACAGCAGCGTTCCAAGCTGAAAAGATAACTGATGTAGCGATTCCCCCAGATATTTCATTTGGCAGTGCTCTTAACATATATTTAAATTTTTTAGCTTTATGAAATTTTAATTCCTTAAGCTTTTCTTTATCTAAATTTGATTTTATATATTTAGCAATCTGAGGATATAAAGATGGGAACGGTATTTCTTTTGGCCAAACTTTTTTAATAATTTTATTTGCAGGGTCTCCACCACACGCATGTACTACGATGAGTTTGCCCTTTTTTGAAAGAGATTTAATCATAGGTTCGATAACAAATTTTACTTTTTTTTCAGCAGAAACTCTAGATCTGTAAGGTTGGGAGGCAATAATAATATCATATTCATTTTTTCCATTGTCTTTTTTTGGTATCACATTTTTTAAAACAAACTCTTGATCTTTTCGATAAATAACAATTACTGATGGCTCCTTATATGTAGGATTTCCTGACTTAGGATTTCTTTCTACCTGCCATTTTTTTGCTAAAAACTCTTGGTTTAATTTTCTGAGTTGTGTGGAGAAATCCAAAGATGAGTTTCCTTTTAGTTTAACAATTTTCCAGTTCATTTTTTTTTGTTTGATTGGATTATTTGATTTAAGATTTGTAGACTCAACATAGTTTAAATTTGAAATAACAAAAACTGTATTTTTATGTTCAACAAATCTATCTGGAAGTTTTTCAAGTCCTAGCCTAACATCTTCCATGCTTATTTCTTTTGTTGAAACTAGTAAAGGTATATTAGGTAATTTTTGATGGCATTGTCTCATGATATTCATTAATAATGAACCGTCTCCCATTCCAGCATCAAATATTTTTAAGGCTGGATGTTTAGGTTTTAAACTTTGAACTATTGGCTTAAGTGCGTCTGCTATTTTATTTTTTTCATTTGTGGTTGTGACAAATAATAAATATTTTTGTCTATTATCAAAAAATCTAAAGTTTTTTTTCATTGTGGAAAAATCCTTTGAATATTAAAAAAATATAACTTAAATTAATTCTTTAAAAATGGAAGAATAAAGTATAAAAAATAACTCCTTAAACCAGTAATAAATGAGAAAAATTCTATCAGATATTGAAATAGCAAGAAAAGCAAAGCTAAAGCCGATCAAAAATATTTTAAAAAAACTAAATGTTCCTGATAATCCTATGTCTTTTAGTCCTATGGGTAGACATATCGCAAAAATTAATTTTGAATATTTAAAAAAACTTAAAAATAAAAAAGAAGGTAAATTAATTTTAGTAACTGCAATTTCTCCAACTCCTGCCGGTGAAGGTAAAACTACTACATCTGTAGGTTTATCTGATGGAATTAATAAAATTGGAAAAAAGAGCATTGTATGCTTAAGAGAGCCAAGTTTAGGACCATCGTTTGGAATGAAAGGTGGAGCTGCCGGGGGAGGTTACTCCCAAGTTGTTCCTATGGAGCAGATCAATTTACATTTTACTGGAGATTTTCATGCAATCACTTCTGCACATAATTTATTGTCTGCATTAATTGATAATCACATTTATTGGGGAAACAAATTAAATATAGATGAAAAAAAAATTGTTTGGAAAAGAGTTCTGGATATGAATGATAGGGCTTTAAGATTCATAAATATAAATACAAAAGGCGTAGCAAAAGACTTCATAAGGGAAGATGGTTTTGACATCACAGTTGCTTCTGAGGTTATGGCAATTTTTTGTTTGGCAAATGATCTTAAAGATTTAGAGGAAAGAATTGGGAATATAACAATTGCCTATAGTAAAGATAACAAACCCATACTTGCGAAAGACTTAAATGCTCAAGGACCTATGACTGTTTTATTAAAAGAGGCACTAAGGCCAAATGTAACTCAAACTTTAGAACATAATCCAGCAATAATACATGGAGGCCCTTTTGCAAATATTGCACATGGTTGCAATTCTGTAATTGCTACAAAAACAGCTCTTAAATTATCTGATTATGTAGTAACAGAAGCAGGTTTTGGTGCTGACTTAGGTGCTGAAAAATTTCTAAATATTAAATGTAGAAAGTCTAAAATATGGCCCAGCTGTGTTGTTATTGTAGCTACAGTAAGAGCTTTAAAAATGCATGGTGGTATAGAAAAAGATAATCTTAAGGATGAAAACATAGATGCTTTAAAAAAAGGAATTGTAAATTTAGAAAGACACATAATTAATATAAAAAAGTTTGGTATTGAACCAATTGTAGCAATTAATCATTTTATTTTGGATACAAATCATGAAATTAAAACGATACAAGAATTTTGTAAAAAAATTGGTGTCGATGTAAGTGTAAGTAAACACTGGTCAGATGGAGGCAGTGGAGCTAAAGACTTAGCTAGAAAAGTAATCAAAATATGTAAAAAAACTTCAAAGAAAAAATTTAATTACTTATATAGTGAAAAAATTACACCTTGGGAAAAAATAGAAAAAATTGCTAAAGAAATATACGGAGCAAACAGAATTACAGCTTCGGATGATGTAAAAGATAAATTAAAAAATTTTGAGAAAAATGGTTATGGAAAGTTGCCAGTTTGTATTGCAAAGACACAGTACAGCTTTTCTGTTGATCCAAAACTTAAAGGTGCTCCTACAAACCATGAAATACCTATAAGAGAAGTCAGACTTTCATCTGGAGCTAATTTTATTGTCGTGGTCTGTGGGTCTATAATGACGATGCCAGGTTTACCAAAAGTTCCTGCAGCAAATAAAATCAAATTGAATAAGAAAGGTAACACAGAAGGTCTATTTTAATTCTCCAAGCTATCCCAAAAAGTTTCACCTAAATTTATACCAGTAAGCTCTTTATACTGTGGTAAACCCGTTGGAGAAGTTACATTTATATCTCCTATAAGATAATTAGAAACAAAATCAATACCCGCAAAATATATTTTATTTTTCAATAAATCTTTTGCGATTATCGAGGAAATTTTATTTTGCTTTGAATTTAGAGTTGTTTTCACTGCTGTCCCACCTTGGGATATATTTGAAAGAATTGAATTTTTTGATGGTATTCGTCTGATAGATCCACAAACTTTACCATTTATAATAAAAACTCTTTTATCCCCCTTTTTTACATCAGGTAAAAATTTTTGAACCATAGCATGACCATTTTTATGTAAAAGTTTTGAAATTTCCTTTTTTTTAAAATTATTATTCAAAAACAAAATTCCTTTGCCAGCATATCCATGAATTGGTTTAATCACTATTTTTTTGTATTTTTTATAAAAAATTTTAATTTTATTTATATCTTTTGTTAAAACTGTAGGTGGCATATATTTGAAAAATTTAGTGGAATAGAATTTTTCAGAAATATTTCTTATAGCAATTGGATTATTTATAATTTTCACTGAGGATATTAATTTTTCCAAATATAAAGTCGAATTGATATATTCCATATTAAAAGGCGGATTTTGTCTTATTAGAATATATTTAGACTTAGACAGATCAAAATTTATTTTTTTATTTTTTAAAAAAAAATTTTTCCTTTTTTCAAAAAATTTAACAAAATAACCATTTGCAGAAACTTTGTTTTTATCTATAGATAAATCGTTAACATGGTACCAAAATATCTTATATCCTCTTTTTTGGGCCTCTAGGCAAAGCAGAAGTGTGGTATCAGTATTTACTTTTAAAGTATTTAAAGCGTTAGCTTGAACTGCGATTATATGTTTTTTTTTTTTCAATTTATGCAATTTTAATAGACTTTTCTGCTTTTGTCTTATTTTCAGATAAAATATTTTCTATATTTTTTAGGTAAACCGTTTCATCATTACCTTTTTTATTTAATTTATTTCTAGAAACAAGTCCAGTTCTGCTTATCTCAAGAAAAATCTTACCCCAGTCTAATAATTTTTTTCCATTTAATTCAGTCGAAAGACCTTTTTTTGGAGCATTGATGTAAGCATTTAAAATTTCTTCAGGTTTCCAACTTTTAATAACATCTAAAGACTCCTCAAGATTTCCATAAATTAATCCTGTAAAAAAGGCTGGTGCAGCACAATGACAGTCCCACTCACATGCATCTACAGATCTTATTTCTAAGTATTTTTTTAATCTTACTTCTGTAAATATGGTACTTAAATGTGCCTCTAAATCTTTTTTTGAAGGCATTTCATTATTAATTTCTTTTATTTTATTATTCATAAAATCTTTAAATCTGTAATTATTTGGAAATAAATAATCATTACCCTTAATTATGAAAAGCAATGGATATTCTAAACAAAAATCTGCATATTTCTCAAACGTCATATTTTCTAGAAATATTTTTGGGAGACCTCCTCTTGAAGTATTTTGCCAAACAAATGATCTGTAAGACAAAAATTTACTAAATTTGTTTTCTTTAATTGATGAATTCGCAAAAATAGCAATAGACAATGGAACAATATAGCTTGAAATTTTAAAAATATTAGTAAAATTTTTTTCATCTGAATAGTCTAAATTTATTTGTGTTCCTGCAGTTTGGTACATCATTTCAAGACTTAAATTATTATTTTTTGGCATTTCTTTTGTCATTACCTGATATCTTTTTTTTTGGATTAGTAGGAACATTATCTAATTTTGTAAATGGATCATAGCCTACTGAAAATAATTGTAATCCTAAATGATTACTTGCATTAACTAACTGATCTTGGAATTCGAAAGACTCTGAACATGTTTCATGAATGTTGCTGAGTTTTGCACCTGCTAATTCGATTTGATTACCAGGTTCCAATGTAACTTGTTTTCCATTGGACTCTAGACCTATTAAATTGTTATTCTCTTTAACTGGTTTCCAATCATAATTTTCTATAAGAAAATTTAAAACACTTACAATTTGGTTGTAGCTTGTCCTTTTTTTAGTATTTTTTTCAAAAATAA
>CACFYR010000015.1 GCA_902570505.1 uncultured Pelagibacteraceae bacterium | reverse complement strand
TTTAAATACAAATCGTTCGAAAACATCAAAAACTCTACTAAATTTAATTAGAATACAAAATAAAATAAAAGAAAATTTTTCATTTAGAATAACTTTTGATATTTTTAAATTAGACAAATTAATTCAATCTTTTTTTCAAAAAATAGACGATAAAATTTCTGAATATAAATCAATCAAAGCTGACGAAGCTAGAAGAATTAAAATAGAAAATATTGAAAAAGAAAAAGAAAGAAAAGACAGAGAAGAGATTGAAAAAAAAGAATTCGAAGAAAAAATATTAAAGGAGAAATTAAAGCAAATAAAAGAAGAAGAAAAATTAGAAAGAGAAAGAAATAAAGATATCAAATTGTTTTTAAGAAAGGAACAAGCTCTTTTAAGAAAAGAACAAGCAGAAAGACAGAAGAGATTTTTACAGGAAATCAAATTAGAGCGACAGATTGAGAAGTTTAGAATTAGAGAAATTAAAGAATTAGAAAAACTAGAGAGAATATCATTAAAAGAACAAAGAGAAGATTATGAGGGATTACAAGATAGAATTGAGAAGTTAAAAGAGAAATACAGACAATTAAGAGATCAAAAAATCAGAGAAAGAGTAGAGGCTCTTGGTGTTAAAACATTAGAAACAGATGATCGAGAAACCCTTCTTAAAAAAGAAAGAGAATATTCTGAAGCTAGGCAGAAAATAGAATTATCGCTTGAAAGTTTTTATAGAAGTGCAGCAAGCTTAGTTTTTCAATTAAACAAGAGACACATTACAAGACATATGTCAATATTTAGATGTATTGACAGAAGATTTGAGACTGGAGAAATTTTCATTAAATGGGATGAGTCAAGTGATGAGGAGTGGTTAATATTAATTTATATTAAAGATAATGCTCCAGATAAAGGTATTGTAATTGAAGACAAAACAAATCCAGAAAAAAATTTGTCTCACGAATTTAAGTCAAACGAGATATTTAAGGCCTCCGATACTATGGTTGACTCACTTACTCAACTATTATCGAGGGAGAGATCAAAAAAAAAATAACAAATTTATTCAGTAACATAGACAGAAACACCGCGATTATTGATGTCTACATCAAATTTTTTATGCAATGGAGGAAAGGCCCTTTGAGAACAATCTAATCTGTCACAAGTTCTACAAGACACACCTATTGGTATTTCTGTTTTTTTGTCGTTTAGATCTAAGTTTTCCGTATATACAAAGTCTTTAGCGTATTTAGCCTGACAACCTAATCCAATAGATAGAATACTTTTCTTTTTCCCATATCTTCCTACTCCTTTTTCAACTGTTCTTGCTATACAAACATATTTTTCACCATTACTCATTTTACTTACAGCAGCTTGTATAACTCCTGGTCTTGAAAAAGCAGAATAAACATTCCAACGCGGACATGCTCCGCCATATCTTGGGATTTCGATTCCTGATAAAGAAAAACGTTTAGATATATTTCCCGCAACATCCACTCTCAAAAAATGAAATGGTATTCCTGGAAGTTTCGGATCTTGTAAACAAGTAACTCTGTGAGCTATTTGTTCAAAGGTACATGCAAAAGTATTTTGTAATAACTCTAGATCATATTTTTGTTTTATACACTCTTTATGAAATAATTTATATGGCATCAAAATTGCAGCACCGCAATAATTTAATAGAGCTACTTTTGTGAGTTTTTTTGACTCCTCAGAAGGAAATTTAAATTCTGATAAATAATTTTCTATTATAGTCATAGCCCCTTCTTGTGCAATTTGTGCCGATGCGTATAATTTTTTTGTCTCTAACGCAACATAATCACTTAAATGTAATTCTTTTTGATTCTTAAGATATTTTTTTGAAAAAGGCTTGTCATCCTCAGGTAACAAATCTATTACTTTTACACCATACTCTGTTTTGAGAAAATCACATAAAGCCATATAGGTTGCTCTGTTATTAATTTGAATTCTATTAAATATCTCTTCAGCAAACTTCTCCAAATTTGCAAAATAATTTTTATTTTCTTGTAGAAAATCTGATACAACTTCTCCCGGAAATGATGCTTTCCTTCCATCTATAATTTTGCCCGAAATATTTTCTACCTTGCTAACAATTTCTTGTCCTTTTTGTTTATAATTATCTCCTAATTTTATTAAAGCACGAGCAATTTTAGGATTAGTATTAACTAGGTCATTAACTTCTGGACCTAAAATATCTAAATCTTCAAATAGTTCATCTCCCAATAATTCAGATAGATTGCTAATAAGGTTTAATTCTGATTTATTTGTTAAATCTGACAATTCTATTTTTAATTCTTCACAAACCTTTAAAAGGAGATCGCCATCAATTTTTCTTTTTCCATTTTCAATTAGATTTAAATAACTAGGTGATATCCCTAATCGATCAGATAATTTATTTGCTTGAATGCCTAGCTGTCTTCTAAAAGCCTTTATTTTTGGACCAATTTTTAAATCAATTTGACTCATTATTTACTATATGTAAATTTTGTAAATTTAAATTTACAATTAATTTTATTATTTTACAAGGTTTTTAAATATTTTTATGGCTTTTGTAAATATTGTAAATTATAAAGTTGACATGAACAACGATAACAGTAAAAAAACTCAGGAAAATCAGGCACAAAATAGCCACCAGGACACCAACGATAAAAGAAGTAAGTCAGGTATTTATTTGAGGGACGATCACTGCGATTGGGGTTCTAGTGGTATGAATGAGTTTACTAACGAATACAACTCTAATTAATCAAAACATATCACTTTCTAAATTAAACATTTAAATTGAGGGGTTTAAATGAGTTCTGAAAAAAAAGTTTCATATGATTTAAAAAGGTTTGCAGGTATTAAAAGAGATTACACACCAGAAGAAGTTGAACGATTAAGAGGTTCAATAAAAATTCAATATTCAATGTGCGAACAACAATCCAAAAAACTATGGAATTTGTTAAATACAGAGCCATATGTCAATACATTAGGTTCTTTATCCGGAAATCATTCTGTTCAACATGCTAAAGCTGGATTAAAAGCAATTTATGTAAGCGGATGGCAGGTAGCTGCAGATGCTAACACAGCAGGGGAAATGTACCCAGATCAATCTTTATATCCTTTTGATAGCGCACCAAAACTTGTTGATAGCATTAACAATGCGTTAGTAAGAGCTGATCAAATTCAGCATATGGAAATAAAGGACGGAGAAATGAACTCAAAAGATAGAACAGATTATATGCTACCAATAATTGCTGACGGAGAAGCTGGATTCGGTGGTCCTTTAAATGTGTTTGAGTTGACAAAAAAATTTATTAAAGCAGGAGCTGCAGGTGTTCATTTTGAAGATCAATTAGCTAGTGAAAAAAAATGCGGCCATATGGGAGGAAAAGTTTTAGTACCAACAGGCACTGCAGTAAGAAATTTAAAAGCTGCAAGGTTAGCTGCAGATATAGCTGATGTACCTCTTATTATATTAGCTAGAACCGATGCAAATGCTGCAAAATTAATTACAAATGATCATGACGAAAACGATAAACCTTTTTTAACAGGGGAGAGATCACCAGAAGGTTTCTATTATGTGAAAGCAGGAATAGATCAAGCTATTTCTAGAGGAATAGCTTATGCTCCCTACGCGGATTTAATTTGGTGTGAAACAGCAACTCCTAACTTAGAGGAAGCAAAAAAATTTGCAGATGCTGTACATGCAAAATTTCCTGGTAAACTATTAGCTTACAATTGTTCACCTTCTTTTAATTGGAAAAAACATTTAACAGACGATGAAATTGCAACATTTCAAAAGAAAATTGGAGAAATGGGATATAAATTTCAATTTATAACTTTAGCAGGATTTCATACTCAAAATATTGCAATTTTTGAGCTTGCAGAGAAATATAAAAAAGATGGTATGGCTGCATATTCTAAAATTCAACAACAAGAGTTTGATAGAGAAAAAGATGGATATACGAGCGTAAAACACCAAAGAGAAGTTGGAACATCATACTTTGATGCGGTATCTAACACTATAAGTGGAGGAAAAAGTTCAACTACAGCTATGGAAGGCTCGACAGAATCTGAGCAGTTTTAATTAGTCTTTAGCTTTTGAATTTGATCCCAAGCTGAATTTATTGACCTCATTGTTTTTTTACTCTCTTCAATGACCTCATTTGGAACTCCTTTGCTTAATAGCAAATCTGGATGATGTTCTTTAGACAATTTTAAATATCTCTTTCTTATAGTTTGTAAGTCATCATTAGGGCTACTCTCTAGTACCATATAAGGGTTCTGCTTGTCAGAAGATTTTCTACTTTCTTTGATGCCTAGATATTGAGCTTGAGTTAAACCAAAAATATAAGCTATATTTTCAATCATTTTCTCTTCCTCACCACTTACGTGTCCATCAGATTCTGCTATATAAAATAAAACATTAATTACTTCCTCTAAAACATTAAGATTTCCTTTATAAAACTGTGCGATTTGCTGAGCATATGGCTCATAACCTGTGCTCTCTTCTTTAGCTTTATTAAATACCTTGCCCACTTCATCTAATTCATTCTCAGGTATTTTTAATTTATCTTTAACCGCAATTAATTCTTCACGGCTTACTTGACCATCGGCCTTACTTAACTTTGCAGATAAAATAATTAATGACAATGCAAAAATCCTTTGACTTTGGCCTATATCTGTAAACCCACCTCTTGCTCGTGCCCTAGAAATTTTTCCACCTAAAATTGAACCTAAAAGCATTCCAAATGGCCCACCTAAAGAAAGACCTATCATACCGCCGATTAAACTACCCCAGATAGACATATTCTAAAATTTTAATATAATTTATATTTTATGACCACAACTATTTTGACTTTATTAATATTATACGGTGTACATAGATGGTCTATATCTTGGATAGAGTATTATAGCAAATTAGACTCAAGGCTAGGTTCTTCAGTGTGGAGATACAGTTACGATTATCATGTTCCTGGAAAGAGAGATACTACTTTAGAAGATGATGAAAATTTAGTTATATTAAGAAGAAAAAGAAATAGAGCTGTAACATTCATGTATTTTATTTTTTTTTTAACTTTTATAATTTTTATGTCTTTTATGAATGAGCTTTTACTAAGAATTATTAATATTCAATAATCGATTACATATTTTTTAATTACGTATTCCCACTGTCCTAATCTATTATAAGAAACTTTTAATATTAGATTTTCTTTTTTGCTATACCAAATGTCAAAGTTCAGTTTTTTTTCCTCCGGCGTATTTGGGTTTTTGGACAAAATTTTATAATGTTCTGACTTAAATATTTTATTATTGATATTTATATTTTTCTCGCCAATAAATTTAACAACCTGACCTTTAATGCTCCCTGATAAAGGACTAATTTGAGTGTCTGCCTCTAATATATCATGGTTCCACCAATTACCTACAATACTAGATATTTCTGCCTTTCCTTTATATGAGGATCCATTAATTTTAAATTCGTCTTTTTTATCTGTGACTTCTAAATTAACAAATTTTTTTTTATCATTTTGATTAGTTTCGGATTTGAAAGATATTAGTTTATTTTTGAAATATTTTTCTATACCTTTGCTTCTAATTG
Source organism: uncultured Pelagibacteraceae bacterium (assembly GCA_902570505.1). Taxonomy (GTDB): domain Bacteria; phylum Pseudomonadota; class Alphaproteobacteria; order Pelagibacterales; family Pelagibacteraceae; genus Pelagibacter. The sequence goes on along the minus strand of CACFYR010000015.1, from coordinate 11,134 downwards.
AGAAAATTTTTACCCCCAAAAGTTGGACATCAAATTTTGTCTCATTTTTTACCTCTAAAAATTGGTTCTCGTAGTTGAAAAAATAATTACTAAATCCAATTGCTTTCCCATCCCTAAATACATCCATTTCTATAACTTTATAATTTTTGTAATCTTGCGGGTGTGAATTCCCTTTTTCTGTGTAAAAAAAAAGAACTAAAATTATAAAGAAATATTTAATATATCTGATACTGTAAATTATATAGTAATTCATAAATATAATATTAAAAATATACAAATTAAAAATGTTTTTAACTATAAAAAATATTCCAAAAACTTCTTGGAGTTCAAAAGATCCTTTAAATTTAAAGCCTAGATTTAGTACTTTTTTCTTTTTATGTTTTGGATTAACACTTTTTGGAATTGGAGAGGGATTACTTCTAGTTTCGTATACAGGCGCTTCACCTTGGAGTGTTCTGGCTCAAGGAATTTCGAATTATGTCGATTTTTCTATTGGAACGATTACTTTTTTTATAAGCGTTTTTGTAATCTTTTTGTGGATATTTTTAAATCAAAAACCAGGAATGGGAACAATTTTAAATGCAATTATTATTGCAGCAATGATTGATGTTTGCTTAAAATATGTTTCAACACCTGACAATTACGAGTCTAAAATCATACTTGCAATATTTGCTGTTTTTATAACTGGATTAGGAAGTGGAATATATTTAATTGCAAATTTAGGGCCTGGACCAAGAGATGGATTAATGACAGGGCTTCAGAGAAAAACTAATCTTCCTATAGCATCTGTACGTGCTTTTTTGGAAATATCTGTAGTTTCAATTGGATGGTATCTTGGTGGTACAGTTGGAATTGGAACTCTATTATTTGCTTTTGGAATTGGTCCTTGTGTGGCTTTTGGATTGTACATTGTTGAAAAAATTTCTAGTAAAAAGTGATAAATACAACTTTGTAAATTTGTTATATTTAGTCATGTGGTTTGTTAGAATTAGACTACATAAATTTGTTAGACTGACACTTCATCCACCATGAGGTGAGAGCCTTTCTTTTTTCCTATTTCATAAAATTAATTAATATAGACATTTCTACTTGAAAAATTTATATAAAAAAAACCCCAAAACTTTCGTTATTTAATTTTTATAATAATGCAATGAACCATACATTTCTGATGGACCTTCCCATTCATTCAAATAAAGTTCAAAACATAGATCTCTTAATTCTATAAGTTTTTGAAACATTTGCTCAGTTGTTTTTCCTAAGTTTGATTGAAGTGTTAATTCAAGAGGTTTTTCAGAATTACACATTTGTTCATTTCTTAAGTGAAGTTCGTGCCAAAATTCTTTTTTAGGAAAGTAAATATGCCATTTTCCTTTTGGTCCATTACATTTTTGACATGCATTAACTAGATTTCCAATATTATTAAGATTATAATTTAATTTATTCTTTTTATGTAAACAAAATTGTTTATTTAAATCTAGAGGAATAAAATGATCTACCTCTAAATCATTTAATGAACATGGTTTTCTACAGTAAAAACAAACATCACCCTGATAATTAGTTAATGTTGGTTTGGTAGATGTAAGATAAATTCTTTGATTTAAACGTTCTTCATAAAACATTTCATTATTTTCATCAAATGATATTAGTGCGCTAGGATGCATCTTTTTTTCCCATACTCTTTGTTGAAGATCCCATCTCGAGTCGGTTCCTGCATCTAATAACTTAACTAGGTTTTTATCTTGTGCTAACTTTAAGAAAGTGTCCTGAAGGATTATTCTTTTATTCACTTTCATTTCATCAATATACAAATCGTCAGTGATTTTTTTTGAACCGATAATTGGTAATGCTCCAACAACATACTTAAATCCCTCTTTTTCTGTTATTAGCAATAATTCGTCTAAATTAATTTTACCATCAATGTGATCTTTAACACTTCTAAGCATTTTTCCATTCCTAGTTTTAGTATCACCTTGAAATTGACTTTTTCTTGTGTGTTTTATTATTTTTTCAACATAAGGTTTTGATAATTGATCTATTTTGATATGCGTTATTCCTTGTTCTGCAAAATTCAAAATTGTTTGAAACCAAGGAAATTTATAGCATGCTACGTTTTTACCTTTATGTATTATTGTTCTAATATCGTTATCTAATGTTTTTTTAAAATCTGAAAATGTTTTTCTATACATTAATATTAATAGTCACCTTTACCAGGAATAATATTTCTTACTCCACCACGGGGGTTTTCAACATCATTTTTGTATCTTGGTATAAGATGAATATGCATATGAAATACTGTTTGACCTGCATATTCCCCTGAATTTATTCCAACATTAAAACCATCAGGACTATATTTCTGTTTGAGATATTCTTTTGTTTGGAACAATAATTCATTTAATCCTATAATTTCTTCATCAGTTGACTCGAAGTAATCTGGATATTCTCTTTTAGGAATTATTAAACAATGACCTTTGCTTACAGCAAATTTGTCATAGATTACAAACCCAATTGAATTTTCAAATATTCTCTTTTTTACCTCAAGAAAAGGACTGCTCATGATAAATTATATCATAAAAAAAACCCCCAGAAATTTCTTTCTGAGGGTTTCTAATTTGTTTAATTATTGTACGAAGAGTGTTCTGGACTGGGATCGTATTACATTCTCATTCTGGTATTCAATAACTCTTACTTTATTAGGCATATTTGAAATTGGTACATCTTCGTACATCTGATTTGGTCTCAAAAAACAAAGCAAACTCTAATCTTGGTACATCTATTTAATAACTTTTAGGTTGGAGTTCTTATAAACTCTCTTATGAACATTGATTAAGTTCTGACTGCTGAAACCTAAATAGACACTCATCACCATTCTCTCACTTGTGTTCATTAGAAATGCTATATCATCAATACTTGCACCACCTTTATAGAGTTCTGTCGCATAAGTGTGTCTGATTGCATAAAGAGGTCTAGTACCATTGTCTTTGTAAAATAGTTTTAACTTTTTAGAAATATCTACAAATAATTTACCTGTTTTGTTTTTCAAACTCTTTCTATTCTTCTCAAATGGAAATAATAGGTAGTCATCTTCGGTTAATTCTTTGTCTTTATGTCTATTAAGAATTTCAGGAAATATCTTTGCAGTAAAGAATGAATTAGCAATTGGGTGGTGTTTTGGTTTAGTTTTTGTACCCCAAACATCAAATCTTAATATCTTATATTTTGGATCTTTTGCGTCTGTTTCATAATGAAAATCTTTTCTTCTTAAATTTAAAACTTCAAGACCTGGTCTGAAACCTGCACATCTACAAATATTGAAGAAATCTTTTGACTCAAGGTAAAAGATATTCTTTTTATCATTGTACAATTCTTCGCAATGACGATTGATTAAATTTAATTCTTTATTTTCATAAGGGTGTCTTGGGGTATCAATAACTCTTTGGGTTGGAGTATCTGGAATTACATTAACAACACCCCTGTCTTTTGCTCTCTTAAACATTTGAGTTATTACAGACATATATTTGTTGATCGTATTTCCAGTTTTACCTAAATCTTTTAAATCAGATAAAACTTCATCATCAATTATTCTCTCAACTTCATCGGTGTCATTGTAATTAACATCTTCAAAATATGGTTTTAGAAAGTTTTCCCATTTTGATTTATCTCTTTCACCTTGTTCATTATTTTTTAAATGAGTTTTATGTTTATACTTCTTAATTTTAAATCTAAGGTAAGGTTGTGCGATATCTAAATCAAAATCTATAAACTTTTTAGACTTTTGTTCGTTTGTAGTATGCCATTCTTTATACTTTGCATTTGCTCTTACTATTGCGTCATTAATATTTTTAGTACCTAGACCATAATATTTTTTACCACTCTTTGCATATGCAGTACCGACTGCAAAATAACAATTGTAAGAATGTTTGTTTTCATATTTAAAAACTTTCACTCCATTCTTTAATGTCTTTAATGTATCTTTATTAATCTTCGGCACTAATACTTACCTGTAAATGTTCCTCTTGCAGTATTCATAATTATAGTCTTTGCATTATTGACTCTTTTCTTAACAGAGTGAAGCACATTCCTATCAAATGTTTTCTCTGCACTACCAACCCCAAATGATCTTCTGACTACTTTCTTTGATTTTGATTTTGATCTGTATGATTTAGCAATCTTAACTGCGATCTGATTATAAGTAAGATTTTGTTTTCTTAATTTATAACATTTCAAATAATCATCTACTTGTTGATATCTGAATTTCTTACTTGTGATATGAAAGTTTGTTTTCTGATTTACTTTATCAATCAATTGTTTTCTAACTTCTTTCATTGCTTGATCTAAAGTTAATTCATTCAAGACTCTGACATTGATATATTCTTTGTGAGCAAACAAATGTTTGTGTGATGACCACCACTTATCAAACTTGAGTTTTCGTACTTGGGGTAAATGCCAAGCACGATAATACTCTTTGTTAATGCTAAGTTTTTCTTCAATCGCAACCTTTAAGTAATCAAACCAAACTCTTATGTTTTGTTTTAAAGGTGTTTTTCTAACGATCGGCATTATTTAATTTTATGATTTTCTTTGTCCAATCTGAATAAGAATATTCTTCAATTCTATCTATTGCGATTAAACCATACTTATTAATTTGATATCTGATATCTGTTTCACTTTCCCCTGCAATAAAGATGTGACCTTCTTTAAAACTATGTTCTTCAGTAGTCTGAAATTTATCAGCATACACACCATAAACTTTAAACATTTTCATCATCATTCTCCTCTTCTTCATTATCCTCGTCATCATCTTTCAGTTCTGAATATGCAAGAGAAGCAGTTTCTATAAAATCATATCTAGTAAATCCTTCATCTATGTCTCTTTGTGCAAGTACTTGCATTATTCCGTCCATTCCTAAATCTTTGTAATCAGTTTTTGTTAAATATTCTTCAACGATAAATCCTTGACCTACTTGATCTAATTCAAAGAAGTTCTCTCTAACTAGTTTTGCTTTATTGTTTAATAATAGTTTATCTAATGGCATTTTTGAAATATCAGTCATTAGTTTAACACTTTCTCTAACTTCTCTTTTGTTAGATTTCTCTTTTTCATCTCATTCAAATATTTTTGCAATTCTTCAAGCAATAATGTTTTTTGATAATCAATATAGTTCTCATCAAATCCATTATCTTTTGCTTTTTCTAGTTTATCAAAAAACTCTTGCAATTTTTTGGGATCAGCACTTTCAATATTCATAGTTAAATCTTCTACTAAATTATGAAATGTTTTTTGTGCATTTAGTTCATCTTTTTGAAAATCATACAAGCAATCTATATTACTCATTACTTCTTTTTTCAGATAAAAATCTGTTTTTGATTTTAAATTGTTTTCGTTATTCATTATTATCTTCTTTCGTATTGTTTATTTCTCTTTAATAAATGTTAAACAAGAGCAGAAGAAATAAACAAAGATATATCTCTCATTTAACATACTTATAGTATATCAGAAAAGACTTCAATTATCCATACCCCAAAGGTGTATCGGAAAGGATAATCCCTTTCTGATACACCTCTTAATAAGCAAATGCTTGTGTCCTAAGGGTTTTCAAGTACCTTATTCTAGTTGATTGATAAACTAGAATGAAAGGAGAAACTAAAATGTCTGTTTATTTTTATGGAAGATGTAGTGCAGAAGAAAACTTTGATAAAGGAAGTTCAATAGAAACTCAAAAATCAAAATGTACTTCTTATGCTAACTTAAAAAATCTAACTATTGATAAAGAAATTACTGAAAGTATTTCTGGAACAATAAAATTTAACAATAGACCTATGGGTTTAGAGTTAATGAAAAACCTTAAAAAAGGTGACCATATTATCTGTTCTGCATTAGATAGATTTTCAAGAAACACCTTAGATTTACTTCAAGTTATTGAGAAGTTTAAGAGAATGAGAGTGTCATTACACTTTACAGAATTTGGTGAAGTGACAGGTAGTGACGCAATGGGTAGTGTTTTTGTAAAATTACTATCTGTTTTTGCTGAATTTTATTCAAAACAATGTTCAGAAAAACAAAAGGCAACTAAAGACAGATTGAAAACGCAGGGGAAGTTCTTTGGGGGCAAAAAACCATTCGGTTATGATGTAGATCAAAATAATTTGTTAGTACCTTGTGAAAAAGAACAACAAGTTATTAGAGAAATGCAGTTGATGAGAAAACAAGGTAATTCTTATCAAAAAGTTGCAGATCAGATCACTAAAACAACACGAAAGAAGTTTCCTGTATCGTGGGTTTTCAAAATTTTGAATAGAGAAGGGGCAATTGCCTAATGGATTATCTTTGTTCAGAATGTTCAACTCAATTATCTGAATTTGAGATTGAGTTGAATACTAAATTTCCTATTGGCAAACTTTATTGTGAGTTTTGTCAGTCAAAATGGGAAAGGAAAATAATCAAACAAATAGTTGATGTTGAAAAAGAGGTAGGAAAATATGAGAAGTATTAAGACACTTATATTCTTATTTCTGATTTCATTTTGTACTCATTCGTTTGCAAAATCTAATGAATATTATCAAGCAACCATTGTTCATGTTTTGACCGAATGTAATTCAAAATGTCAGAAACAAGTATTTGAACAAGAAGTGCATAAAGCATTCTTTGTTTTAATGGACGCAATTTTAAATCAAGTCAGATTTGAATTGAGTCAAAAGGAAAAGGAAATCTATGATTAGAGTTATCATTATTCTTTTTCTTTTAACCAAATCTGTAAATGCAGAATGTAAATATTCTGCAACAGCAGATGTAATCAATGACAAACTAGTTAATAAAAAAGAAACTTATGTCTGCAAGGAAGAGAAATCATTTTTTGTAAAGTTTTGGACTGAGGAAGAATGGTCAAAAACTGCGACTATGACTTTTTTATTCATACTAGAAAACTTATAGGAGTAAAAATGAGAATATTTTTATTATTAATAATTGGCATAATGTTGAGTAATTGTTCAAGTAGTTATGTCAAAAATAAAAAGACTATTACTTCCCCAAATGACTTACAGAAATTTGTAAATGTTTATTGTAATAAAAATAAACAGACAGATAAAGTTATTAAGGTGTGTGGTAATGGTTGGAGTAAAGATTTAAATATATCTGAAAACAAAGCAGTTCTCTCTGCAAAGATTAAGATTGCAGATATTACCCAACACTCAATTGTAAGTAATGAAGTAATAACTCATAAGGAAAATGGGAAGGGGATTACTAAAACTTATGATTTAACTGCCGATAGTAAATTAGAAGATGTTTCTATCGCAGGATATAAAATCGTGCATAAGAAAGTTCTTAAAGAGAAGAATGGTTGGAGAACACTTGTTCTTATTGAATATAAATTAACTTAATTTATTTGGGGTGGTATGAGTTCAGGGGAGAACACCACCCCAAATGTTGAGACCTAGATCATCTTGTCAAAAAAAACTCAATCATAACTGATTCAAATCTTTTAAATTCTTTCTCATTTAATTCACCAATCATATCAATCATTTTTTCTTTCATAATATGCTTTCTACGATTTAAATTCATTGTTGCGTTTGCGTCTTTTGTTAATTGCTGATCAAAGATATTTTTATTTGCACCGTAAAGTGAAGTACCTGAATTTGGGGTTTTCTTAATAGATTCTAGTAAATCTTTTTCAAATTCTTCCTTAGTCAGTTCTGCTTGTTGATGTCTGACTTTATTCATATGCATAGCAATTTGTTGGGCAGTCATTCTTGAAGTGTCCATAATTCTTCCTATTGTTTCTTAATTATTTCTTCCAACAACTTCGTTAAAATTTCCCATTTCTTATCATTACTAGGTTGTCTTTTGATGTCAGATAATAATTGCTTTAATTGTTGCTGATTCATAACTAGATTTTTGATCTAATGTATCTGATTATTGCTTGTTCAATTATGTTAGATAATTTTCTCATATCTTTGTCGGCAACTTCTTTAAACTGCTCATAGATAGATTTATTTACTACATAAGTTCTTATTATTTTTTGGTCGGTTTTTGCTGATAACATAATATTTCCTCTTTCTTACTGATTTACTTTTGCATTTGCTCTTGTTCTTATATTTATTTAATTTCTTTTCCATTTCCCCCACCTATACTTTAACCCCTGACTTCGTCAGTTGATCACTTCGTGATCAAGTATCTCTTGGGGTTAATATCTATTGCAAAGCAATTTTGTTCAGACACACCTCTTGCGTCTCAGCAAGAGATGTTTCTATGCAAGTGCAACTTCGCACAGACTTGGTTTCTGAATTACCACGATGTCCAGTTATGATTACATCTATTCAGTTCTCTTAAAAATAACCCACTTCTTATTCCCCAAAACCAATTGAAGATAAGTTAGTTGTTTGTTGTCAGGTCGGACAGAGCAAACTTGGATTCACATACACATAAAAATTTCACAACACTACATTTCGCATTGTTTCAGTCTGTCGTAATTGTCCAGATCAAACATGAGATTTTTTAATCCGATATATTGCAGATTAAGATGACTTCAAGATCATGCATAAAACAGCATTAAAAAGAAATCATATAATTATATATAAAATTATTTATAAGATTTTAGTTCTCTGCGATGGTTGAAAGAGGGAAAATACTCTTGCGACCACCTAGACGCAAAAATGTGATCTCAGACGCAGAATATTCTATTTGTACATCTGTCATAGAGTATGTTTATTTATACAAAACTATATAATTAGTAGTAAGTGTCGTATCTGCGAAAAAATACTCTAGGAATTGATTTAAATGCGTCTCTATCTTTCAAGTTCTGCGTTGCATTTATAGATTAACTTAATCTAAACAGATCCCTTAAAGTAGTGAATTAATTATAATCAGATTTTGGGGGGGTGGGTTTTCTGACATTGGTGGTACATCTTTCGTACATCTAAAAGTACATCTTTAAATGAGAACAAAAAAAAAGGCAGAGAGGTTTGATTTCTCTGCCTTTTCTCAAATTTTGTTTGAGTAAAATGAGTCTTACATTCCCATGCCACCCATGCCACCCATGCCACCCATTCCTCCTGGAGGCATTCCAGCAGGTCCAGCATCTTTTTCCTCTGGTTTGTCAGCAATCATTGCTTCGGTTGTTACTAATAGTCCAGAAATTGAAGCTGCATCTTGAAGAGCAGTTCTTACAACTTTAACAGGATCAATTATACCTTCTTTGAACATATCGACATATTGTTCTGTCTGGGCATCGTAACCGTTTGAAGGTTTGTTAGTTTCTAAAAGTTTTCCTACAATTACAGAACCATCAACACCAGCATTTTTTGTAATTTGTCTTATTGGAGCTTGTAAGGCGCTTTTAACGATTTCTACACCAGCCTTTTGATCGTCTCCTTTAACTTTTACTGATTTATCTAGATCTTGAGATGCATATAATAATGCACATCCGCCTCCAACCACTATTCCTTCTTCAACAGCGGCTCTTGTAGCATTCAAAGCGTCTTCAACTCTGTCTTTTCTTTCTTTAACCTCAACTTCAGTTGCACCACCAACTTTAATAACTGCAACTCCGCCTGCAAGCTTCGCAAGTCTCTCTTGAAGTTTTTCTATAACAATAGGATTTGCTTTAAAAATATGTTCTCCTTTAAAAATAGGAATATGTTCCGTATATCTACCATCATCATCTACGGTCTCTAAAGCTTTAATATTATATTTAAGACACAAATTAAAATCATCTGGACCATGACTTGGCGCACAGTGAACTATACCTGTGCCTTGCTCTGTGGTAACAAATCTTGCATCGAGCATTGGAATATCGTAATCAAAACCAATTTTTGAAAATGGATGAATACATATTGTCTTTTCAAACTCATTACCAGAAAATTCTTTAATAATTTTATAACTTTTTATATTACAATCCTTAACAACACTCTCTAAAAGATTTTTTGCTATTACAATTTTTCTATTTTTAAAATCACCTTCATCATTAATTTGTAGATGTGTATAATCAAGACTTTTATTGTATGCTAATGCCTTATTTGCAGGTATAGTCCATGGTGTCGTTGTCCATATAATAACTTCAGAATTTTCAAGGTCTTTAATAGATGATTTTTTGACTTTAAATGAAACATAAATCGTATCAGATACATGATCCATATATTCAACTTCTGCATCTGACAAAGCTGTCTTTTCAACTGTTGACCAGAGGACAGGCTTATAACCCTTGTAAAGACTTCCCTCTTTTAGAAATTTTCCAAGCTCTCTAACAATCTGACCTTCTGCATCAAAGCTCATAGTGGAATAGTAATTTTCCCAATCTCCTATAACCCCAAGTCTTTTAAACTGATCTTTATGAGTTTTAATCCACTTATTTGCAAAATCTCTACACTCTTTCCTGAATTCTACAATAGGAACATCATTTTTATTTTTTTTATTTTTTTTATATTGCTCTTCAATTTTCCACTCAATTGGAAGACCATGACAGTCCCATCCAGGTACATATACTGAGTCTTTACCATTCATTTGATGAAACTTTGTGATTATATCTTTTAAAATTTTATTAAGCGCAGTACCCATATGAATATTTCCATTTGCATATGGAGGACCATCGTGAAGTATAAATTTTTCCTTTCCTTTAGCTTTTTGACGCAAGGTGTCGTACAATTTAATTTCATCCCAATATTTAACTAAATTTGGTTCCTTTGCAGGCAAATTCGCTTTCATAGAAAACACTGTTTTTGGTAAATTTATTTGATCTTTGCTCATTTAAATTATTTAAGTTCTTTATTACTTACTAATATATCTTTGTCGATTTGTTTTTTTAATGCATTAATATTTTTAAATTTCCTTTCACCTCTAATAAACCTTATAAAATCTACTTTTAGCTTCCTAAAATAAATATTTTTTGAAAAATTAAATATATTAACCTCTAAAAGTATTTTCTTACCTTTAAATGTAGGTCTGTACCCTAGATTGGCTATTCCTTTAAACATTTTTTTATTTTTTCCAATTTGCACTTTAACTGCATAAACTCCCGGCTTTGCAATTACATAGTTATTTATATCTATGTTGCATGTAGGAAACCCAATTTTTCTACCCAATTTTTTTCCAGTAATAACATTTCCTTCAATTGACCAACTTCTATTTAAATAACTATTTACAACT